>CADCVI010000099.1 GCA_902806105.1 uncultured Rubrobacteraceae bacterium
GGCGGCGATCTGGACGGCGGTACTCGCGACCCTTGGGACCGGCGACTACGAGTCGCTGAAGGTCTCCGACATCGTCGAGAAGCTGGACGCGTTCTCGGTGGAGCAGCTGGAGGAGCTTCGCGCCCACGAGAAGCAGGGCAAGGACCGCGAGACGCTCGTGGAGCAGATCGAGCGGAGGATAAAGCTCTTCTCGTAGTAGTGGGCAGCACCTCTTCGAGGTAGCAGAAAAAGGGCCGGGGAGATAATCTCCCCGGCCCTTTTTGCGTCCTATACGCACGCGTATCCGGTTGCCGGCTCATCCCTTTCCGGTCCCTACTGTTACCGGCGTCGTACCCAGTTTCTCACTCCCGGCGCCCTCGCGGCTCGCGATTTCTACTAGCTTCGCGCGGTCTGAGGACGGCAGGGTGAGTATGCGCGCAGAAGGGCGGAGGTTAGGGTAAGCCCACCTACGTGGGCACCTGTTGGCCCGATCCTTCTCCAGAGCCGATCGTTATGACCTTTTCGGAAGTGAGGGTGCGGTGCACCGGGCACTTGTGGGCGATTTCTAGGAGCTTCGAGCGTTGCTCATCGCTCAGCGGCCCTTCGAGCTCGATGCTCAACTCGATCGAATCGAGCTTCCCGTTCTCGGTCTCGCACGCTTCGCAATCGTTGGCATGTATCCTCGAATGCCGGAGCCTGGTGGTGACGCCCTCGAGGGGCATGTCTTTTCTCTGGGCGTACATCGTCACGGTCATCGCCGTGCACGACCCCAGAGACGCGAGCAGTAGATCGTAGGGGTTGGGCCCCTGGTCGGACCCTCCAAGATGCGGCGGCTCGTCCGCCGACAGCCGGTGAGATCCGACGAAGACCTCGTGGTGCAAGCCTTCCCCGTCTCCACGGACGACTACTTCCTTACGGTCCTCGCTCATAGAAGCTCCTCGGTCCATCGAGAACTATGCCTTTTCCCCGGAGGGTATGCTACACGATCCCTCCGGCACGCCTCAAGCAGCCCCACCGCTCGTATCCGGACCCGCTGCTACGCTTTTGGGTAGGTCCGTTACCTTTCCGTTACCGCTCCGTTATCTTCCTGTCACCCGGGCGGATTACAAAGGAGTCACGGACCCGGCGCCAACCCCTCTCCTTTCCCTTTTCCACTATTACCGGTGTCGGGTCCGCTCCTCGTTCTCCCCTGAGACACCCCCACCAGGCTGCCCCCCCAGGAGGGAACGCCTTCCGGTGCGGCCGCCGACCCGTCGGCCGGGCCGTCGGTCCCGGGCAACTCGCCCGCTATGCATCGCCTCTCTGCTCCGAGGGTGTCAAGAGCCAAAAAGCCGGAGCCCCGAAGGACCCCGGCTCGGACCCGCCTGAAGCCTCAGTCTATGTTGCTGAAGATGAGGACCTCTTTCTCAACATCCCAGTACACGGCGTCCGCGTCGTGGAAAAAGTCCCTCAAGACCTTGGCGTCGTCGGCCGTGGGCATGATTAGGGCTTCTTCGGCCCCGTTGTCCAGGATCAGCTGGTAGGAGAACTTGCCGTTCTCCAGGGCTCCCTGGCTGCTCCAGTTGGAGTGGACGTCGGTAACCTTCCGTACCTTTATCGCCGACTCGGTGTTCTGTGTGTCCGCCACCCGGCTCCTCCTCATCCTCGTTTACCCGACAGCCATGCTGTACCCGCAAACTCCAGACACAAACGGAATAATACGAGGAGAGAGGTCCCGATAACCCCGGACCACCTTACATCACCAATCTTTCACGTGGGATCGCAAGGTTACCGCCCCCGCGATCTTCGAGCCCCTCCGGGGCCATATCCTGAGGCACCTGAACACCGCTGATCAAACAACAAGGCACAACCGAAGGGGACGTTTGCGCCTCGATGGGGCCCATTGGGCAGCGCTTTGCGGAGGTCTTCTGGAGAAACGCAACCCGACGTGGGGCTGGCCACGGGACCACGACGCATGGTTGCCACCACGTGATCCCGGGATTTCGGTGGTGTTGTTACAATCTTCGTAGGTGGGGCGGCGAGGCCGGGGGGGCGTTCTGGGCGAGATAGAGTTTCTCATAGTTCTGCTCGGGGCCGTGGTGCTGCTCGCGCAGCTCGCCCGGCTGTCAGGGGTGCCTTACCCCATCGCCCTGGTCCTCGGCGGGCTCGCGATAGGGTTCGTCTCGACGATCGTGCCCGGGGTCCCCGAGGTGGAGCTGGCGCCGGAGGTCATCTTTCTGGTCTTCCTACCGCCGCTCCTGAACTCGGCGGCCTTTCTCTCGTCGCCGCGCGACCTGCGGGTCCACCTCCGGCCGATCGCGCAGCTCGCGCTCGGGCTCGTCCTCGTGACGACGCTCGCGGTGGCGGTCCTGGCGCATTACCTCTTCGGCCTGCCTTGGGCCGCGGCCTTCGTGCTCGGCGCGATCCTCGCCCCTACCGATCCCGTGGCGGCCGAGGGGATCTTCCGCCGTCTCGGCGTACCAGAGCGCGTGAGCACGGTCGTGAGCGGCGAGAGCCTGGTCAACGACGGCTCGGCGCTCGTGGCATACCGGGTGGCGGTGGTCGCGGCGACCGCCGGCGGGTTCTCCCTGTGGGAGGCGGGCCTCGAGTTCCTGCTGACCGGCGGCGGCGGCCTCGTGCTCGGCCTCGTACTCGCCAGGCTCCTCCTGCCCCTGTGGGCGAGGTTGAGGGAGCCGTCGATCCTGATCACGACCTCACTCCTCCTCCCCTACGCCGTCTACGTGGTCGCCGAGGAGCTGCACGTCTCGGGCATCCTGGCCGTCGTCTCCTACGGCCTCTACCAGGGGTGGCGGGCCCCCAGGCTCTTCTCGGCGGCCTCCACGCGCCTGCAATCCGCCTCCTTCTGGAGCACTACGGTATTTATCCTCGAATCGCTCCTGTTCGTCCTGGTCGGCCTCCAGTTTCCGGTAGTCCTCAGGGGACTCGACGGGACGACCGTCCCAGAGGCCCTCCTCTACGCAGCACTCGTCTTCGGGGTGGTCGTCGGGGCGCGCCTGATCTGGTTCTTCACAGTGCCCTACCTCCACCCCGTCCTCGACCGAGTCTTCCGCAGGAGCTACCCGCGCGGCTCGTGGCAGGAGCGGCTCGTCATGAGCTGGAGCGGGATGCGCGGCGCGGTCTCCCTCGCGGCGGCGCTCGCCATTCCGCTGACCGTCGAGGGCGGTGCGGCGTTCCCGGGGCGCAACCTCATCGTCTTCCTGACCTTCGCGGTGATCCTGGCGACCCTCGTGTTGCAGGGGCTCACCCTGCCCCTGCTCATCCGCTCGCTGCGCATAAAAGCCGACGACGCCTCAGCCACGATAACGGAGCTCAAAGCCCGCCTTGTCGGCGCCCACGCCGCCCTCGCGCGCCTCGAAGACCTCTGCACCAACGAGCCGGTGCCGCCCGGCAGCCAGGAGCAGATGCGAGAGTACTACGAGGGACGCATCCGCCGGTACACCGCCGGGGTCGAGGCCGGTGGCGCGACTGCGGAGTACGCACAGAGCGCCGCCTACTGGCGCCGGTGGCGGATGGAGCTCTTCGAGGCGGAGAGGGAGGCCGTGATCTCCATGCGCGACAGGGGTGAGATCAGCCCGGAGATCATGCGCCGCGTCGAACGCGACCTGGACCTCGAGGAAGCACGCTTCGCGGGTTGAAGCACCAATATCATTAGTCGACCGCACCCACGCGAACGGAGGATGGAATGAAGACCCAAGCGATCCTCGTAGACCCGAACGCCCCCGCCAGACTCTCCCTGGGCGAGAAAGAACTCGTGCCCCCCGCACCGTCCGAGGCGCTCGTCCGGGTAGCCGCGGTCTCCCTGAACCGCGGCGAGGTAAACCGCTCCCAGACGGCCGAGGCGGGCTTCAACCCGGGCTGGGACCTGGCCGGCAGGGTCGAGAGGGCCGCCGCCGACGGGACCGGCCCGCCGGAGGGCGCGAGGGTCGTGGGGCTCATGTCAGCCGGGGCGTGGGCCGGGCTCGTCGCCGTCCCGACCATCGCCCTGGCCGAGCTGCCGGAACACGTCTCGTTCACCGACGCCGCCACGCTCCCGGTCGCGGGCCTCACGGCGCTCTACGCCCTGGAACATGGCGGCAACCTGCTCGGGAAGACGGTGCTCGTGACGGGCGCCTCGGGCGGGGCCGGGGACTTCGCGCTCCGGCTCGGACGGCTCTCCGGCGGGCGCATCGTCGCCCTGGTGAGGCGTCCCGAGCACGAGTCCATCGCTCGCGAGGCGGGCGCCCACGAGGTAGCCGTCGGGGAGGCGGCTAAAGCCGCGGCGGGGTTCGGGCCGTACGACCTGATCCTCGACTCCGTCGGCGGCCCGGTCCTCGGCGGCGCCCTCTCGATGCTCGCCCCCGGCGGGAGCTGCGTCGCCTTCGGCGGTTCGGCAGGGTACGACGTAACCTTCGACGTCCGGGACTTCTACCTCACCGGCAGCGCGAGCGTCTACGGCTTCATCCTCTTTCACGAGGTCCTGTCGCGCCCGGCCTCGGCGGGGCTCGCGCGCCTGGTCTCCCTCGTCGCCGAGCGGAGGCTCGTCCCGCGCGTGGAAGTAGAAGCACCGTGGGCGGAGGTCGGAGAGGTCGCGCGGAGGCTGCTGGACCGGGGCTTTACGGGCAAGGCCGTCCTGCACGTCGAGGATTGAGGAGGGGCTGGTGGAGCCGACGCAGCGTTTGGTCCGGGAGCTCGGGCAGGTCCCGCTCCTCGCGGGGCTCGAGGACGCACAGCTCTTGCGCGTAGCGCGGTCGGGGACGGAGAAGCTCGTCCCGGCGGGTGAGATCAACGGCCGGGAGGGCCAGCCCGTCGAGCACCTGTACATCATCCTGGGGGGAGACCTCAGGATCACCAAGAGGGTCAGCGGCGGCGAGGTGACGATAAACACCTACACGGACGGCGACTTCTTCGCCGAGGTCCCGCTCCTCGCAGGCACCCCCTTCCAGGCGACGGGCCGCGCGCTCACGGACGTCCGCCTCTTCCTGATCCCGGACGAGGAGTTCCGGATGATGCTGACCGCCTACCCCTCCTTCGGCGCGAGGGTGCTCGAGACGATGGCCCAGCGGGTCCAGATTCTCCAGTCAGTCTCCCAGCAGCGCGAACGCCTGGAGGGACTGGGCACCCTGGCCGCCGGCCTCGCCCACGAGCTCAACAATCCCGCCTCCGCCGCCCGGAGCGCCGCCGGGGGCCTGCGCGAGAACCTCCACGATCTGAACGAGCTCTCCCTCGGCCTGGCCCGCTCCGCCGCCGCCGGGAGGATCGGCACGCGCGATCTCGAAGCGCTGGAGGAAGTCGCGGCCCGCGCGCTGGAGGCCGCAGGAGAAAAGGCGTGGGACCCCGTACCGGACGGGCTGGAGCGGGGCGACCGGGAGGACGAGCTCGCCGCCTGGCTGGAGGGGCAGAGCGTAGAGGACGCGTGGGACTTCTCCCCGGCCTTCGTCGACGCGGGCCTCGGGGTGACAGATCTTGAGCTGGCGGTCGGCCCGCTGGTGGAGCAGGCCCGGCCCGAAGCCCTGCGCTACCTCGGGGCGATGCTCGGGGCGGCGGGGCTCGCCGGCGAGGTCGAGGCGGGCTCGGCGCGCGTCTCGGCGCTCGTCGGGGCTGTGAAGTCGTACTCGTACATGGACGAGGCCCCCTTGCAGGAGGTCGACGTGAACGAGGGGCTGGAGAGCACGCTCTCCGTGCTCGCGTACAAGCTCGGCGGCGTGGAGATAACCCGCGAGTACGACGAGGGACTACCCAGGATCACGGCCTACGGCGCGGAGTTGAACCAGGCGTGGACCCAGATTCTGGACAACGCCGTGGACGCCGCGAGGGCGGGCCGCGAACCGGGCGAACGCGGGAGCATAGGGCTCAGGACGACCTGCGAGCGCGACCGGGTGCTCGTCGAGGTCTCGGACGACGGACCCGGCATCCCCGAGCATCTCCAGAGCCGCATCTTCGAGCCGTTCTTCACGACGAAGGGCGTGGGGGAAGGCACCGGCCTCGGGCTGGACCTGAGTTACAGGGTAGTGGTCGGGCGTCACGGGGGCGACATCCGGGTCGACTCGAAGCCGGGGAGGACGAGGTTCCAGGTTCGTCTGCCGTTGTCCGTCCGGGGGGCCGGCGACGCTCCGGCGGACGGGCTTGCGAGCGAGGCGGCGGGAGCGCGGTAGTGGAGCAGATCGAGCTCGTCGTCCCGGGTAGCTTGGTGATGATAGCGGCCCGACGGTTGATCGAAGGAGGCGTGTCGTGGGCGGAATAGAGGTGGTGTTCGTGCTGCTGGGGGCGGTGGCCGGGCTGGCGACGCTGGCGCGCCGGGTCGGGGTGCCCTACCCGATCCTGCTCGTCCTCGGCGGGCTCGGGCTCGCCTTCGTGCCGGGGCTGCCCACGGTCGAGCTGGAGCCGGACGTGGTGTTTCTGGTCTTCTTGCCGCCGCTGCTCTTCTCGGCGGCGTTTTTCACCTCCTGGCGCGACTTCCGGGCGAACCTGCGCCCCATAGGGCTGCTCGCCGTGGGGCTCGTGCTGGCGACGACGGTCGCGGTAGCGGCGGTGGCCCACTGGGTCGTCGGGCTCTCGTGGCCGGCGGCCTTCGTGCTCGGGGCCATCGTCTCCCCCACCGACGCGATAGCGGCGACGGCCATCGCGCAGAGCCTCGGGGTGCCGCGCCGGATCGTGACGATCCTCGAAGGCGAGAGCCTGGTGAACGACGCCGCGGCCATCGTGGCGTTCCGCATAGCCGCGGGCGTGGCCGCCGGGGCGTTGGCCTTCTCGCCCTGGGGGGCAGGGTTGCAGTTCATGGTGGGCGCCGTGGGCGGCGTGGCGGTGGGTCTCGTGATCGGCTGGCTCACGGTGAAGGCGTTCCAGGTCCTGAACGACACGCCGGTCGAGATCGTCATCTCGCTGCTGGCGCCTTTCGCGTCGTACCTTCTGGCGGAGGAACTGCCGCACGTCGTGTGGCACGAGCTGCTCGGCTTCGACGGGGAGCCCTTCTTCTCGGGGGTGCTCGCGGCGGTGGCGGCGGGGCTCTACGTCGGGCGGCAGAGCCCGACCCTGCTCTCCTCCTTCTCGCGCCTCGAAGGGGGTGCTGTGTGGAACGTGGTGGTTTTTCTGCTCAACGGGCTCGCCTTCGTCCTGATCGGGCTGCAGCTCGACGGCATCCTGGAACGGCTCTCCGAGCTCGAGTACTCCGCCGCCCAGCTCACGTTCTACGCCGCGCTCGTGAGCCTGGCGGTGATCCTCGCGCGCGTCGCGTGGGTCTTCCCGGCGACCTATCTGCCACGCCTCCTGAGCCGCCGTTTGAGGGAGCGGGACCCATCCCCCTCGTGGCGCAACGTGGTCGTAATCTCTTGGGCCGGGATGCGCGGCGTGATCTCGCTCGCCGCCGCCCTCGCCCTGCCGCTCACGACCGAGGCCGGCGAGCCGTTCCCGGGACGCGACCTGATCCTCTTCCTCACCTTCGCGGTGATCCTGGCGACCCTCGTTGTCCAGGGCCTCTCGTTGCCGTTGATCATCCGCGCTTTGGGACTGGAAGACGACGGCTCCACGGAACGCGAGGAGCTGCGCGCCAGGATAGAGGCGGCCGAGGCGGCGGTCTCGCGGCTGGACGAGCTCTCGGGCGAGGACTGGGTGCGCAACGACACCGCCGAGCGCGTGCGGGGCCTCTACAACTACCGCCGCAGCCGCTTCGCCGCCCGCAGGGAGGGCGCCGACCACAATGACGCCGAAGCTAACGGCTTCGAGGAGCGTTCCACGGCCTACCAACGCCTTCTCGGGGAGCTTATCCGGGCACAACGCGAGCAGCTCATCAGGCTCCGCAACGAGGGGCACATCTCCGACGAGGCCATGCACCGCGTCGAGCGCGACCTCGACCTCGAAGAAGCCCGCCTGGAGATCTAAGGGGAGGAGCCCGAAACCGTGCCCACCATCATCGGCCTGTTCGACCTCAGAGAAGGCGTGGACCCGGAGGACTACGAAAACTGGGCCCGCACCCGCTACGCACCCGTGGTTCGCGACCTCCCCTCCATCGACGAGTGGCGGGCGTTCAGGGCCTCCGGCGTCTTCGGCTCCGGCGGCACCCCGCCCTACCGCTACTTCCTGCTCATCGAGGCGAACGACCTCGAAGGGGTAGGCAGGGACCTCACGGACCCGCGCATGCGAACCCTCCTCGACGAGCTGCACGAGTTCGCCGATCCACCGATCCTCGTCGTGACCGAACGCTTCGCCTGAAGCGGAACCCGAACCGAGAGTAAGGTACCGGGCACGTGAGACAAGATAGGGATTGGATGAAGATAGCAACGCTGGCGGAGGCGTTTGGGAAAGGTTTGTTCGCGGGGGCGGCGGGGACGGCCGTGATGACGGTCTCCAGCACCCTTGAGATGAAGATCCGGGGCCGCAAGCCGAGCTCGGCCCCGGCGACCGCCGCGAGCAAGGTCCTCGGCGCCGAGCCGACCGGCGAGAAAGAGAAGAAACGCTTCTCGAACGCCGTCCACTGGGGCTACGGCACCGCGTGGGGCGCGGCCCGCGGTGCTCTCGGCGCCGTCGGGCTCTCGGGACCGGTCGCCTCCGCCGCGCACTTCGCGGCGGTGTGGGGCTCGGAGCAGGTCATGCTCCCCTCCCTCGGCGTGGCCCCGCCGTTCTGGACGTGGGGCACCAAGGAGGTAGCGATAGACGCGTTCCACCACGCCGTGTACGTAGCGGCCACGAGCGTGGCCTACGAGCTTCTGGACCGGGGCTAGCGCCAGGAAGCGTGGGCTAGTAGGCCCGGCGCAGGATCTCCCGCGCCACCCCGGCCTGTTCCCCGAACTCCGCCGCGATGCCGTCGAGGTCTTCTTCCGGCACCCCGGCCTCCGAGAGGCGGCTGGGTAGCCCGAGCTCGCTGACGAGGGCGGCGACGCGCTCTCCGGGCTCGCCGCCGAGAGAACTCTTCAGCATCGCCCACCGCTCGCTCGGAACGCTCTCGCCGACGATGTCCAGGGTCGGGGCGAGCGTGGCGCAGGAGGTGTAGCCGTGCGGGACGCCGTAGCTCGCCCCGATCCGCTTCCCGAGGTTGTGCGAGAGGCCCATCGGGGTGTTCTTCGGGCCGAAGTACGCGAGCCACTGCGCGAGCTGTAGCTCGTGGCGGGCCTCCAGGTCCCCCGGCCGGGCTTTCGAGCGCGGAAGGTACTCCATGAGGCGCCTGGCCCCCTCCAGGCCCGTGACGTCCTCTATCGGGTGCTCCGCCGGGCCGAGAAAGCCTTCTATAGCATGGTCGAGCGACCTTATCCCCGTCGAGAGCCAGAGCTTCTCGGGCGTCGGCAGGGTTACCTCGGCGTCGAGGATCACGACCTCGGGCACCGCTTTCTCGTCGACGAAACCGGCCTTGCGCCCCGCCGCCTCGTCCGTCACCCCGACGAGGTGGGCCCACTCCGCCCCGGAGAGCGTCGTCGGGATGGCTACCTGTCCGGGGTATCCGAGCTTCCGGGCGACGGCCTTCGTCCCGTCGATGACGCTCCCGCCCCCGAAGCTGACCAGAAGATCCGCGCCCTCCGCCTGCCGCGCCGCCTCCTCGACGGCGCTCCCCGGGGTGTGCTGCCCCATCCCGGCGAAGGTCCCAGCGTGCCCCTCGCCGAGGGCCTCCTCGACGCGCCGGACGAGGTCCGTCTTCTCCCGCAGCGTCCGCCCCGTCACCAGAAAGACGCGCCGCGCGGATGCTGCCTCCTCGGCGAGCTTCTCGATGCTCCCGACCCCGAAGTGGACGCGCGCAGTGGCGAGGAAGGTGTGTGTCCCGATCTTCACGCCCAGGATTCTACACCTCTCCCCCACCGCCGCCCGACAGGACGAAGGGCCCGATCTGACGACCGGACCCTTCGTGGAGGCGCGTAGCGCGCCCGGTGTGGCGCTAACCCCTAGGCGGCCTGTCGGCTCCCGACGAGCGCCTGAGCCTTCTCGGCGATGCGGCGGCCCTGGTAGCGGGCGACGGCGAGCTCCTCCTCGGTCGGGCCCTCGTCGGTGCCCGTGCTGCTCGTGCCGTAAGGGTTGCCGCCGGAGGCGAAGACCGACTCGTCCGTGTAGCCGTTCGGGACGATGATCGAACCCCAGTGCATGAACACGTTGTAAAGGCTCAGGAGCGTCGACTCCTGGCCGCCGTGCGCGTTCGACGCGCTCGTGAAGCCCCCGACTACCTTGTCCGCGAGCTTGCCCTCGAACCAGAGCCCGCCCGCCGTGTCGATAAACTGCTTGAGCTGCGCCGACACGTTGCCGAAACGGACCGGCGTCCCGAAGATGTAGGCGTCAGCCCAATCCAGGTCCTCCAGCTGCGCCTCCGGCACGTCCTCGGTCATGAGCGCGTGGTCGTACC
>CADCVI010000100.1 GCA_902806105.1 uncultured Rubrobacteraceae bacterium
CATTTCAACGACGTCCCGAAAGGTCCCTCCACGGAAAAAGGTCCGAAAACCTGTCCGAAGGACAGTTACGCTTCGGCCTGCCGCCCGCTACCTTCACGTAAGTGGAAGGCTTCGAGCTAGCCCATTTGGGGGATGCGCCGTCCTTCCCCCGCCACTACCGTTGGTTTTCGTGCGCAGGGTAGGCCTCGCGGCGCGGTACCGGGACAGATGTCCTATATACGGCGCGCGGCGGGGGCGCGACGATGGTCTCGCTGGACGCGGCGTGATGCCGCGAGGGCGTTCTAAAGGGTTGGAGAGGCGAGGAGTAGGCGGATGAAGAGCAGACTGGTTCGAAGGCTGGCGGTGCTGTTGGTATCGGTGGCGGCGATGCTGTCCGTGGCGAGCCCGGCGTGGGCGGAGACCTTCACGGTCACCAACACCAACGACTCCGGGCCTGGCTCGTTGCTCCAGGCGATCGCCGCCGCCAACGACACGGACGCTGCGGACACGATTACCTTCGCCCCCTCGGCGAGGGGCACGATCACGCTTACGGAGACGCTCAGGGTAGGTAGGGACCTGACGATCGAGGGTCCGGGGGCAGAGGCTCTGACGATAAGCGGGAACTATATGGTGCGGCCCCTTGACATGAGCAGCATTCGTCTGGACCTCTCTGGTGTGACCATCGCCAACGGCCGGGCCCGCGGAGTAGACCCCTTGCTTATCTTCGAGGATGTGCAAAACCACGGCGGGGCCATCTCCAACACCGGCACGCTGACCATCCGTAAGAGCGTCTTGAGCAACAACAGAGCTGTAAACAGGGGCGGGGCCATCTTCAACTTTGGTGGTGGCAAGGTGAACATGTTTGACAGCACCCTAAGCGACAACAGCGCCGAATTGGGCGGGGCGATCCACAATCTGGCCGTGACCGTTTTTGGGCAGCAACGTATTCCCCAGGCGACCGTTGTGGGGAGCATTCTAAGGAAAAACTATGCGGGACGGGGTGGCGCTCTGTACAACGAGGGCATCGTTCGGTTAACGGACAGCACTCTGAACGACAATCATGCATCATCCCAAGGCGGTGGCGTCTACACTGCTCTTGACCTCGCGGTCCAGCGCAGTACCGTCTCGGGCAACACCTCGAACAAGGGCGGTGGGCTCTACGAATCTGCGGGCGCCATGAAGGTGGACGACAGCGCCTTCTACGGCAACTACGGCGACTCATACGGCGGCATCGGGATCGCGGGCGGCAGCGCGACGGTGACGAACAGTACACTCTCGGCCAACGAAACGGGCGACAACGGCGGCAGCGCCATCGGGATCGAGGGCGGCAACGCGACGATAACGAACAGCACCATCAGCGGCAACCGCGCACTGTACGGCGGTGGCCCCGGGGGCGTCTGGGGCAGAGGAACGGCGGCAACCGCCCTAACCATAAGGGGCACGATAGTCGCCGGGAACACCGCCACAGACGGGAACCCCGACGTAGAGGGTAACTACACGAACGACGGCTTTAACATCGTCGGAGGCACAGCCGACGAGGCAGGGCTCCAGACCGACGCCCAGGGCAGCCCCGTCCTCGCAGACAACGGAGGCCCCACGCAGACCGTCGCCCTCGTGCGCGGCTCCAAGGCCATAGACAAGGGAAACTCCTTCGGCTCCACGACCGACCAGCGCGGAGAGGCCCGCCCCAAGGACTACGCCTCGACAGACAACGCCCAAGGCGGCGACGGCTCCGACGTGGGCGCCTTCGAGTACGTCTACCCCGACGCCACCGCCCCCGCCGTCGAGGCCCGCCCCTCCCCGCCCCCGGACGCGGGCGGCCTCAACAACTCCGACGTGACGGTTGCCATGAACGCTGCCGACGAGGCGGGCGGCTCGGGGGTGTGGCGCGTCTCGTACTCGGCGAGCGGGGCGCAGCCTGTTTCCGAGCAGAACGTCTCGGGGAACTCGGCGGAGCTCGTGGTTTCCGCGGAGGGCGAGACGGTCATGACCTACTGGGCCACCGACAGGGCGGGGAACCGCTCGGAGAGCAAGACGCTGACCGTCAGGCTCGACAAGACGCCGCCGGAGACGTCGATAGGCTCCGGCCCCTCCGGCCCGACGAAGGGCGCCTCGGCGAGCTTCGGCTTCTCCTCCACGGAAGAGGGCTCGAAGTTCGAGTGCTCCCTTGACAGCGGAGCGTTCGAGGCCTGCTCCTCGCCGAGGAACTACTCCGCCCTGACGGACGGCGGCCATGCTCTCGAGGTCAGGGCCACCGATGGTGCGGGGAACACAGATCCCACCCCCGCAAGACGTACCTGGAGCGTGGACACGGCATCTCCCGACACGGCCATCGCCTCCGGTCCCTCGGGCAGCGTGAGGAGCGCCTCGGCGAGCTTCCGCTTCTCCTCCGCGGAGGCGGGCGCGACCTTCGAGTGCAAGCTCGACCGCGGCACGTTCGCTCCCTGCGCCTCCCCGAAGAGCTACTCCGCCTTGGCCAACGGAGGGCACACCTTCTCGGTGAGGGCCAAGGATGGGGCGGGCAACCCCGATCCCACCCCGGCGGTACGTACCTGGACGGTCGACGCCGCAAGGCCCACCATTAGCGGCGTTTCTACCAAGATCGAGTCCACAAATGGGAATCTCAAGCTCACCATCAGGGCCACCGTCAGGGACAACCTCACGAACCTCCAGAAGGCCAACGTGAAGCTGTACGTCAACGGGGGACCGATCTCCCCCACGAAGTACTCCTACAACTCTTCGACCGACGCGCTCGTCTACAATCCTCCGAACGTAGCCAGGGGCAAGAAGACTGTGAAGATAGTGGCCACGGACGCGGCAGGTAATGCCGCCACGAAGTCCTGGTCCTTCACGATCAGGTAGTAGCTGGCAGATCCGGAGCCGCACCGCGGAGGACCGGGGTTACGCGCTCCGGTCCTCCTCTCGCTCCCGTTCGATAGCCTTGCGCGGATCCCTACTTGCGAGAACCCCGATCCTGACGCCGCACGACGCTTCTTGTTCGAGGACCCTCACGATACCTTTGGCGTCGTATGGGGTTCGGATCTTTGGGGTGCAGGCGGTCGGCATATCCTCCGTGGCGGTCCCCCCGGACGTCATACCGACGGTCGATGCTGTACGCGGGCTCCCCAGAACCAGAGGGCTGCGTAGGAGCGCTGTCCCGGTGGCGCGACACGAACCCGCGCCCGACGGGCCCGTCGGGCAAGTAGTTCTTTGTCCCTCGCTCCGCGTCGGGGCGGTGAGGGGCATGTCGAAGGACGTTTGTAGTGCTAGGCCCTGGCCGCGCTCGCCAGCTTCTCCTCGGCGGCCTCGACCTCGCCGTCCTCGACCTTCCTGAACAGGGGCCTCGCGCCCGAGATCGTGTAAACCTCGGGGAGCCCTTCCAGGTCCGAGACGCGGGCGATGGGCCCTTCGAAGAAGCCCCGCAGGTTCTCCACGGCCTCCGGAACGAAGGGGGCGGCGTGGTAGGCGATGGAGCCGAGCAGGACCGAGCAGGCGTAGAGGGCGGCGCGGGCCGCCTCCGGGTCGTCCTTGCGGGACTTCCAGGGGGCGGCGGCGTCGAAGAAGCGGTTCGCCCGGCGTCCCATCGCGAGAAGCTCCGAGAAGGCGTCGCGCGGCCTCGGGGCGTACATGCGACGTTCGTAGCGAGCCTCCATCTCCTTGAAGTCCTCGAAGGCCTCGCGCGCCTCGTCCGTCAGCGCCTCGGGGCGGGGCAGGCTGCCGTCGAAGTACTTCTCGGTGAAAGAAAGGGTTCGGTTGACGTAGTTGCCGAGCGTGCCTATGAGGTCCGAGTTCACCCGGCCCTGGAACTCTCGCCACGAGAAGACCACGTCGCCCGTCTCGGGCAGGATCGAGGCGAGGTAGAAGCGTAGGAGGTCTGCCGGGAACTGGTCGAGGGCTTCGTGCAGCCAGACGGCCAGGTTCCGGCTCGTCGACATCTGCATCGCGCGCGGCGACCCGTCCACGACCACCTCGAGGTTCATGAACTCGTTCGCCGCGACGTCGTACGGCAGGACGTACGGCTCGTCGCCGCCCTCGCCGACGCCCATGAGCATCGCGGGCCAGACCACGGCGTGGAAGACCGTGTTGTCCTTGCCTATAAAGTGGATCAGCTTCGTGTCCGGCTCCTGCCAGTACTCGCGCCAGCGGTCGGGCTCGCCGACGTTCTCGGCCCACTCCATCGTGGAGGAGACGTAGCCGATGGGGGCGTCGAACCAGACGTAGAAGCGCTTGTCCTCGAAACCGGGCTCGGGGACGGGGACTCCCCACTTTATGTCGCGCGTGATCGGGCGCCGTTCGAGGCCGCCCCCGATCATGCCCAGAACGAAGTTCCTGACGGAGTCGCGCCAGTGGTCCTGGCCCGCGACCCAGTCTTTCAGGCGCTCCGTGAACTTCGGGAGGTCGAGGTAGAGGTGCGTCGTCTCCCGGACCTCCACGGGGCCGCCCGTGATCTTTGAGTGCGGCTCTATAAGCTCGTAGGCCTCGTACCAAGAGCCGCAGTTGTCGCACTGATCTCCGCGGGCCTCCTTGTAGCCGCAGACAGGGCACGTCCCCTCGACGTAGCGGTCGGGCAGGAAACGCCCTTCCGTCGGGCTGTACATCTGCTTGGACTCGGCCTCCGAGATGTAGCCGCCTTTTTTGAGCTTCTCGTAGAAAAGCTGCGTGTTACCGGCGTGCAGGGGCGTGGAGGTGCGCGAGAAGTTGTCGAAGGAGACGCCGAAGCGGTCGAAGGTCTCCTTCATGTGCGCGTACCAGTGGTCCACGACCTCGCCGGGGGACTTCCCCTCGCGCTCGGCGGTCAGGGTGATCGGGACGCCGTGCTCGTCGGTGCCGCCGACAAAGACCACGTCCTCGCCCCGCATCCTGAGGTAGCGGACGAAGACGTCGGCGGGCAGGTATGCCCCCGCCATGTGCCCGATGTGCAGCGGGCCGTTTGCGTAGGGCAGTGCGGAGGTGACCAGATAACGCTGTTTCTTCTCGCTCATGGTGTACAGAATAGCACTTCGCCCCCCCGACCTTGTCCCAGTAACCCGGCCCACGGAAGCGGGACGCCGCGGGGTGCTAGCATGCCCGCAATGGCCCCCGAGCATCCCCTGAGAGTCCCGTTCCGAAAGCTCCGCCCCGGCGTCCGCGTGCCCTCGCGGGCCTACGGGGGCGACGCGGGCTACGACCTCGCGGCGGCGGAGAGCGCGGTCTTGCCTCCGGGCGGCAGGGCCGTGATCGGGACCGGCGTCGCGGTCGTCGTGCCCGCGGGGTACGCGGGGCTCGTGCTGCCGAGGAGCGGGCTCGCGGTACGCCACGGCGTCTCGCTCGTCAACGCACCCGGGCTCATAGACTCCGGCTACCGCGGCGAGTTGAAGGTTCCCCTCATAAACCACGACCGCGAGGAAGACTTCGAGGTCGTCCCGGGGATGAGGATCGCCCAG
The DNA here is from genome assembly GCA_902806105.1 of uncultured Rubrobacteraceae bacterium. Next base: position 5,403 of record CADCVI010000100.1, read on the forward strand.
CTCGTCCTCGTGCGCGCCGCGGAGGCGCTCTTCGTGGAGACGGAGCTTCTGGAGGAGAGCGCCGACGGCAGGGGAGAGGGGGGCTTCGGCTCCTCGGGGACGGCCCCGTAGCCCTTGAAGTTTCTCTGCGACGCGATGCTCGGGGGCCTCGCCAAGTGGCTGCGTGCCTCGGGGTACGACACTTATTACGCCCGGCAGGGGACGGACATCGACGACCGCGTGCTTACGGAGAAGGCCCTGGAGGAGGGCCGGGTGATGCTCACGGGCGACAGGGGCTTCCTGCAACGGGCGCCGGTCCGGGACGGGCGGCTGGAGCTCCTGGTCCTGCCGCACCTCTCCGTGGAGGGCCAGCTTCTCGCCGTGGTGGAACGCTTCGAGCTCGTGCGGCGCCCCTCCCGCTGCATGCAATGCAACGGCGAGCTGGAGACCGCCTCCCCGGAGGATGTGGCGAACCGGATCCCGCCCGGCGTCGCGCGGGAGCGCCAGGAGTTCTGGCGCTGCCGGGGGTGCGGCCGGGTCTTCTGGCACGGCTCGCACTGGCCCCGCATCTCCGGCCGCCTCGAACGGGTGTTCTCGTAGGCACCACACAGCAGACGCTGTAGTATCGGGCCGTGTTCCTGCTCAAGAAGCCATCCGGGGCGGAGATCGAGGGTTTCGTCCTTCGTGAGAGCGGGCTTCCTTTCTCCTACGGCGAGGTCGGCGCGACGGAGGACGGCGTGCCGCCGAAGGGCTACGTGGCGGACCGCTACCGCGTGAAGCTCGGGGAGGGGGAGGAGGCATACGAGCGGGCGAAGGACGCGCTTCGCTCCTGGCGCCAGTTCGGCCTGGGATGGGTGAGCGCCCACCCGGACGATGCCCCGATAAAGGTCGGCACGACCGTCGCCGTCCTGGCGAGGCACGCCGGTTTCTGGTCCCTCAACTCCGCCCGCATCGTCTACCTCGTCGAGGGAGGTGGAGACGTGGAGCGGTTCGGCTTCGCCTACGGGACGCTCCCCGGCCATGCGGAGCGCGGCGAGGAGCGCTTCCTCGTCGAGCACGACCGGGGGAGCCGCGCCGTCTCCTACGACGTCTTCGCGTTCTCCCGCCCCGGCCACCCCCTCGCGTGGCCCGGCTACCCGTTCGCGCGGCTACTCCAGGGGCGTTTCGCGCGGGGCTCCAAAGAGGCCATGAAAAGAGCCGTCGATCCGGGTTATCAGGTCGGGTAACGGCGATTATCGACGGAGGTTGTCCGTGGTGGAGCTCTACAACGATCTCGCCGGCTGGTGGCCGGTCATCTCGCCGCCGTCGGAGTATGCCGAGGAGGCGGCGCTCTACGCCGGTATGATCCGGGCCGCCTCGAACTCTCCGGTGCGCGAGGTGCTGGAACTCGGCAGCGGCGGCGGCAACAACGCGTCCCACATGAAGCGGGACTTCGATCTGACGCTCGTCGAGCCCGCCGAGGGGATGCGCGGGCTGAGCCGTGCGCTCAACCCCGAATGTACGCACGTCGACGGCGACATGCGCTACGTCCGGCTCGGCCGAACGTTCGATGCGGTCTTCGTCCACGACGCGGTGATGTACATGGTCACCGAGGACGATCTGCGAGCGGCCCTGGCGACCGTTGCGGCGCACCTCGCGCCCGGCGGCGTCGCGTTCGTGGCCCCTGACGCAACGTCCGAGACGTTCCGGGAGGCGACCGAGCACGGCGGCGGTGAGGACGCGAACGGACGGCGGGCGCGCTACCTCCAGTGGACGCTGCCGCCCTTGCCCGGCGGGAGCTCCTTCGAGACGCACTACGCGTTTCTCCTGCGCGAGCCGGACGGGACCGTGCGCGCCGTCCACGACGTGCACCGCGAGGGCCTGTTCCCGCGCGCGACGTGGCTCCGGCTGTTTCGCGAGGCCGGGCTCGCCGCGTCGCTCGCGCCGCGCGAGATCGAGGGGGTCGAGTACGACTCGTTCCTCGCGTTCCGCGACGGGCCGTAGCCGGATCGCGAGACGCTGCGTCCTCTCCTCCGGGACATCCCGGCCTGTTACGGCGCTGCGGGACGTCCCTTTGTTAAACTGCCGCCCCGATGAACGCGACCACACACGCGGTTTTCGGGGTGGCGGCCCTCGTCGGGGTCTCGCTCTTTACCGGGGATGAGCCGGCGCTGTACGCGTACCCTGCCGCGGCCGCCGCGGCCTGGATCCCGGACGTAGACAACCCCCGGAGCCGCCTCGGCAACGGCCTGAGCCGCACGAAGAGCCCGGTCCTGGACAGCCTCATCCGGCCCGTGAGCTGGGGCCTGAGAACGCTCTCGTTCGTACTGTTTCGCACCGTCGGCCACCGGACGCTGACGCACTCCCTGCTCGGGGTTTTGATCTTCGCGGCGATAATTTCGCCGCTCGCCCCGCTCGTCCCCGGTCTCTACGCGGCCCTGATCACCGGCTACGCCTCGCACCTCTTCGCCGACGCCCTGAACACGAGGGGCGTCCCGCTCTTCTGGCCGATGGGGAAGCCTTTCAAGCTCCTGCCCGGCGGCGTGAGATCCGGTGGCGCCGCCGAGTTCGTGGTGGCCGCCGTTGCCGTTCTCGCCACCGGGTACGGTCTCTACGAGCTCTACCCGGCCATCGGCCGCGGCTTCGGCGAGGTTCTAGCCCTCACCCCGTAGCCACTCCAGCGTCTCCCGGCTCCTCGGGTGTACCGTGCGCCCCCGCTTCTCGGTGTAGGAGATGGAGGAGGCCAGCGACTCCCTCGCCGCCCCCCTCAGGTTGCCCTCCGCGAGCCCGCGCAGGTTCTCCACCCATGAGCCCTCGCGTCCCGGTTCGATCTTGTCCGCCACGAAGAGCGCGAGCGCCAGCGGGCCCATCCCGGGCATCCCGGTCGTGTGCGCCCCGACCGCTTCGAGGATCGCCCCGTCCCTCACCCCGAGCTCCGTCTCCGCGAGCTCCGCGGCCACCGGCCCGTGGAGCAGCATCGGCTTCTCGTGCTCCGGTTCGCCGACGGGCAGCCCCCTCTCGGCGGCTATGCGGAGGAGGGCTTCCCCGTCCGTCTCCCGCGCCAGGTCGTGCAGGAGGCCCGCGAGGCGTGCGCTGGCCGGGTCGAGGCCGTGCAGACCGGCGAGGCGCTCGGCGGTCTCGGCGACGCGCATGGTGTGGTCGTAGCGTTTGTCCGAGAGGCTCTCCCGGGCATAATCCGTCGCGGCTTTCAGAAGATCATCGTCCATGACAGATGGGATTGTAGAATAACGGGATGCAAAACGAGAGTACGAGCGCCGAAGCTGCGGCGAAGACGAAGACTATAAAGAGCGCGGAGATCGTAACCATCGGGACCGAGATGCTCCTCGGGGACCTCGTGGACACGAACACGGCGTGGCTGAGCAGCCACCTTGCGCCGCTCGGCGTGGCGATCTACCGGCACACCACGGTAGGCGACAACCGCCAGAGGATCATCGCCGCCATCCTGGAGGCCGCCTCGCGCGCCGACCTCGTCATCACCACCGGCGGTCTCGGCCCGACCTCCGACGACCTGACGAACGAGTGCCTCGCGCTCGCCACCGGCCGCAGGATGGTCGAGAGGGCGGAGGCCCGGGAGCACGTCGACGAGATGTTCCGCCGGTTCGGCCGCACTCCCACCCCCTCGAATTACAAGCAGGCCCTCTTCCCCGAGGGCGCGGACCTCATCCCGAACCCCACGGGTACGGCCATGGGCGCCCTCATGGAGATCGACGGCTCGCTCGTCGCGACCTTCCCGGGGGTGCCGGGCGAGATGAAGGCGATGTTCGAGGAGACGCTTGGCCCCCTCGTAAAGGAGCGGACGGACGGCGCCATCGTCTCCCGGACCCTGTGGTTCACCGGCATCGGGGAGTCTGCGCTCGCCGAGCAGGTCCAGGACCTCCTGGATGCCTCCGACCCTACCGTCGCCCCCCTGGCCGGACAGGGCAAGGTCAGGCTCCGGGTCACCGCCCGCGCCGCCACCCCCGTGGAGGCCGAGGAGAAGATAGAGCCGGTCGCCGCGGAGATCCTCAGCCGCCTCGGCGACTACTACTTTGGCGTGGACTCCGAGACCATCGAGAGCGCCCTCGCGCGTCTCCTCAAGGAGAGGGGCGCCACCCTCGCCCTCGCCGAGAGCTGCACCGGCGGCCTCCTCGCCAAGCGCCTCACCGACATGGCCGGATCCTCCGCCTACTTCAAGGAGGGGCTCGTGACCTACTCGAACGAGTCCAAGGAGCGCCTGCTCGGCGTGCCCCACGACCTGCTCGTCGAGCACGGCGCCGTCTCCGAACCCGTCGCGATGGCGATGGCCGAGGGGACGCGCAAGCTCTCCGGCGCGGACTACGCGCTCTCGGTGACGGGGGTCGCCGGCCCGGATGGCGGCACCGACGAGAAGCCCGTCGGCCTCGTCTACGTCGGGCTCTCCGGCGAGGGTGGGACCACCGTCGAGAAGCTCGACCTCTCCGCCTGGCGCCGCTCGCGAGAAGCTATCCGGGAGCGCACCGCCAACCGCGCCTTCGACCTCCTCCGCCGCCACCTCGCCGACGGTACGGGCTCCTGAACGCCCCCTAACAGTTCTCTGCGTTCTACGAGAGGCGGCCCTGGACAGGCTTCACTCCTCGTTGGAGACGACGAGGTAGCCGGTCGCTACCGGCCGTTATGCCGAGAGTGGTGCCCTTCCTCGAACCGCCGTCTTCGGAACGCCGAAACGACCTTCTCCCTGGCGGCCGTAAGGCCCCGGAACGCTACGACCCGCGCCCCTTACTCCCCTGCACGGGAGAGGCGATCGGGTCTCGGGTTCGTGCACTTCCTGGGGTATCGGCGCGGCGCGGGCGTGCTGGAGGTTCATGCGTTCTACTGCTCGTCCAAGTAGTGGTAGTTTCGG
>CADCVI010000101.1 GCA_902806105.1 uncultured Rubrobacteraceae bacterium
GCCCTGCGGGCGATCCCGAGGTCGTCCGGCATCATGGTCGGATACACCATCCGAAACTACTCCTTGCCTCGCATGGACGCAGGGGCGGAGTGACTCGCCCCGTTCGATACCCCCTCGTGACGCAGCATGCCGAGCATCCGCCGCCTCCACTTCTCCGTCTCCTCGACGTGGTTGAAGCTGTTGATGTGAACCCCCCGGAGGCCGTAAGCTGGATCTCCTATATACGGTGAGAGCCCCTCGATCAGGGCGTCCGGGCTGTAGCCCCGCGGGCGCAGCAGCCGTCCGGCGAGGCCGGATTGTTTTTTCAGGAAACGGACGGAGTCGCCGAGGCCGATCCTGAGCGAGATCCGGAGCAGCTTCCTCCGATCCACCACACCCGGCACCCCGGCGTATACAGGGAGTTCCATCCCCCCCTCGCGGGCCTCCGCAAGCCAGCCGAGGATCGTCCGGGGCTCGAAGCAGATCTGGGCGACCGCGTAGGATGCGTACGCCTGCTTCGCCAACAGCACCCGCCTCAACTCCCCCTTCGGGACGAACGGGTGTCCCTCGGGGTAGGCGGGTACGCCTACCCTCTCGACCTCTGCCCCGAGACGCGCCATCGCTTCCAGCAGTTCGAGGCCGCTCGCGAACGGCCCGGCGGGGCTCTTCGAGTCGCCCCCGACTACGAAGACGTCCCTCATACCGCCCCCTTCGAGCCGCCGCAGCACCTCCTTCAGGTGGGCCTCGCCCTCTATCAGGCGCGCCGCCAGATGCGGCACGACCCGGAAGCCCCGTCCGAGCAAGTCCTCAGCGAACGCGAGGGTGGCCCCGATGCCCAGGGCCGGCGAGCAGGTAACGGAGACCTCCGCGCCGTCAGGGAGATGGACGGCTTGCTCGCGGGCGCCCTCTACGGGCACGAGCTCGTACCGTGGATGCTCCAGCCCCCGGAGGGGGGCAGTTGCATGTCCTTCGCGTCCCCCTTTCGGGGTTTCTCCGTGTTCCCCGATCAACGCCGCCCATCCCCTGCGATGATCTCTCCCGTCAGCCCCTGGAGAGCGTCTTTTTCGGGTCGGTCTTGGGGATCTCTTTCTGCGGGTCGACGAACCGTCTCCGGACGACCACCGCCCGCTGCCGCCCGTGGGGCGTCTCGACGACGGGCTCCGTGCCGTGTTCGACGTACTCGATCGGCACCATCGCGTAGCCGATGTTCTTCTCCAGGCGCGGCGAGAAGCAGGCGGAGGTTACCCGCCCCCACCACAACGACGTCGGCGTTTCCTTCCAGCATCTCCCCGCGACTCCGACCAAACCACCGGCCCCGAGCTGCGACCCACCTGAACCTTTGGTCCTTTTTGTTGCGTAATATGCAACATGTTCTTTTATAAGAAACAAATATCACAGGTACAGGAACTTGTCAACAAAGCAACAAGCATCCATTGCCGCATTCGAGAGAGGCGGGAGCAGCAGACGAGAAGTGCTTACCCTGACGTCCTTGGCACCGTTATTCGCTCGGAGTGAGGATCGTTTGGCCCGGTTAGAACCATGTTGAGGGGTAGGCGGCCGTAGCCGTCCAACGAAGGGGCTTTCTTACCTTATCCGGAGGCTTCTCTGCGTGCCCGGCGCCCGGCCCACGCCCGAACGGCGGTGAGCTGGGCCGGGGTCTCTATGGAGCCTGGCCTCAGAGCGCGCACCCGAAGGATCGCCTCCTCCGCTCCGAGGCCATCCGTGCTCTCCAGGAGGTAGCAGGCAAGCATCGTGCCCGTGCGCCCCAGCCCGCCGCCGCAATGGACCGCCGCCGCCTCGCCAGCCGACAGGGTCGCGAAGATCGCTCCCACGCCGCGCCTTATCTGTTCCGGGGAGGGCGCGGCGAAGTCTTTCACGGCAAGGTGTATCTCTCTGAGGCCGTGCCGCTGGAGTCGGGCTGGATCCTGGGGCCGCGCGTGGAGGTTGACCAGCAGCCGCACGCCGCTGTCCGAGAGCGCGGACAGGGCCCGCTCCGTGCGCGGGTAGGCGCAGCCCAGCACGCCGGGCGCGACCCACACGCCCTTGTCGGTCAGGCGCAGGAGCATGCGGAGGCCGACCCGCGCCCGTGCCAGGCGTACCGATCCGGCCGCCCATCTCCGTCTCCCGTCGCGTATTCGACCAGTCACCGCCCCCACCGTAACGCCCGACCATTCCGGCGACAAGGTTCGCCGGCACTCTGACCCACACCCACGTCAAGGGGTTAAAGGCACCGTGCCTCCTGTAGGGGATCGGGACGCCCTGCTCCTGCCATCGGTTTCGCGGCTACGGCGCGTTGCTTCACCGTCGTAGGTCGGGGCCGCCCGATACCCCGGCTACAGCGAGGCCACAGGACTGCGATTCGGCACGTCCGGTGGCCGCTTGGGATCTGCTAGTTTTCCGCCCCTTCCCTCTTACGGGATGAGGATCAAGCCTCGCGCGTCTCCTTCTCGAACTTCAAGGAGGCGGAGTTCAGGCAGTAACGCTGGCCCGTCGGGGCGGGGCCGTCGTTGAAGATGTGGCCCAGGTGGGACTCGCAGTGGGCGCAGTGGACCTCCGTGCGCCGCATGAAGAAGCTGCGGTCCTCGGTAGTCTCGACGTTCTTCTCGTCCAGGGGCGCCCAGAAGCTCGGCCAGCCGGTGCCGGAGTCGTACTTCGTCTCCGAGCCGAAGAGGGGCGTGCCGCATCCTATGCAGCGGTAGATGCCCTCTTCCTTGTTGTCGTGGTACTCGCCGGAGAACGCGCGCTCCGTCCCGTGCTTGCGGGCTACCTTGTACTGCTCGGGGGTAAGCTGCTGCCGCCACTCGGCTTCGGTCTTTCTCACTCTCTCAGTCATGCCCGTATTTTACCACCGGCGCGACGGCCTTCGGCTCGGTAGGATGCGCTGTCGGGGTCGCGGAGCGGGAGGAGAGGGACGTGGCGAGGGGGACGCACGAGGCGCTGCCGGACGAGCGGAACGAGGACGTGCTCGTGTACATCAACGGCGAGTTCTACCCGAGGGCGGAGGCCAGGATCTCGGTCTTCGACTCCGGCTTCCTCGTCGGCGACGGCGTCTGGGAGGGCATCCGGCTGCACGACGGCACGCTCTCGCTCCTCGACCTCCACCTCGACCGCCTCTTCGAGGGCGCGAGGGCGATAGACCTCGACATCGGCATGACGCGAGGGGAGATCGCCGAGGCGCTCCAGAAAACCGTGGATAGAAACGGCATGACCACCGGCGTCCACCTGCGCCTGATGGTTACCCGCGGCGACAAGAAGACGCCCTCTCAGGACCCAAGGCTCGCGACCGGCGGCCCGAACGTCGTCATCATCGCCGAGCACAAGACGGCGGACCCTGGGGTGCGGGCTCAGGGCATAAGGCTCTTCACCTCGACCGTCCGCCGGCCGCCTCCCGACACGCTGGATCAGCGCCTCAACTGCCACAGCAAGCTCCACGAGGTGGTCGCGCTCATACAGGCCCTCAAGGCCGGGGCCGACGAGGCCCTCATGCTCGACCCGACCGGGGCCGTGGCGACGTGCAACGCGACCAATTTCTTTATCGTCCGCCGGGGCGAGGTCTGGACCTCCACCGGCCACTACAGCCTCAACGGCATCACGCGCAGGATGATCGTCGAGCTCTGCCGCGCCGAGGGCATCCCGGTCTTCGAGCGAGCCTTCTCCCTCACCGACGTCTACGGCGCGGACGAGGCCTTCGTCACCGGCACCTTCGGCGGCCTCACCCCGGTCGTGGAGGTCGACGGGCGGAGGATCGGGGACGGCGAACCCGGCGCGACCACCGCCCGCCTCACCGATCTGTACGGAGCCCTGATCTCCGGTGCCTGATCTCACCGACTGCCTCAGGCTCTCCGTCTGGTCCGGCCCCCGCAACGTCTCGACAGCACTGATGTACTCCTTCCGGGAGCGCCCCGATACCCGCGTGATAGACGAACCCCTCTACGGCCACTACCTGAAGACGACGAACGCCGACCATCCCGGGGCCGAAGAGGTCACCGGGGCGATGGATACCGATGGGGAGCGAGTCGTCCGCGACGTCATCCTGGGGCCATGCGAGAAGCCCGTCCTCTTCTTCAAGAACATGGCGCACCACCTCGCCGGGCTCGACCGGGCTTTCCTCGGGGAGATCACGAACGTCCTCCTGACGCGAGACCCGCGAGAGATGCTGCCCTCCCTCGCCGAGCAACTCCCCTCCCCCACCCTCCGCGACACCGGCCTCGTCGAGCAGGTCGAGATTCTCGAAACAGCGCTCGGGAACGGCAAGCCCCCAGTGGTCCTCGATGCCCGCGCGCTGCTCCTCGACCCGGCGGACATCCTGAGACGAGCCTGCGAGAACCTGGATATCCCCTTCTACGAGGCGATGCTCCGGTGGCCCGCAGGACCCAAGCCCGAGGACGGCGTGTGGGCGAGGCACTGGTACCGCAACGTGCACGCCTCGACGGGCTTCGGCGAGTACCGGCCGAAGCCCGAACCGTTCCCCGAGGAGCTGGAGCCCCTGCTAAGGGAGTGCCTGCCGCTCTACGAAAAGCTGCGCCGGCACGCCATCACGACAGCCGGCGCTCGGTAGGGCTCCCCTCAGACCAGGCTCGCTAGCCTCTTGACGCCCTCGTCGATCTGCTCGGGCGGGACGGCGCAGAACGGGAGGCGGACGAACCGGTCGCCGGAGACCGCCTCGCCGGTCATCGGGTCGGGGAAGAAGGCGGCGCCGGGGGTGAGGACGAGGTCCTGCTCCTTGGCCCGGCCGACAAGGTTGTCGGTGTTGGCATCCTCCGGGAGCATCATGCTAACGAAGAAGCCGCCGTCCGGGACGAAAAGCTGGGCGCCCGAGAACTCGCGGCGCACTGCGTTCGCCATCGCCTCCCAGCGCGGGCGGTAGACCTCCTTGAGGCGCTCGATGTTCGGGGCGAGCCAGTCGCGCCTCAGGTACTCGGCGACGGCGGCCTGGGTCGGCAGGACCGGGGAGAGATACGTATCCTCGCCGAGGCTCGTGACCGTCTTGATCAGCTCCTCCGGCGCTATAACGAAGCCGACGCGGATGCCGGGGCTCAGGAGCTTGCTGAACGAGCTCATCGTGATGACCCTGTTCGGGCTGATCTCACGCAGCAGCGGCAGGTCCTCACCAGCGTATCGGAGCTTGCGGTACGGGATGTCCTCGATCACCCAGAAGTCCTTCTCCTCGGCGAGCTCGACGACCTGGCGGCGCTTCTCCAGCGAGAGCGTCGCCCCGGCCGGGTTCTGGAAGTCCGGCACCAGGTACACGAACGCCGGCTTCTCGGCCTCGACAGCCTCCCTCAGCTTCTCCACGTTCACCCCGTCATCGTCCAACGGGATGCCCACGGCGCGCGCGCCGCGCCTGCGGAACGTCTTGATCGCGCGGTCGAAGCTCGGCTGCTCCGTGTAGACCACGCCGCCCGGGCGGATCATGTACGCCGAGATCAGATCCTGAAGCTGCAACGACCCGTTCCCGACCATGACGTTCGACGTCTCGACCCCATACTCCTTCGCCAGCTCCTCGCGCAGCGGCCCGTACCCCGGCTGCTGCCCGTACTGGAGTATGACGCCGGGATCGTTCTGCAACGCCGCGTCCAGACACTCCCTGAACTGGTCAGTCGGAAACGACTCGGGCGGCGGCACGCCACGCGTAAATACGATCTTGGCCTGCGCGGTCTCGGTCATGGAAAGACTCTCCCCTGTAGCCTGCGAATCGGTATAACCCTACCGCTCCATCATACGACAAGGACGGAGCCGTTTTGGGAGAAGCCCACGCGCCGCAATCATCGACTACAGCCACTCAATCCTGCAAAAACAGGGACGGCTGGGTCCCGTTCCGGCAAACAAGCTCCTTAAAGGCTGACGTTGCCCGTCATCAGCAATACCAGGACCACCAGCAGCGATATCAGAGTCGCAATTCCCCAGACGAGTTTGACCATACTTCCTCCGTTCACTATCTCCTCCTGGCTCGACGACCGGGTCGACCGAGCCCCGAAGGTACCATCTGGCCGAACGGACGCCAACCGGCCTCATCGATCAGTTGTAAGGTCTTCGAGCACCCGGGGGCCGGAGTCGACTCCTGGCCGCGGGAACCTGCGGGTGAAACACGGTTCCGCGCCGCCCCCGAAAACCTGTGCCACAAGGAAGGCGCCCGAGCCGTAAGGACGGCGGACGGACACCTTCACCTCTCCAGAGAGCGCCCCTACCCGACCTGCTCCATGGCCGCCTCTTCCGGTGCTGCGCGCCTAGTCTGGCCCCGCCGGATGGTGCTTATGCAGCGGGGGCCGAGGATCTGCTTGAGCTCGGCGTGGAGGTCTGAGGAGTCGTCGACACCCGCGATCTGCTCCTCCAGCACCCCGTCGCCCGAGACGAGAAACAGCGGGCTTCCGCCGGAGTGCTGCCCGATAATCTTGAAGGCCTCCCTAGCCTTCTGGCGCGAGAGCCCGACGAACTCCTCGGCGTAGAGGTACAAAGGATCGGGGCCGGGTTCGAGGTGCAGCTCTTCTAGCTCCAGCGCCACTACGCGCGGGATGCCTTCCTTGCGCTCCACGCGCCCCTTGACCTTCAGGATGGCGTCCTCGCGCACGCAGTCGGCGCACTTGGCGAAGACCCTCGGGAAGACCATGACCTCCGCGAGACCCCGCGTGTCGTCGAGCTGGAGCATCGCCATCACGTCGCCCTTGCGCGTCGTGTTGCGCCGCACGCTCGTCGCGAGGCCGCCGACCCACACGACAGCCCCGTCGCGGCAGTGGTCGAGGTCGGAGACCGTGGTGTCGATGTGCCTCTTGAGCTTGTGGGCCACCGGCCGCAGGGGATGGTCGGAGACGTAGAGGCCGAGGACCTCTTTCTCCCACTCCAGCATCCCGCGCCGGTCGTCCTCGGCGGCGGAGATCACGGGCCGCGCCGGGGCGATCTCCGCCGCGTCGAACATGCAGAACTGGTCGGCGTTGGCTTCTTTCAGGCTCTTCTGCGCGAGCTCTACGGCCTTCTCGTGGACCTCGACCATCGCTACCCGCGAAGCCCCCGTCCAGTCGAAGGCACCGCACTTTATTAGCGCCTCGAGGGTGCGCTTGTTGTAAGTCTTCGGGTCCACCCGCTCGCAGAAGTCGAAGATGTCCTCGAATGGTCCGGCTTCCCTGGCGGCGATGATGGCCTCGACGCAAGAGCTCCCGACGTTCTTGACGGCTGAGAGCCCGAACCGGATCGTCCCCCCGACCACGGTGAAGCGGTGACCGCTCTCGTTGACGTCGGGTGGCAGGACCTCGATGCTCATAGCCCGCGCCTCCGCGACGTACTGGGGCACCCTGTCCTTGGTGTTCATCACGCTGCTCATGAGCGCGGCCATGTACGCCTCGGGGTAGTGGGCCTTTAGGTAGCCGGTCTGGAACGCGAGGAAGGAGTAGCACGCCGAGTGGCTCTTGTTGAAGGAGTAGCCCCCGGCCTTCTCCATCCAGTTCCACAGCTCCTCGGCGATCTCCGAGGAGACCTCGCTCGCCGCGCACCCTTCCATGAACTTGTCCTTGAGCGTCGCCAGCATCTTGGCGTTCTTCTTGCCGATGGCCTTGCGGAGCGTGTCGGCCTCGCCGGGCGTGAAGCCGCCCAGGGTCTTTGAGATCTCCATGAGCTGCTCCTGGTAGGCGGCGACCCCGTAGGTCGGCTCCAGGATGTGCTTTACGCGCTCGTCGGGGTACTTCACGCTTTCGGGGTCGTGCTTGCCCCGCTTGAAGTTCGGGATGTAGTCCATCGGACCGGGGCGGTACAGCGCGTTCAGGGCCACGAGGTCGTCGAAGCGGTCCGGGCGGACCTCCTGGAGCATCCGCTGCATCCCACCGGACTCGAACTGGAAGACCCCGAAGGTATCGCCCCGGGTGAAGAGCTTGAGCGTCTCCGCGTCGTCGAGCGGGATGCTGCCTATGTCCACCTCCTCGCCGGTAGTCTCCTTGATGGTGGCCAGCGTCTCCTCGATGACGTCGAGGTTGCGCAAGCCCAGGAAGTCCACCTTGAGGAGCCCGAGGGCCTCGACGTCGCTCATGGGGTGCTGGACCATGATCTCGCCCTTGGAGCCCTTCTGGAGCGGCACGATGTCCGTCAGGCTCTCCTCGGAGATCACGACGCCCGCGGCGTGGATGGAGGCGTGGCGCGAGAACCCCTCTATGTTGAACGCGATGTCCAGGATGTCCTTGGCCCCGGCGTTCCCATCGACAAACTGGAGCATCTCCCGCGCCGCCCCCGGATGCTTCTCGCCGGGGACGTAGATCCCGTCCTCGTTCTTCGCCAGCACGTCGCGCAGCCCCGTCCCGACGGGCTTCTCGGGGATAAACTTGGCGAGCTTGTCCGTCGCGTCGTAGGGATACTGGAAGACGCGCCCCGCGTCTCGTATCGCCGCGCGCGCCCCGAGCGTCCCGAAGGTGATGATCTGGGCGACGTGCTCGTGGCCGCCGTACTTCTCCGTGACGTAGCGCATCACCTCGGCGCGCCCGTGGACGGAGAAGTCGATGTCGACGTCGGGCATGTTTATGCGGTCGGGGTTCAGGAAGCGCTCGAAGAGCAGCGAGTACTTGAGGGGATCCAGGTCCGTGATCTCCAGCGCGTACGCCACGATGGACCCCGCCGCCGATCCGCGACCCGGCCCCACCGCTATCTTCTGATCCTTCGCGTACTTCACGAAGTCCCACACGATCAGGAAGTAGTCCGCGAACCCCATCTTCCCGATGGTCGAGAGCTCGAACTCCAGCCTCTGGCGTACCTCGGGGCTCTCGGCCCGTGCCCCGTAGCGCAGCTTGAGCCCCTCCTCGCACCTCTCCAGGAGGTACTCGTCGGCCGTGTAGCCTTCGGGCTTGGGGAAGTTCGGCAGCCGGGTCTTCCCAAGCTCGATCCCCGGATCCTCGATGCTCTCGACGACCTTCAGGGTATTCGCAAGCGCGTCGGGGTGGTTCGGGAAGAGCCTCTCCATCTCCTCGACAGGCTTGACGTAGAACTCCTCGCCGGAGAAGCGCATGCGATTCGGGTCGGCGTGGAACTTGCCCGTCCCGATGCACAGCAGGACGTCGTGCATCCTCGCGTCGGAGCGCGAGGTGTAGTGGGAATCGTTCGTGGCGACGAGCGGGATGTGCGTGTCCTTGTGGAGCTTTATCAAGCCCTCGTTGACGCGCTTCTGCTCCGGGATCTCCAGGTGGTCCTGCATCTCCAGGTAGACCGCGTCGAAGATCTCGCCGTACTCCATCACGAGCCTGCGCGCCTCGTCGAGGCGGCCCTCGAGGATGCGGGTCGGTACCTCGGCGGAGAGGCATCCCGAGAGGCAGATCAGGCCCTTCCCGTGCCGCCTCAGCATCTCCATGTCAACGCGCGGCTTGTAGTAGAAGCCCTCCAGAAAGCCGGAGGTCGAGAGCTTCATCAGGTTCTTGTAGCCCTCGGCGGTGCGCGCGAGCAGCGTGAGGTGGTAGTACTTCGCCCGGCTCCGATCGTGCCGGTCGGCGGTCACGTAGACCTCGCAGCCGAGGATCGGCTTGATCCCGGCCTTCGTCGCCTCCTGGTAGAACTTCACGGTGCCGTACATGACCCCGTGGTCCGTGAGCGCGATGCCGGGCATGTTCTGCTCTTTCGCGAAGGCGACGAGGTCCTTGATCCTGCTCGCCCCGTCCAGCATCGAATACTCGGAATGGCAGTGCAGGTGCGCGAAAGGCGTGACCGACAAAGAACTCCTCCCCTTCTTCTCTGAGGCAGCGGCGGAACCCTTGAAGGCCCCGCCATTCGCCCGTTCTCCCATGAACATCCTCGACGTGAAGCACTATACGGAGGAGAAGGAGAGCCTGTCTAGCTCAAGCTCTACCTAAACTTGAGACACCATTTGCAGCACTTTTCGCGACAAAGCCGCCAGCTATCGGCCTCCGGCGGCCAGACGCAGGGCAGGCGCGGCGAACGGGCTGGCGAAAACGGCTGGAACGGTTAAAGGGGACTACGAAGGTGAGCTTTGCGTTCGGGCCGGGCGGCTAGTCCTGCTTCGGCTGGTCGCCGGCGGCCGGGGGATGGAAGTCGACGTCCTGCTCGTTCCAGGCGAGCCACGAGAGAGCGGCCTTGGCGCTGAGGACGGCGAACAGGACCGCGAAAGGACCGTTCTCGAGATCGTGGAGCCACGCCGTGTGGACGACGAGGCCGGCGGAGACGGAGATGGCCGCGA
>CADCVI010000102.1 GCA_902806105.1 uncultured Rubrobacteraceae bacterium
CGGGGTCGCGGGTCGAAACGCTCTTCGGGCGGGCTCCGGATTCTACCAAACCGCCGCCCGATCTCACTGCGGCAGCCGCTGGCGCTATGGAAGACCCTCATCGGAAGCCGGCAGGGACGGTGCGAGCGTGGGTCCCGATAGGCAAGGGTATCTACCATTTCGCGCACTTTCCGGGTACCCTGTCACGATAATCACAAGAAGGGAGCCGTTTTGGACTGGTTGACGAACCCAGAGATCTGGATAGCGTTGCTCACCCTGACGGCACTCGAGATCGTGCTTGGTATAGACAACATCATCTTCATCTCCATCCTCACCGACAAGCTGCCCGCGAACCGGCAGGCGTTCGCCCGGCGCGTGGGGTTGGGGCTGGCGATGGTCATGCGCATCCTGCTGCTCCTTTCGCTCAGCTGGGTCATCCGCCTCACCGAACCGCTCTTCACGGTGCTGAGCCAGGAGATCTCGGGCCGGGACCTGGTCCTCATCGGTGGCGGCCTGTTCTTGCTCGGGAAGAGCACCTACGAGATCCACGACAGCGTCGAGGGCGCGGAGGGCCACGGCAGCGCCCGGGTGCCGGCGACGCTCGGCGCCGTCCTCGTGCAAATCATGATCCTCGACATCGTGTTCTCGCTGGACTCCGTGATAACCGCCGTCGGCATGGTGGATGAGCTGGGCGTGATGATCGCGGCCGTGGTCATCGCGGTCGTCGTCATGCTGATCTCGGCCGAGGCGATAAGCGGCATCGTCAACCGCCATCCCACGTTGAAGATGCTGGCTTTGAGCTTCCTGATACTGGTCGGGTTCGTGCTCGTGCTGGAGGGCTTCGAGCAGCACGTCCCCAAGGGCTACATCTACTTCGCCATGGCCTTCTCGGTGTGCGTCGAGCTCTTGAACATACGGATCTACCGTCGCCGCCGCCAACAGCAGCCCGTGGACCTGCACCGGCGTTACTCGGAACAAGAGAGTCCGAGCGAAACTCCGAGGCCGTGAGGGGCGAGCACGAGAACCGCTACAGCGTCTGTCGCATGTGTCGGTCCGGTAGGAGACGATAGCCACAATGCCCGAAGAACCCTCGGTCGTCCCGGGAGGTAACCGCGTCTAACACCCACCTCAGGGGCCTCCGCCAACGCCTCGTGGGTGCGTGCTCCCGCTTGCCGTAGCAGCGCCTTGAGGTGTGTCGGTCACGGCCACGACCCGGTCGGCGTACTGCGCGTTCGGGAAGGCGTAGCCGAGCGAGCCGCACGCGTTCGGGCCACCCACGCCGTTCGCGTTTCCGTGTGCGTCGGCCGCGGCTGCCACGATGAAGGCTACGTCGATCTTCGGTTGACCGCACTCGATCGCGCGGGCGCTCCCGTCGTGGGTACGCAGGACGATCGGCCACGCGAGGATGCCCCACGAGGCCGACTCGGCCACCGGTCCGGAAGGGTGGTCGATGTCGAGGCCCGCCGCCACGCCCGGCTCGGAATGGTCCACCATCGGCGCGTACACCCAATCCGGAGGTGGCGCGTGGCACCGCGTCGACCACCCCGTCGCCGTTGCGGAGGTGGTGGTGAAACGACGACGTCATGCCGTCCCTGATCCGACCTTTTCGATCGCCTCCCGGATATTGCCCACGAGCTTGCTTGCGCCGGGACGCACTGCCTTGGCTGGCGGGGCGTGTCGCCTCGTGGTCGGCCGCGCGGCGAACGCTCCGGCAAAAGAGAAGGCCCGACCGTAACCGTCTACGTGCTCGGGCAGCTCGCGTCCGATGCGTTGACCATGTCCTTTTGGCGTCCGCGCAGCTGGATTCTGGCCGCCGGTTACTCTCGCAAACTCGGCGGTTACACCACGAGACTAAGCACCAGGATCAAGAGCAAGGAGACCACCGACGCCATCGAGGTTACGAGGGTGAGCGCCTTGAGCGTTCCTTGGGTGGTGAGACCAACCAGCGATTCGAACATCCAGAAAAAGTTGCTGTTCACTTGCAAGGCGAACAGCGCCCCGGAGCCGATGGCCAGGCCGAGCACCACCGTGGGGACGTCGATGCTACCCAATATCGGGGCCAGTATGCCTGCCGCGGTGATGGCGGCAACCGAGATCGAACCTATGGCAAGGTGCAAGACTGCCGCGATAAACCAGGCCAATATTATGGTTACCAGAGCCGGCGTGCCCGCCTCCGCCGAGAAGAGTCCCCCGAGGATGCCGTCGAGCCCGGTCTCGCCGATCACCGCTCCCAGGGAGCCCCCGATGCCCGTAATCAGCAGGATCTGGCCGGTCGCGTTGAAACCTTTGTGCATCGCTTCTTCGACGTGCTCTTTGGTTAGCGTACGCCACGCCAGCAGATAGGCGCCGAGAAAGCCCAAAAAGAGGGCGAAGACGGGATCCCCGAGAAACGCTATCACGGGGGCTTCTAGACCAACTGCCTCGGCAACCGCCCCGAAGGCTATAAGCAACAGCGCGACCACGATGGGCGAGAGCGAGACGTACAATGGAGGGGCATGATGGTGCGCTGCCTGTCGTTCGGCCGCGGCAGGGGTTCCTTTACTCGCGTCCTCGGCCACGGAAGGGTCTCCTTCCGGCGTCGTTACGGCAGTGCCTTCTTCCCTGGCCTCCTCGGCTACGGCATCGGGGCTTCCTAGCACCATGTCCTCGAAGTGCGCTTCGTCCTTGGCATTGTTCCATAACCCGTATCTCAGGAGCAGGCTGTAGAGGAACACGGTGAGTACGGCGGTAAGGGGTCCTATCAAGGCACCGTATATCAACATCGTGCCCAGCGGCACATTCAGCAATCCTGCTATCGCCACGGCCGCCAAACCGGGCACGACAAACACGTATCCGACCAGTATGCCGGCGGTCAGCGCCCCGCCCATCAGCGCAAGCCCGTTCCGGCCCAACTGGGGAGCGGCCGAGCGAGCCAGGGGTGAGGCGAGCACGAGTTGTACGTCCACGTAGATGGACGGGAAGATGGTACTCAGGGCGGCGCTAAACGCGTAGGGCAGTTTTCGAGGGCCGAGAACTCTCAGCAGCAGCTCGACCAGTTTCTGCAGAGCGCCCATGGCGGTAAACAGCATGCCCATAAGCACCCCGAAGCCGATGAGCAAGCCTACTTCGGCCATTATGTCGGCGAAGCCCTGTACCAGGGTTTCTATCGTGCCCCCGAATCCCAGGCCCGCCGCTATGCCCAGATAGAGCGTGCCAATCACCAAGGAGATCACCGGGTCGATCTTGACCACCACGATCAGCAGGACTATTGCAAGTATGGCGATCACTGTGTGTAGCACGATCAAGGTGTCACTCATACTGGTCCCCTTCCACACACCACCCGGATGTCAGTATAGTCCTTTGCCCGACGCTAGTATAAATCATTACAAACGCTACACTCCTGCCACCCAGAGCGTATTGCGGCTTGATAAAGCTCGTGCAAGGTTGAGAGCATGAGTGCTTACTCGAAAGCCCTCAGGCTGAAGGTTCGGGCCGCGGTGGACCGCGGCGTCCCCAGGAGGGAGGTCGTCGGCAACTTCGGCGTCTCCCTGGCGGTCCTCAAACGCTGGCTCAAGCGCCGAAGCAAGGGCGGGTACCTCTCGCCGAGGCCCTCGCCGGGCAGGACGCCGATCATCCTCGACGCCGAGGAGGAGCGGCGGGCTTCGTGGGCGCAGCTCGAAGCCAACGACGACGCCGCGCTGGAGCCATTGCGAGATGTGGGAGCGCGAGAGGGGCGTGGGGGTGTCGGTGGCGACAATGAGCCGGGCGGCGAGGATGCTCGGGTGGACCTTCAAGAAAGTCGCTGGCGGTCTCCGAGTGGGACGATGGGAAGCGGAGGACCTGGCGTGGGCGCCTGAGGGGCGTCGACCCCGGACGCCTGGTGTTCGCTGACGAACGCTCGACCAACGTCGCCCTCACCGCTCGGTACGCGAGGGCGCCCAAGGGCGAAAGAGCAGCGGCTGGCGCCGAGAAACTCATGTAAGAACGCGACGCTCATCTCGTCGATCCCGCTTGAGGGCGTGGGCCCTTCGATAAGCACCGAGGGGTCGACCGGCGCGGAGCCCTTCGGGCTCTACCTCGGGAAGCTGTTGTGCCCGGAGCTTCGGCCCGGTCGGGTGCGAGGCCCGCGGGGGCGAGGGGTATCGAGGCGGGATCGGCATCTACGAGCTCATGCTGATGGACGAGGAGATCGCAGCCCTCTCGCTGGAGCGCTCGTCGGCGGGCGAGGTCTCGCGCGCCGCCGTCCGGGCGGGCATGGTGGGGATGCGGGCGGACGGCTTACTCGAGGCCGCCCGCGGGATCACGCCGATGGAGGAGGTGCTCCGGACCACGGTAATGTAGGGTTAGACGAAGCATCTCCGGTGGGCCGGACAGCGTATCCTACGCAACCGATATAGACACGTGAGTCTTTTTACGTTAGCTTACCCGCCATGAGAAAGCATGAGGAGGGCTTCGCGCCCCAAGACGCCGCGGAGTGGTTCGAGAACAGATCATACAAGCATGAAGCATTCTCGGACCTCTCGGAACTGAGCAGGCTCAAGAGCGAGTCGGGTCAGACCGTAAGCCTTGTCCTGCCGTCCCGCAACGTCGCCGACACGGTCGGCGGCATCCTGGACGAGGTACGGGCCCTGAACGAGAGCATGCCCGGTGGCATCCCTCTCGTGGACCAGACCCTCGTCGTGGACGCCGACTCGGAGGACGGCACCGCCGAGGTGGCCCGCCGCAAGGGAGCCGAGGTCTTCTCGGAGAACGAACTGCTCTCAAGCTACGGCGGCGCGCACGGCAAGGGGGACGCCATGTGGCGGAGCCTCTCCGTCGCCACCGGCGACATCGTGATGTTCGCCGACGCCGACACGAGGGACTTCAAGCCGCAGTTTCTCTACGGCACCCTGGGCCCGATGTTCACTACCCCCGGCGTGCGCTTCGTCAAGGGCGCGTTCCGGAGGCCGTTCAAGAGCAACGAGGCGGTCGAGCAGGACGGCGGCGGGCGCGTCACGGAGCTCACCACCAAGCCCCTCTTCAACCTCTTCTACCCGGAGCTGACCGGGTTCGTGCAGCCCCTCGCTGGCGAGTTCGCCGCCGACAAGGAGCTCTTCGCCTCCATTCCGTTTCTCACCGGCTACGCCGTGGAGACCGGGATCATGGTCGACGTCCTCAAGAAGGTAGGCCTCGGCGCGATGGCCCAGGTCGACCTCGGCACCCGCCAGAACCGCCACCAGCCCCTCTTCGACCTCGGCCGCATGAGCTACTCCGTCCTCCGCGCCGTCGCAAGGCGCCTGCGCCAGGACGGTCGCCTGCAACAGGTCCGCGACCCCGGGCTGCCGGACTCGCTCTTCCAGTTCAGCGAGTACGTGCACGCCGTCGCGACCCCCGAGGGCCTCGCGCTCCGCGAGCACGTCGAGGAGCTCGTCGAGCGCCCGCCGCTCGCCGAGGTGATGAGCTTCGGCTAGGGAGGAGCACGGAGGCCATATGTCCGACGTTCACGACATGGGGGGCCGGCGCGACGAGTTCGGCCCCATCGACCGGAGCCAGCACGAGCTCGAAGACTGGGAACGCCTGGCCGACGCCGTGAACATCGTCCTGAACGCGAAGGGCCACAAGACCACCGACGAGATGCGCCGGGCCATCGAGGGCCTCGAAGCATACGGCGAGATGAGCTACTACGAGCGCTGGGCCGCCGCGGCCGAGACCCTCGTGGTCGAGAAAGGTCTCCTGACGGAGGGCGAGATCGACGAACGGGCGGCGAGGCTCGAAGAGCGGTGGGGCAGCGCGTGATCCGGGCCGTAAGGGCTGCCCGCTTCCGGCCGGGAGACGCGGTGCGCGTCCCGAACGTGGAGAAGAGGGGCCACGTCCGCACCCCCCGTTACGTCAAGGGCAAACAAGGCCGCGTCACCGGCATCCTCGGCGAGTTCCCGGACCCGGAATCGCTCGCCTACGGCGGCACCGGCCTCCCCGAGAAGCCGCTGTACAGGGTAGCTTTCCGCCAGGCGGACCTGTGGGAGGGCTACGAGGGCGCGGCGGACGATACGCTTCACGTCGACATCTACGAGCACTGGCTCGAACCCGCCGAGGAAGGGGAGGGAGGTTAGCGTGGGAAAGCACGACGGGCATGGGCACCCGCACGCCGAACCGGGGCACGAGAGCAGTCGTTGGGCGGCGCGCATCCGGGCCGTCGAGGAGCTGCTCGCCGAGAAGGGCATCCTGACGCACGAGGAGGTCGAGGCACAGGTCGCCTACATGGAGGCCCGCACCTACGAGAACGGCGCCCGCCTCGTCGCCCGCGCCTGGGTCGACCCCGGCTTCAAGGATCTGCTCCTGCGGGACACCAAGGCCGCATGCTCCGAGCTCGGGATAGACGCCTCGGGCACCATCGAGTTCGTCACCGTCGAGAACACCCCGCAGACCCACAACCTCGTCGTCTGCACGCTCTGCTCGTGCTACCCGCGGGCCATCCTCGGACGCCCGCCCGACTGGTACAAGAGCCCCGCCTACCGCTCCCGCGCCGTCGTCGAGCCGCGCGCCGTGATGAGGGAGTTCGGCCTGGAGATCCCGGAGGATGTCTCCGTCGCCGTCCACGACTCCTCCGCCGACATCCGCTACCTCGTCCTCCCCATGCGTCCCCCGGACACGGAGAGCATGGGCGAGGAGGAGCTCGCCGAGCTCGTCACCAGGGACTGCCTCGTAGGGACGGCCGTACCAAGCCGCGAAGGTGCAAGGACCGTCCAGGACTAGGGGACTCGGCCCGCCGCTCGTCCGTACCCGCAACCACGCCTGCTCCGGTCAGGCACCCGTGCGTTCCTCGGGAGGGTTGCACGAGTACGGGTAGCCGGCCGGTTACCTACCGTCGGCGGGACCTGAGGGCTCCTTACCCTTGAAGCGAGACGCTGGCCAGCGGCCTGCCACCTCTGATGAGCTCCGAAAGCTCCTCCGCGGGGACGGGCTCGCCGAAATAGAAGCCCCGGGCAGGGTAACAGCGGCTTTCACGAAGGTCGACGGCTCCTCGACGAACGTTGGATGTTCACCCTTGCGAGACAGCCGCGAACCTTCAAGCTTCGACAACGCTCCCCGTCCGCTCGGACCTCGGACGCATCCCGGCCAGCGTTTGACGGGAGCCGGGTTCCCTCGTAGGTCAAGTTTGGCGCCTCCTGCTCGGTAGCGCGCCGGGTCGCCGGAACGGAGGCGTACGGGCATGCGCTGCGGGGGGAGAGGGGGCCGCGAACGGCCCTCACCCGGCGGACCGCGCTAGCTCACCTTCTGCTTCTCCTCCTCCCTCACGTTGGCGGCGAGGACCTTGTCGACGAGGTTGGGCGGGACCTCCTCGTAGAAACCGGGCTCGACGTGGAAGTTTGCCCGGCCTCCCGTGATGGAGCGCAGATCGCGGGCGTAGGTCAGCATCTCGACCTGCGGGACCTCGGCCTGCACGACCTGGCGCTCGCCGCGCTGCTCGATGCCCATGGGCCTCCCGCGCCTCCCGGAGAGGTCGCCCATGATGTCCCCGACAAGCTCGGTGGGGGCGAGGACCTCGACCCTCACGAAGGGCTCCAAAAGGACCGGCTGCGCGTCTTCTACGGCCTTCTTGAAGGCCATCGAGCCCGCGACCTTGAAGGCGGCCTCGGAGGAGTCCACCGAGTGGAAGGAGCCGTCGTGGAGGCGCACCCTCACGTCCCTGACCGGGTATCCGGAGATGGGGCCCTCCCGCATGGCTTCCTGGATGCCCTTCTCGACGGCGGGGATAAACTGGCGCGGTATCGCCCCGCCCGTGATGGCGTCCTCGAACTCGAAGCCGGTGCCGCGAGGGAGCGGCGAGATCTCTATGCTCGCGTCCCCGAACTGGCCGCGGCCGCCGGTCTGCTTCTTGTAACGCCCCCGGGCCCCGGAGGACGCCGAGATCGTCTCCAGGAAAGGCACCTTCGGCGCCCTCGCCTCGACCTCGACCCCGTACCGGCGGTTGATGCGCTCCAGCGCGAGCTCGACGTGCATCTGGGCGAGCCCCGAGAGGATCTCCTCCCCCGTCGCCTCGGATCTTGCGAGCACGAGCGAGGGGTCCTCGTCCGCTACCTTCTTTATCGCCTCGAAGACCTTTTCTTCCTCCCCGCGCGTCCTCGCGACGACGGCATACGCGGTCGTCGACTCCGGGAGCTCGACGGGCCTGAACTCCACGACCTTGCCCGGCCTGCACAGGGTGTCGAACGTGTGCGTATCCTTCAGCTTCGCGACGGCGATGATGTCCCCCGCGACTGCCTCGTCCCCCGGAACACGCTCCTTGCCCATCATGTGCGAGATCCCGGCGAGGCGCTCGGTGGAGCCCGTCCGGGGGTTCGTCAGGGTCTCGTCCGAGCGGCAGCGCCCGCTCACGACGCGCATGACGCTCAAGCGTCCTGCGTAAGGGTCGACGTAGGTCTTGAAGACGTAGGCGGCGAACGGGCCGTCCGGGTCGCACGGGACCTCGCTCCCCTTCGTGGTCTTCCATCGGCAGCGGTCTATAGGGCTCGGGGCGCTACCGGCGATAACGTCGAGCACCCTGTCCACCCCGATCCCACGCTCCGCGCTCGCCGCGAGCGCCGGGATGATCACCCCGTCAGCGATCCCGCGCCTCAAGCCCTCGAAGAGCTCCTCGGTCGTCAGCTCCTCCCCTTCGAGGTACTTCTCCAGCAGGGTGTCGTCGCTCTCGGCGATGGCTTCGAAGAGCTGGGTCTTGGCGGCGTCCACCTCGTCCTCCATCCCTTCCGGGATGTCCTTGCTCTGCTCGCCGTCCATGAAGGCTATGCCAGAGAGAAGACCGTACACGCCCCTGAGATCATCCTCCCGTCCGATAGGCAGATTGAGCGGCACGACGGCCTGACCGAAACGCTCCCTGAGTTGCTCCAGTACATCCCCGAAATCCGTGCGCTCCCGGTCGAGGTGGTTCACGACTATAAAGTGCGGGATTTCCTCCTTCTCGCCCCGCCGCCAGACGCGTTCGGTGACCACCTGGATGGGATCCTGCGCGTGAACTACGAGCACCGCGCAGTCGGTAACCCTCTGGGCCACGAAGGCATCAGCGACGAACCCACCGTCGCCAGGGGTGTCGAGGAGGTTGATCTCCCGCCCCTTCCATTCCAGGTGGGCGACGCTCATGCCAAGCGTCATGCCGCGTTCTGATTCCTCATCAGCGTAATCCAAGACGCCGTTTGCGGAAGCTCCCCTCCCAGAAGCAAGCCCCAGCATCGCCTCCCCGATGGAGGTCTTTCCGCTCCCCCGATGCCCGATCAAGCATACATTGCGAATCAACTCCGGCTCCGTCGCCACGAGTCCTCCTTTCCGCTCTCAACCCCCAATCCCCGCGTCCCTCGGGCGGGGCGTCCAGCTTAACGCACCGTTGGGCTTCGCGCATGATTTTCAGCAGCGGAGATCACAAACAGGTATGCTAAAGTGGTTCTTGGAAAACACCGAGAGGAGGATACGCAGGTGGGGAGCAAGAGGACCAGAAGCCAGGAGCATCCGCTCCAGAGCGACAAGGGAACGACGATCATCCAGGATGCCGCGGTAAGGACCATCGTGGGTGTGGCGGCCAACGAGGTAGACGGGGCCACCACGAGCACAGGGGGCACGCGGCTGCCGGGCGACACCTCCCGAACGGTTGGCGAGTTCATCGGCGGCCTTGGTAGCGGCGGCGGTGACGCCAAGACCCGAGGGGTATCGGTCGAGGTCGGCGATCAAGAGACGGCCATAGACCTTACGATGGTCGTAGAGTACGGTCGTCCCGTGGCCCAGACCACGCAGGCCGTGCGGGATAACGTCATCCGCCGCGTCGAGAGTCTCTCCGGCCTCACGGTCAACGAGGTCAACGTGAACGTGGTGGACGTCACCTTCCCTGACCAGGGTTAGAACTAACTGATCTCAAGCAAACCGACGCCCCCGGCTCTTCTCGCCGGGGGCGTCAATCTTTTCGATGGCGAATCCCGCCGGTCAGACCATCAGGAGTACGGGGTTCTCCAGGGTCTTCTTGACTTCGGCCATGTACAGCGCGCCGTCACGACCGTTGGCGATGCGGTGGTCGGCGGAGAGGGTAAGCTTCATCATGCTCGCCGGGACGACCTCGCCGTTCTCGTCGTAGGCCGGACGACGGGCGATGCTGCTGACGGCGATGATGGCCGCCTGCGGCGG
>CADCVI010000103.1 GCA_902806105.1 uncultured Rubrobacteraceae bacterium
CGTCCTCGCCACCCAGCCCATCTCCTCCTCGACCCTCCTGTAGTGCTCCCCCTCGGAGACCGGTCCGTCGGAAGGGGCGCTGAAAGGGTGCGTCCCGGCCGCCGCGAGGAGGGCGCCGCCCCTCTCGGCGAGCCCCTTCACGCGCCGCCTGAGCCCCGGCAGCTCCGCCGCCAGCCCGGAGACGTTTCGATAAACGGGAGACCTCATCTCCAGGCAAGAGCTAGAAAGCTCCGAGGTAACCAGGTCCTCGTCCCCGTCTCCGACGACCGCCATGACCCCGCCGACGAGCGGGGCCAGCCCGAGCGTCCCGGGGACCACGAGCTGAAACTCCTCCTCGACCCCGACGGTGTACGGCGCGGAAGCACCAAAATTCGTCTTCATGCGGCCACTCTACCAGCATGATGCACCGGGTTTTACTCATGCCTCCCGTCCCTCGAACCCCGGAGCCGCGCCCCCGTCTGGGGATGACCGATCGACGGTGCGACGGAGCAGCCCCGACCCTTCAGAAGCCCCGTGAATGAAGTTGATGAGGGTGGAGAGCATCCGTTCGAGAGCGCGGACGCTGTATAGCGCGGGCGTAGAGCACGCCACCCTCGGAAAGAGCCGAAAGCTTCCGTGGTTTGTGCGTGGAGGAGAAGTCGACTTCAGTCCCTTGTCCCTCCAACACGACGTAACCACACGATCTCCGTGCGACGATATCCTGAAAACTCTCGACGACTGTGGCCCGGGACGGTCCGCTTCGTTGCTGAAGCAGAGTGCTCGGGTAAGTTTCGGTCTCGGTTACGCCACTACCGGCGAGCCGTCGGATCGGGGCCGTTCCGGCATCTTTCGCGTCTGGAGGATCTCAGCGGTGGGAGACTCGCAAACCAGCTCCCGGTGCCGATTCGGCGAGGTCTGGACGAGCCGGAGGGCACATGCCGGGTGTCGGGGATACGAGCGCGAGAGATATCTGATGCTATAAGAGGCTGTGAGCTTGAGGAGATCGGGGGGGTTGCGGCGCGGCCGTGTGGGGTTATCGGTTCGTGGCGTTCTCGCGCTGGGTTGTGTTTACCCGACGCGGGGCCTGCGGTTGAGGATCGTCTGGATGCGTCGCGCCTCTTCCAGGTCGCGGACGGCGTCCCAGAGCTTGCCCTCGGGGACCGTGGTGTGCCAGTGGTCCGACCTGTATCCGTAGCGCTGCTTGAGGGTCCGGACGGAGTCCCTGGTGTATTGCAGGGCGAAGAGGAGCTTGCGCATCTCGTCCGTCCGGCGTGGCAGGAGGCTGTGGCGGCTCTCGGTCCACCAGGAGATCTCCGGCCGTGTTCCGGCGCCCTCACCGATCGAGGAGAGTATCAGGTTCGCCTCCCACCCGACGCGCAGGGCGTCCATCTCGAACGTCCCGGGCAGCACGTTTAGCGGGCCGAGGGAGAACGAGTCGTCGGCCTGGAACCCGAAGGTCTTTTCGAAGAGCGTCCTCAATCGGACTTCCCCGAGGTTCTCGTAGCGGGAGCGGAGGGCGAGGAGCTGCTCGTCCGAGTACGCCCTGAGGCCCCGTGCGGTCGGCCGCTTGGGGTCCAGGCCGCCGCGGCGGAGGACCCTGGAGAACGACTCGTACGAGCGAAGGCTCTTGAGGAGCCAGACCAGGTAGCCCCCGAGGCCCAGGATGAGGCCGAACGCCATCGACGCGTAGAAGGCCTCGGGCGGGACGGAGACCCCCTGTCCCTCGATGGTGCGCGCCCCGAAAAGGTTGTAGAAGAGGACGACTGCGGTGGTCGTCGTGATAAAGGCAGTGAAGCCGAGGATCATAAACGCCCCGAGGCGCTTGATGGGCGGGACGAACACCGAGGCAAGGCCTTCCCAGGCTATGCGCTCTTCGGCCGCCCCAAAGGAAGCTGTCTCCAGGCTCTCCACGAACAGGAGTATAGCCCCAAGACCCACGATCGGTTGGGTTAGATATTACCTTTGCGTCCGAAGTAGAGGAGCGAAGCGTTTCGCCACCCTTCGTCGCGGGTAGCGCGGCATGGTGAACGTCAACCTCGAAGGGGCGCATGAAAAGCTACGGCGGGTTCGAAGAGAAGGAAGGCCGGGAGCGTTCCGGGGAGTCGGGGATCATCATCTTCGGAGGGGGCGGAGGCTCGGGGCCGGGGTGCCTTTTCTGGATCATCATCAGCGTGATCCTCAGCGTCGCCCTGACGGTCATCGCCAACCTGCTCTACGTGGTGTTCTAGGGTCTGAACCGGTCCGGGTCTCCGCCAGAGTCCCCATCAAGACGGGCCTGATCGTCAGGCGGCCTGTTCCCTGGCAAGCTTCGTCTGGTCTTTTATGAGGCGGTCGAGCCAGGCGAGGGTCGGGTCGCCCTCCACGGTGCGGCCGGCGTTGACGTACCAGTTGAGGGCCTCGCGGTGGTTGCCGAGGCGACGGTTGAGCTCCCCGACGAGATAGGTGGTCAGGGCGAGCTCGCGCCCGGCGAGGGCTTCTTCCTTGAGGGCCCGAATAAAGTAGCGGACGGCCCGAAGCTGAAACGTGCTCTCGAAGGGTTGCTCCCCCTCCTTGCGACAGACCCACGAGGCCCGGAGGCAGAGGTCGCCGAGCTCGCGGGTCGGGAGGGCGCGCTCCTGGCCGCAGATCTCGGCGGCGTGGAAGGCCAACCAGGGCGGCGGGCTCGCGCGGAAGACGCGCAGCAGGCCGTCCTCCTTCAGGCGCTCCTCCAGGCCGGAGAGCTCGGGGCCCGTCGGGTCTATCTCGTCGAAGTCCTCCCGGGCCGCGAACGAGCAGGCCGGGCACATCGTCACCTCGCTCTGGATGATGCGCGAGCCGTCGGACTGGCGGCCGGGGAACTTGGGGCAGAGGTCCGCCTCGCGCCCGACCGTGGCGTAGGTGGCGACGCGCGAGTCCCTGAACACGTAACGGCACACGGGGCAGCGGGCGTATATATGCTCGACCCTAGCCACGGGTAAGTGCTCCGGAAAATAGACGTTTCAAGCTACGTGATTCGGCCCCCAAAGTCTCCCGAGTTTACCATAAGCCCCACCGTCCCCCGCCTGTATACTCTCCAGAGGAAGCGTTGAAAGGCACCTCCGGGGGAGACGAAACTTTGGAACCGCGGCGCACCAAGAGCGAGGCCGAGGTAGCGTTGGAGCTGATGCGTGTCGTCCTGGATCAGGCAGGCAACCGCCGCCTCTCGCCGACTCGAACCCTTGCCCTCTACCACCTCTGCAAGGAGGCCGTCGCCTACGACCCCGAAGGCCCCGTCACGGCCGATTACCTCGAAGAGAGCCTCAAAAAGCTGTTTCAGTAGAGCGTTCTCTCGCCCGGTTGTAGCCCCAGCCCCGGCAACGATTCGGGCGTATCTTCGGAAGGAAGCGTTCCTTTATAATGGGGACGGCTTCAATTCTTCGAAGGAGGAGATCGTCGTATGCGGACCCCGAAGCTGCTCGGTCTATTGGTGATCCTGACGTTCGTCGCGGCCGGGTGCGGCGGGGGCTCCGGTGGTGGCGGTCAGGAGAGCGGTGGAGGTGGCGCCGATGTGCGTCCGGCGCTCGTCCTCGACATCGGTGGCCTCGGGGATCAGGGCTTCAACGACTCGGCGAACGCCGGGATGGAGCGCGCCAAGGAGGAGCTCGGGGTCGAGGGGGACTTCCTTGAGTCCCAGAGCTCGACCGACTACGCCAACAACCTGACGCAGCTGGCCGAGGGCGGGTTCAACCCGGTCATCGCCGTCGGGTTCCTCATGACGGACGACCTCACCGAGGTCTCCCAGCAGTTCCCCGAGACGCAGTTCGCTATCGTCGACTCGGTAGTCGAGACCGAAAATACGATCAGCCTCGTCTTCAGGGAGCAGGAGGGGAGCTACCTCGCCGGTGTCGTGGCGGGCCTGATGACCCAGGAAGACACCGACAACACCACCTCCGACGAGAAGGTCGTCGGGTTCCTGGGCGGTCAGGAGTCGGATCTTATCGAGAAGTTCGAGGCTGGGTACGTGGCGGGGGTCGAGTCCGTTTGCTCCGACTGCGAGGTACTGGTCCAGTACGCCGGGGCGACGCCGGATGCCTTCAACGACCCGGCCCGGGGCAAGGAGATCGCGCAGCAGCAGATCGACGGCGGAGCGGACATCATCTACCACGCCGCGGGCAACACGGGCACCGGCCTCTTCGAAGCGGCCCGGGAGGCGGGCATCTTCGCCATCGGGGTCGACCTCGACCAGGCGCAGCAGCGTCCCGAGGACCCCATCCTGACCAGCGTGGTGAAGCGGGTCGATAACGCCGTCTTCGAGACGATCCAGCAGACGGCTGAAGGCGGCGCGCCGCGGGGTGAGATCGTCGATCGGGGTCTGAAGGAGGAGGGCATCGTGCTCGCCCCGTTCGGGCGCTTCGACGAGCAGGTCCCGCAGGAGGTCAAGGACGCCGTGGATACGGCCCGCCAGGACATCATCGACGGCAACGTCCAAGTGCCCGACACGGTGGAGTAGGGGCTTGGCCGGGACGGGATCCGGCGCAGGGGCGGCCGGGCCCTCGGGGGCCCCGGTCGTCCTCGAGATGAGGGGCGTCACGAAGACCTTCGGGCCCGTCACGGCGAACGACGACGTCTCGCTCGTGCTGCACCGCGGCGAGATCCTGGGCCTCCTCGGCGAGAACGGGGCCGGGAAGTCCACCCTGATGAAGATCCTGTACGGCCTCTACAGGCCGGACTCCGGCACGATCTCCGTGGACGGCGAGACCGTCCAGATCCGTGACCCGAAAGACGCCGTGCGGCGCGGGATCGGGATGGTCCACCAGCACTTCACCCTGATACCACCGCTCACCGTCGCCGAGAACATCGTGCTCGGCGCCGAGCCGCGCGGGGGGCTCCTCGGCGGCACCCTCGATCTCAACCGGGCCGTGAGGGAGACGGAGGAGCTCTCGGAGCGCTACGGCCTGAGGGTCGACCCGCGCGCCCGTGTGGCGGACCTCTCGGTCGGGGTGCAACAGAGGGTCGAGATCCTCAAGGCCCTCTACCGCGACGCCCGCATCCTCATCCTGGACGAGCCGACGGCCGTGCTAACGCCGCAGGAGACCGCCGACCTCTACGGGACGCTCGAAGAGCTCGTCGCGGATGGGCTCTCGATCATCCTCATCACCCACAAGCTCGGCGAACTGCTCGGCGTCTCGGATAGCATCACCATCATCCGTGACGGCAGGGTCGTGGACACTGTGAAGACCGCCGAGACGAACGAGGGCGCCCTCGCCCGTCTGATGGTCGGCCGCGAGGTCCTGCTGCGCGTCGAGAAGCAGGCGAGCGAGGCCGGGGCGCCGCGGCTCGCCGCCGAAGGTCTGGTCGTGCTCTCCGGCACCGGCGCCACGGCCGTGCGGGGCGTGGACATCGAGGCACGATCCGGCGAAATCCTGGGTATTGCCGGCGTCGACGGGAACGGGCAGGTCGAGCTAGCCGAGGCGCTGGCGGGTACGCGTCGCGTAGGCGAGGGCCGCGTGTACCTCGACGGCGAGGACGTGACGGGCCTCGGGGCCGACGAGCGCCAGGAGAGGGGGCTCGCCTACGTGCCGGAAGACCGCTCGCACAAGGGGCTAGTCCAGGACTTCGCCCTCTGGGAGAACAACGCCCTCAAGACCTACGACGAGCCGCCGTTCTCCGGTAGCCTCGGGCGGATATTCCCGAAGGTCATGCGCCGGCGCGCCGCCGAGAACCTGAAAGACTACGACGTCAGGCCGAGCGACCCGGACGCCCGGGCGGGGTCGCTCTCCGGAGGAAACCAGCAGAAGGCGATCCTCGCCCGCGAGCTCTCCGGCGACCCGAAGGCGATCATCGCCTCCCAGCCGACCCGTGGCGTGGACGTGGGCGCCATAGAGTTCATCCACCGCCAGCTTCTGAAGCAGCGTGAGGAGGGCAAGGCGATCCTGCTGATCTCGCTGGAGCTCGAGGAGGTCCGCTCCCTCTCCGACAGGATCCTGGTGATGTACGACGGACGGATCGTCGGAGAGGTCGGGCCGGACGCCACGGACGAGGAGCTCGGCCTCCTCATGGCCGGACGGGGGAGCGGGGTAGGGGGGCGTTGACGGGGCCGTCGAGCGATCGCGGATCGGTCGCGAGGAGGTTGCTCGAGGGTATCGGCGGGGCCCTTCTCTTCCCGGTGCTCGCGATCCTGATCTCCTTCGCTATCGGGGCCGTGATCATCCTCGCAACCGGCAACAACCCTCTGGCTGCTTACTCCGCCCTGCTCTCCGGCGCGTTCGGCAGCCCGGCCGCCATCGGGCGGACGCTCGTGAACACCACGCCCCTGATCTTCACGGGGCTCGCGGTGGCGGTGGCGTTCCGTGCGGGTCTGTTCAACATAGGCGGGGAGGGGCAGTTCTACATGGGGGCCGTCACGGCGGCCTGGCTCGGGATCTCGCTTGGCTTCCTCGGCCCCGTCGCGATACCGCTCGTCCTCCTGGCCTGCGTGGCGGCGGGCTTCCTCTGGGGGACGATACCGGGGATCCTGAAGGCTTACTTCGGGGCTCACGAGGTCATCACGACGATCATGCTGAACCTGATCGCCATCAACCTCACGGTCTACCTGGCGCTGAACCCGCTGCGCGGCTCGGGCCTCGTCCCCGGCACCGAGAGCGTCGATGCCGCGGTCCGTATCCCCGTCCTCGGCTTCGGGCTCGGACGGGCGAACTTCGGGATCTTCCTGGCGCTCCTGGCCGCGGTCGTCGCCTACCTTCTGCTGTGGCGGACGAAGAGGGGGTTCCAGATCCGGGCCGTCGGGCTCTCGCCAGGGGCCGCGACCTACGCGGGCATCCCCATTGGCCGGAACACGGTGCTCGCGCTCGCCATCGGGGCGGCCTTCGCGGGCCTCGGCGGCGGCGTGGAGGTGATGGGCGTCTACGGGAAGATGGCGGTGCCGTTCGTCGCCAACGTGGGCTTCAACGGGATCGGGGTGGCGCTACTTGGGCGCAACCATCCGTTCGGGGTAGTGCTCGGGGCCCTGGTTTTCGGGGCGCTGTTCTCGGGGGCGCAGGAGATGCAGTTCCAGACCGACGTTCCGCTCAGCCTCACGGTAGTCCTGCTCGCCGTGATCCTGCTGCTCGTCACGGCCACGAAGCTCGTCGAGCTCGTCGTCGGCAAGCGCGCCCGCGCCCTGGCCTCCGGGACCCGCCTCGAGCGGGGGCTGGGCTAGCAGGATGGAAGAGCTACTCGCAACCCTCGGCGCCGTCCTCGCCTCCACGATCCGAAACGCCACGCCCCTGATCTTCGCCGCCATGGGCGGCATGTTCAGCGAGCGGGGCGGGGTGGTGAACATCGGCCTCGAAGGCCTCATGCTCATCTCCGCCTTCGCGGGCGTGGTGGGGTCCTTCTACTCCGGCAGCGCCGCGGTCGGCCTCCTTACCGCGCTCGGAGCGGGGCTCCTGTTCGCCCTGATCCACGCCGTCATGTGCATAACCTTCGAGGCCGACCAGATCATCTCGGGTACGGCTATCAACCTGCTCGCCCTCGGGGGCACGGGCTTCTTGATGGTCGAGTTTTTCGGATCCGGCGGCACCTCCCCGCGCGTGTCGAGCTTCGAGCCGATCTCGCTCCCCGGGCTCGCGGACATCCCGGTGATAGGCCCCGCGCTCTTCGGGCAGAGCCTCATCGTCTACCTGATGTACCTCCTCGTCCCCGTGACCTTTTTCGTGGTGTTCCGAACACCCTTCGGCCTGCGCCTGCGGGCCTCCGGCGAGGTCCCCGAGGCGGTGGATACGGCGGGGGTCAGCGTGACACGGATGCGCTACTACGGGGTCGCCCTCTCCGGCCTCCTCGCGGCCCTCGGCGGGGCGTACCTCTCGATGAGCCTGCTCTCCGCGTTCACCGAGAACATGACGGGCGGCCGCGGCTTTATAGCCCTTGCCGCCCTGATAGCCGGCCGCTGGAACCCGATCGGCGCCGCCGTCGCCGCCCTGATCTTCGGCCTCGCCCAGGCCATCACGTTTCGCGTCGCCCAGGACGTCATACCCATCGAATTTATCCAGATGTTCCCCTACATCCTCACCATAGTCGTCCTCGTGGGCTTCGGCGGCCGGGCCATCGCCCCCTCGGCCCTCGGCAAGCCGTACCGCAAGGAGTAGGTCCTGCCCCTACCGGCTCATCCGAGAACGCCCCGGAGCCCCTCCTAGAACCCGATCTTCTTGCTCTCCCCGGTCTCCTCGGGCCCTTCCTCCCGGGGCTGCCCGGACCCCAGGTACTCGACGCCGCCGACCAGCATCCGGGGCTCGGTGTCGAGGCCGGCGGCGAGCTTGCGGATGGTGGTCGGATACGCCTTTCGCCGGCCAGTTTCGAGCTTCGAGATCGTGTCTCGCGCCACCCCACTCTTCTCCGCCAACTGCTCCTGGCTCATGATCGCCCGCCGACGCAGGTCCCTCAAATACGGAAGCTCCAAGTCATTCTCCTAAAACACTGCAAAAACCTTGCACAAAAACCTTATGGATGCTACTTTCTGGAGTATAGACTGATGAAGGTCAGCGGAGAAGGAAGGTAGAAGATGAGGCAGGATCCCCGTATGTTCATCCCCAACGTGACGGAGCAGAGCCCGCGTGGCGAGCAGACGATGGACATCTACTCGCGGTTGTTGAAGGACAGGATCATCTTCCTCGGCACCCCGGTGAACGATCAGGTGGCGAACGCCGTCATGGCGCAGCTTCTGCACCTGGATTCCGAGGACCCGGATCAGGACATCAACATCTACATCAACTCGCCGGGCGGGAGCGTCTACGCGGGTATGGCGATCTACGACACGATGCAGTTCGTCTCGTGCGACGTGGCGACGACGGCGCTCGGGATGGCCGCCTCGATGGGCGCGTTCCTGCTCGCGGCGGGGACGAAGGGCAAGCGGAGCGCGCTGCCGAACACGCGGATACTCCTGCACCAGCCGAGCATCGGCGGGGGGCTCGGGGGCCAGGTCTCGGACGTGGAGATACACGCCCGGGAGCTCATGCACACCAAGCGGCGCCTCAACGAGATCCTGGCGTCCATGACGGGCCAGCCGTTCGAGAAGATCGAGCAGGACACCGACC
Organism: uncultured Rubrobacteraceae bacterium; assembly: GCA_902806105.1. The sequence goes on from CADCVI010000103.1 coordinate 9,009, forward strand.
GGGACTACATGCTCGGGGCCCAGGCGGCCGTCGAGTACGGCGTGATCGACCAGGTCGTGAACCGCCCCGGGGAGGGCGCCACGACGCAGGGCGGGTAGGGAGCCCGCCCGCAAGGGCCTGTCGCCTCGTGGGCGCCGTCTACGACTACATCCATCAGGGCGGTTGCTACCGCTACGGGGTCGGCTGGTGCCGAATCAGGATCTACGGGGGAGAGGATGGAGACGCCCCCGTGGTCCTGTGCACGGATCTTCCGGAGGGCCGCGGCGAGAAGATGGCCGAGCGCCTCGCCGCCGAGGTGGTCCGGGACCGCTTCGGCGACGGCCTCCCGGACCTGCCGCGCCCGCTGCTCTGGATCGAGCACCGCCCCTCCCGCAGGAACCGTGGACCCGGCAGGTACCAACTCCTGACTTTTCCGACCTACAAGCCCCGCCTCGAAGGGGTCGGCTTCGTGCGACGCGTCACGCTGGGCGCCCCGAGCCGCGAGCCCCTGACGCCCCGGGAAGTAACCGTGTTGACGGGCGAAGAAGACCCTAGCGCTTGAGCCCCCCGGACAGCCAATGTAGGTATCGCTGCCATGAGTTTCGGTCTGGCTCAAGAGGTCTCCTTCGCCCGGCAACTCCTAAATCGCCGCTGTCCGGGATGGTTGGGTCGCTTCCGGCAGGCTGATTCCGAAGTCGAATAGTAGGCAGCATCGAGAAGTGGAGGAGGTGAAACCTTGAGCGGAGCCGAGGAGACGCGCACCGAGTATGGCATCAAGCAGGTCGGGGACCGCTATTATCCCGTTATCGTGGATAAGGAAGCCGACGGGCACTATGAGATCAATAACCCGCTCACTGGCGGCTCCCTGAGCTACAAGTCCGCCGAGCAGGCAGAGGCTTATATAAAACGGGCCAGGCTGAGCGACGCTGGGGCTTAGACTCTAGAATGGCTCCGGGATTCTTTGGCTGGAGACGGGTGATAGGGTGTATACAGCAGGCGGGACGGTCTCGGAGCTTCTAGTGGGCGGCAGGTGATGAGAGTATCCGAAGCGA
>CADCVI010000104.1 GCA_902806105.1 uncultured Rubrobacteraceae bacterium
CGTCGTGCGCCTTCCGGGCCATCTTTCGGCCCGCAGCCCTTCGGACGTCCCCGGACCTGCGATGATGGTCCCATACACCCTCATCCCTTGGATGATCTTCGCGGCCTTCCTGCGCGCGGACCTTGTTCTCTCAGGAGGGAAACGAGATGACCGCACCGCGCGTGCTCGTAGCCATAGGACCCAGGATGTACGCGGAGGGGCTCGCCTCCTCGCTGGCCACGCACCGCCCCCGCGCCGAGGTAACGATCCTGGCCCCCCCGGAAGGCGTCGAGCACGGGGCCCTGCGGGTGCGCCCGCACCTCATCGTCGCCCACCGGGTGCCGCCCGAGGCGAGGGTTGGGGGCTGCTTCTGGTTGGAGGTCGCCCAGCTCGTCGGGGGCGAGGGGGCCAAGCCTTTGGGCGCGCAGATCTCCGCCGACGGGTACTCCAGGAGCGTGGCCGAGGTCCGCACCGAGCACGTGCTGGCGGCCCTCGACCGGGCCGAGGAGCAGCTGCTCCTCGGCTCGGGGCACGCCCAAGAGGGCGGGGGCGGGCCGTGAGCGTCGTGCGGGTCCACCTGGCCGACGACCACGCCATGTTCAGGGAGGGCCTGGAAGCAATCCTCGCCTCCCGCGAAGGGGTGAAGGTAGTCGGCACGTCATCCACCGGCCCCGAGGCAGCCGAGCGGGTCCGCTGGACCAGGCCGGACGTTATCGTCACGCAGCTGGACATGCAGCCCAAGACCGCCCGGGAGATCGTCTCGGGGCTGCGGGAGGCCTCGCCCCACTCCAGGGTCGTCGTGCTCACGCTGTGGGACAACCTGCGCTACCTGCAGGCCATCTCCAGGATGGGCATAGACGCCTACCTGCACAAGTCCTCATCGGCGGAGGAGCTCCTCGCCACCCTGGGCTCCGTGGCCCGCGACCCCGGCGGCGGGAACGCGGTCATCTCGATGCCCCGCGCCCTGCTCGAGCGCCTCGGCGACGAGCCCGCGGGCGCCCTCTCGGAGAGGGAGACCGAGGTCGTCGTGCTCGCCGCCCGCGGCCTCACCAACCGCATGATCGGCAAGGAGCTGCAACTCGCAGAGGCGACCGTCAAGCGCCACCTGGCCAACATCTACCAGAAGGTGGGGGTCCGCTCCAGGAACGAGGCCGTGAGGAAGGCCCTGATGGAGCAGTGGATCGGCCTCCACGAGATAACCTCCCCCGAGTCCGCCGACGGGGAAGGCCCCTCGAGCGACTCACCGGACGGACAGGACGGCTAGGGACCAGCCCGGCCCTATTCACCGTACGTCCTAGAAGGATGATTCTCCGAAGTTCGTATGCAGGATCCCGGATAAATGGTCCCTAGGAACTTCCGAGAACGCCGGCGAATCGGCGGCAAGCATGGTAGTCGTTACTACATGTAGTGGTGCTGGATGATTATGCGGCCAGTTGGATGTACGCAACGTCGCGTAGCTTTTCATGGAGACCGTCGTTGCTTCTTAGTATCGGCGTGTGCCACGGGCCCGGCGCACTTCTACCCTTCCGCGCACGCCCCTTTCCTACAGCTCGGGATCGTTACTTTCCCTTTCGGGAACCTCGAACTCGACGTGGCCCTCGGACTCCCCCACCTCGTCGCACACGCAGCGGTAGCGTGCCACGGTCGGCCCGACGGAAAGGACGCCGACGTTGACCTGGTGCGGTAGGGTAGCGGAGGGTCCGATATGCGGGGCGAAGAAGTCGCGGTTCTGGCCGTGCATGTCGTCAAGCTCTAGGTGCCGCTCGTCCAGGCGGACTTCGCAGCTAACGTTGTGGGCGGCGCTCCTGCCGCCGTTCGTCACGTCGAAGACAAGGGCCGCCTGCTCGTACTTCGACCCAGGGTTGGGAGGACGGTAGTGGTAGGCCACCGTCCTCAAAGATACGGTCAGCTTGGGACGCAGCCCCGCCTCCTCTTGAGCGAGGCGCAACTGCCTTGTGGACAAGCGGCGCTGAACCTCCCCGTAGACGACAGTCACGATCACAGAGATGATGCCCGCGACGGCCGCGACGACCGACCAACTCAAGCCCCGAACCACCTCCGCCACCACGGACGCTCGGAGCCATCCTGAGCCTCCGCGCCGCCGGACCGAGGTGCGGGTCCGGGCGAGCCATTCGCGACATCATGGGCGGGCTCCTCGCTTGGCTCGGGGTGGACCGGCGGGGCGGCCGGGGCCTCAAGCTCCAACACCCGGGCAGAGAGGTTGTTGTTGGTCTGCGTGAGGCCCGCAACGATTTGCTGGTAGCGCTCGGCCTCGATGCTCCTCCGCTCCAGCGAGCGCTCCAAGAACGCCACCCGGTCCCGCAACTCTTCCACCAGTTCCTCGACCACGGGATCACGGTGCACCTGTGACTCAGGGTGAGACGTGTCTTGTGACAAGTCCAGGTACACGTACACCCTTCCGTCCTGTCCCAACTCCTTGCCCAGAGAGCCCCGCTGAATGCGCTTCCTGACAGCGGCCTCCGTCACGCCGAGGCGTGCGGCCGCCTCCCTGATCGTGACTCGCAGCGTCCCGTTGTCCTGCCCTTCGTGACTGGACATGTCCCTCCCCGCGTCCGCTCGGTGTCACGGGCATGGTAGACCGCGATGAAAGAAGGCGTACTCTGCCACGAGATGTGGGGGTTGTAAGGGGGCGATGCACTACGAAAAGACCTCCGACGCTGTGCCGGGGATCCGTTGCCTCCTTACCCACCCGGTGCCCTAGCGGAAGAAGGCCCCGCAGAAGCCGCTGTCGCGGACGTTCTCGGAGCCGCAGGCGGCCAGCCCTTCGGTTAAGCGGACTGCATAGAAGGGCTACACCTTCTCGTCGATCTAAAGGTCATCGAGATCGTGAAAGGAGGGGTCGTGCTTCAGACCCTTGGTAACCTCGACACCCCCGTCATGGGTGATCCCCCCGTCATAGGTGATCCCTACCACGGGGTACGGCCGCACCCAGCGACTCCAGCCACCTTAAGGGCTCCAGCTAAGCTCAGGCGTTACGCACGGCCACCCCATCGGCGCGGCCGGCAGGCGGCGCGCGGCTCTAGGAGTCCCTGGGGCGGGGCCTAAGCGTCAAAGATCCTAGGGCCGCGCTTGAGGCCTTCCGTGATTTCGATGGCCCCCCGTCATGGCGACCCCCCCCCGTCATGGCGACCCCTTCCCACGGGGTCCGGCCTGCTGGGGGGCAAAGGCCCTCTTCCGCGTATCATGTGCCGCCTCACGCCGCCCCCTTCCGGACCCGCAGGGCCTCGTCCCGCCCGGCCCTCATGAAGCCCCGCAAGGCGTCGAGGTATCGGGCTTCGTCCCCGGCCACCGCGGCGGCGTGGGCGGCATCCTGGTAGCGGTGGAGGGCCTCGGAGCCCGAGGCCTCCGGGTAGTAGTCCGCCAGATAGCGCATCGCCGCGGAGGCCTTCTCGGCCGCCCACTCGGTATCCCAAGCCATCACGCCACCGCCTCAGACGGCGGGAACACGAACCGCTGGCCCCCGTACTCTGTTAACTCCTCGACGCGGCACCCCAAGGCCTCGACGACCCGCGGTACGTCTTGCCCCCTCATCCCCTCGTCGGACGCGATCCCGCACAGCAGTCCCATCCTTACCCGGCCGTTCTGCGTCACGAGCCGCTCCACCAGCGCCTTCAGGACGGGGTCGACCGGTGCGCGGCGGCGCTCCTCCTCTTCGCGGGCCTCTCGCATACGGCGGTCCCGGAGCTCGTGCGTGCGGCGCACCGCCTCGAGGCTGGCCTTCGGCGTCCCGTGCTTCTGGCTCCGCAGGTGCAAGCGGTAGCGCTCGCCTTCGGCGCGGTGCCGCTTGGCCTGCTTCTCGGCCTGCTCCACCTCCCCGTCCTCCTCGCGGCGTTCGTCGAGCCGCGCCAGCCACCCGGCAGCGAGCCTAACGACGTCGTCCTCGCACTCGATGATGCCGGCTTCCTTCAGCGGTCTCAGGATCCGCCTCCTCACGTCCCACGGTCTCTTGCGACGCAGCGCCTCGCACAGGTCCTTCAGGTGCATCTCGCCGCCGGCGGCCTCCAGAACGTCGAGGACGGCGCAGCGGTGGGGGCCCAGCCGCTTCGCGTAAGGGCGGTGGTCGGGGTCGACGAAGACGTTCTCGCCAACCGCCTCGGTAACGGTGCGACCGGTCGCGCCCTCGACGCGCCGGACCAGGTGCCCCAGCCGTGCCGGAGACGACCAATGCAGGCGTGGCGCGGACGGATAGCGCAGCCCTTTACACCCTAGGACACCCTGTCCCGACCCGGTCCCTTCGGCGTGCCCCTTCTCCGTACTGTAAAGGGCTGCGCTAGGCACCAGGAGCCGATACCTGCGCGGTTTGCCCTTGCCAGTTGCCGGCAGTATCTCTATCTGGCCGTCCGCTTCCAGGTGCTTCATGGCGTCGCCCACGGAAGGCGCCGACTTCGCGGCCACCCGCGAGATCCGCCGGAGCCCGGCCTCGACGATGACGCCCCGGGCGTCCGGCTTGCCGACGGACGGCACGAGCTCGATCAGGGCCGCCATAGCGTCGCGGGCGGTGTGGCCGCGCTGCCAGTTGCCCTTGTCCTCCGTGCCCTTGAAGTTCATCCAGTCGCAGTTGTGCCAGGCGCGCAAGAGGTAGGCAGCGCTCGCTCGCAGCTTCCCGTTCCGGCTCACCCGCTCGGCCTGTAGGTCGCGCGCGTCGTAGAGGCGCATCCGGGCCATGTACTCCCAGTAGGTGTGCCCCTGGGCCAGGTAGTCGTCGGCGCCGGTCTTGGAGCCGTCGGCGCCGTCTGGCAGGTAGGATAGGTAGACGGACGCCCCCCGGTCCTTGAGGTGCGCCGCGATGCGCCGCGCCGCGTCGCCCACGTCCGGGTTGCTGAAGACGTCGGAGTCGAAGCCCACGTATACCTCGCGCCCTTCGACCTCGATGTCGAACATATCCGGTATAGGCTTGCCGCCGCCCGAAAGCCAGTTCCAGACGCCCGAGATCGCCACCACGAGGACCTCGACGCCGGCGGCCCTCGCCGCGGTGATTATTGAGAGCGCCTTCTTGATGCCCTCGACGAATACGACGGGCACGGAGGCGTCGCCGATGAGGTGGCGCGTGGTCGGGTGCACGTGGAGGACGTTTCCGGGCCCTCCGAGTTTCTTGCAGGCGGCTTCGTACTTGTGGCCGGGGTTGTCGGGGTCCGGCTCGTCGGGCCTGAACACGTGGAACGTCTTGCCGTTCGGGCGGTGGCCCATGAACAGCATCCCGCCCCCCCGCTCCCTCTGCCTGCGCGAGAAGCCGGACGGGAGTTTGCGGCCGTCGGTCAAGCTCCAGACGCCGCTCTCCTCGTAGACCTCGCGCCAGATCGCGGAGCCCACCTCGAGGACGTGGCGGTGCGAATCAGATGGCGTGCCGAAACTAGAGTTAGGGTATGATGGCATCGCACACCCCCTGAACCCTTGGTTGAGGTGGCTTGTGCGTGGTGCGGGGGACCGGGCTGGCTTGGCGGCGGGTGCCGGTCTCCCCTCTTTCCAGTAGAATCACGTCAACGGTTCCTTTCGTTGTGGTAGGGGACCTGTTGTTCCGGGGCGTGTTGGTCGCACGCCCTTTTTTCTTGCCGTCAGGGTTCTCATCGAGGCCCGGGAGATCATCCGGCGCGCAGCTCCGGGACAACTTGCCGCAGCTTCTCCCTTAGCTCCACCACCACGTTCTCCGGTGGCGGCCCGGTCGCCTGGCTGGGTGCATCGGCCGCGCGTTCGTCGAGGAAACGCACGACCTGCTCCGCGCGCCCGACAATCTGCACCACCTCGTCGAACGAATCGTTACCCCCGGTGGCGAACCCCACGGACGCGAGGCCGACCGTTGCCTTTGCCACGAGCGCGCTCATTTCCTTCAAGGCTTCGCGGCTCCAGTCGAGCTCCCGACCCGGCGCGTAGGCCTGCTGCATTTTGTAGAGGACCTCGTTGAGCGCCCGTAGGCGCCCGATAGCGGCTTCGTCGGCGCCCCGTCCTACCGGAGGATCATCCGGCGAGAACAGGGCGCCTTGCGCTTTTGGGAAGAAGTCGCCCACCTCCACCGCTAGAGCGCTTGCCAACTTCTGCAAGGTCTCCACGGTGGGGCTGCTCTTGCCGGTCTCGATGTGAACCAACGTAACCCGGTCTATACCAGCTTCGGCGGCGGTCCGCTCTTGACTCCAGCCGCGCTCCTTCCTGATCTGCCTAACGGACTTCATAGCGTGCCTCCCGGGTATCGAACCGCTTGCAAAACTATACTCCTAAATGTTGCGTAGAGTCAACGCCTAAAGAACGGCAATGGACCTGTTGACAGAATCCTGCTCTCGGTACCGCTCCACCACTCCGAGAAAGGGCACACAGCCCCGGTCCTCTATGGGAGGGACACAGGAGAGCATAAAGGGGCCCCTGGTGGGGGAGGATGTTCGGGGAAGGTAGCTAAGAACAGTACTCCTGCTGACACTTCAGAAGCTCATCTAGCTTCTTATGCCACTGAGCTGTGTATATCTTGTTTCGCTCAGCCTCTTGCCAAGCGTCGTGGCGCCCGACGTACAAGTCCAAGAACTGCTTGTCGATCTCCCACTGTTCTTTCTCCAGGATCCATGCCGCCTCGCCGCCACCTCCCCAGCTGTTCGCGTAGGGGTATGCCGATCCGCGGTACGGGTTTCGCCAGCGCATCCACCCCAACTCATCACGCGCGTCTTCGATGTTGTGGTACTTCTCGTACTTCTCAACTTCGGCGCTTCCGTATTTGTCCATCTGGCTTTCTCTTAGCCGTGATGCCTCTTCTTGTTTTGATGCCGCCAGGTCTTGATGGAAAGCTATTTTCTGCTTCGCGCCTTCTATGGCGGCCTCGACGGAGTCATGTATACCCAGGTGGCAAAGCACCTTCTGCCGATGCTTACCTTCCTCTCGATAGTTGCGCACCAGCTGGTAGTAGTGCTTACCATTCGACTTCTTGCGCCTCACGAACGCCATGACTTGCCTTCCTCCCGGTCTGAGTAGGCTTCGTCAGTATACGGGCGTGGTGCCTACTCGTGGTGCCTGATGGGTCTAAGCTCCCAGATTGGTGGGCTAGAGTAGTTTCAATGGCGATCACTGGGGCGGCGGGAGAGCGACCAAACTCTGTATCCCGCCGCCCCCGGACAACACCTCGGGAGGTGCCGTATGGACGATCTTAGCCCAAGCCCAGGAACTCCACCAGGGGAGCTCTGCTTACCCCTCGACAAGGAGCAGATCGAGGCGGCGAGGTCGGCTTGCCGTGAGAACAAGGGCGCGCAGTGGGCCCATGCCCTCGCCGTCGGCTTGATGGTGGGGGACAACGCTGAACTGAGGGACGGCCTCGTTGCCCTCCTCTTGGAACTCGACGTGCCGACCGTGACGATCTCTAACATGTTCAGCCTGAGCGGGCAGGAGGCGTGGGACATCACCGCATCGGATCCGGTCTCGATGTTCTTCTGCCTCGACTGCGGTGCGCTGCTCGAGGTCCGCGACCGCAGGGACCTGCTGCGCTTTCGCCGGGCGTTGCGGGTCGCCGCCAGTGCCAGGGTCGGGGATCCGGATAACGCTGGCCTGCTCTGCGAAGCCTGCGCCGACCTCCAGCTTCAGGTCCACAACGAGGAGCAACGGCTGAGGAGGCTCGCTCGGGGCGCCCGGGCCGCGAAGCTGCGGAAGATGCCCTTTTCCGCGTACCGGATGCAACCTGAGTGGCAGGCGCGCAGGGCCGCCACGCTGGCGAGGGTGGGGTATCGCTGCCAGGTCTGTGGGACACGCGATGCGCGCCTAGACGTCCACCACAACACATACGCCAACTACGGCGACGAACGTCCGCAGGACTTGACCGTGCTTTGCAAGGATTGCCATGGACTGTTTCATGGGAGGATGCGGGATGTTTCCTAGGGCGTGCCTGTCGGTTGTGGAGGAGCCGGAGTGGACAGAGCTACGGTCCGCTACGGGGAGGGCACAGGAGGCCGCACGGAGGCCTTGGTGGCGTAAAGTGTTCGGAGCATGACAGCAACCACCCTCCTGATCTCGGGAGGTCTCACTATCTTCGGGACCTTGCTCGGCGTGGCATTAGGCCTGTTCGGAGAAAGGTACCTGCGAGGAAGGGGAAACCTGCGGTGTCGTCTAGTTCGCAGCGAGCTTTCCTGGTCCCGGCGCGACATCGGGGATCTCGACCAAGAAGCCCGCTCGGTGGACCAAGTGGAGGACTTCGAAGAGTACGTGGCGAACGTCGAGTACGAACTCTCGTTCTTCAACGAGAAAGAAGTCGACCACGGCCTCTCCAGTATCGTGGTCGTTTTTCTTGCGGACGGAGACGAGGTGAGGGTGGGGCCGACCAACCCCCAAGAAGGACTAGAGATCGTGAACCTCGCTGCCCGTCGGTGGTCGACTACCACGGTAGCGGGGCAGGTCGAAGGCCCGAGTAGTAGGTTGGTTAGGGACTGGCGGACGATAGAGGTACGGGGAGCGTTTCCGGATCATAGACCTTTCAAGCAAACGATCATGAGAAGGGTCGAAGCCAGCCCTGGCCAACGCAAGCCCCGTCTGTGGTGGCTTAGCCGGGTGTTCGGGGGGTAGGGGTGCCGTTGTCCAACGAGGTGCTAGACAAGTACTTCCAGTTCTTCACTCATCTGTCCACGCTCAACTCCGCCGGGGCCGTCATCGTCCTGGCCGTCTCACAGACCCGACCCGAAGGTATGGAGCTGGCCGTGGTCCCGTTGGTGGTCTTCGGACTGTCGCTCCTGACCTCGCTGAGCGGCATGGAGGCCGTGCTGGTGTGCCTGTTGCACGAGGACAGGTCAAAGGCCCGAATAACAGTCCTGTGGAGTTGGAAGGTAGGGGCAGTCAAGTACCTGAAAGAAGCACGCCATTTCACCGTGTTGTTCTTCGTAGCAGGGTTGTCCGCGTTCGCCTACACCGCTCTCAGCTAGCTATGCACCGAACTTCGCCTTGACGATCTGTACAGAATAGTGTACGTTATTGCGTACGTTACCCCGAACGGTTAATCGGGGGGCGCGCTGCCGAGCGTGCGTACCGCCTAACCGAGCGGGTGACTATTCGGATACGCAACTCCGGGCGGAAACTGGGGATCGGCACGAAAGGGGAACGATGTTGAAGCTGCCGGAGGTCCTCGGGGTGACCGAGGCCAGAGGCGAGATAGCCCACGTCCTGGAGGAGGTGGAGCAGGGCCGTACGTTCATCATAAAGGGCACGAAGGGTCGCGAGGCCCTCGTGATCAACGCCGACGTCTTCCGCCGGCTCCAGGACGCCTACCTCGAGGTCGTTGGCGAGCTCGAGACCATTAAGATCCTGAGCGACGAGCGGGCCATGAACGCCCTCCGGGAGTCGTCCGGCGAAGATCCGGAACGACTCTACACGCTCTCCGAGGTGGGGGGCATGATCGAGGAGGTCGAAGACGGTGAGGGGGCACAGCCCTAGGCGGAAACTTCTAGTCAACAAGACGGGCGTGGAGAGCCTGCTGGAGCTGCCTGCCAAGATCCAGAGGCAGGCGCTACGCAAGATGGAGACGATCGAGGCGGCGCCAGCGAGCGCCGGCTACCCCCTCCGCGCAGAGCTGAGGGGTTACCGTGGCATCCATAGCGGCCGCTACCGGATCATCTGGCGGCTGCTGGCGTTGGAGGACGGGGAGTTGGTAGCTGAGGTGGTCTATGTGGGGATCCGTTCCGAAGGCGACGACCGGGACGCCTACGCGGAGTTCACTAAGTTGTTCGGACTTCCCGGCCTCTGACTCGTAAGGCCGGTACGAAGCCGCCCCGGTATCGTGGGATCAGGGCGCGCTTCTTATGTACAAGTTGGAGATGTGGCGGGTGGCGTACATAAGAACCGCGTAATACCTTCAGGAAGTGTTACCGCCCCCGCCGTCCTGGCCACGTCGGGCCAGGGCTGAGCGAACTTCGTGCCGAGGGGGTTCTAGGAAGTTCTCGTTCCACGATGCGCCGGCCGCATCAAGCTCAACCGCCGGAGACGACCGACAAGACCGCGCCAAAGAAGGTCGCGAGGGCGACGGCGACGATCGGTGAGAGCACCAGGACGAGGAGGATCAGGATCCCGGTCG
>CADCVI010000105.1:0-330 GCA_902806105.1 uncultured Rubrobacteraceae bacterium
ATGACGGCGAGGGCGAGTTCCAGCACGCCGAGGGCGGCGCTCGTGGGGTCCGGGGCGCTCGTGAAGGTGACGAGCGAGGCGGCGAGCCAGGAGAAGGAGATCAGGCCGAGCGCGGTCGCTCCGAGGGTCTCGCGCGAGAGGAAGGCGAAGACGGCGGCCAGAAACATGGAAGGGAAGATGATCGCGCCGAAGATGAGGGCCATGTTCCGGCTCTCGTCCTGGGGCACCACGCCGAGTTGAAACGCGCTCTGCAGGATCGACCCGACCCCGAAGGTAAAGAACGCGAGTGGCAGGGGACTCGCGAGCGGCCTCAGGACTATCCTGGTAATC
>CADCVI010000105.1:340-9977 GCA_902806105.1 uncultured Rubrobacteraceae bacterium
CGCTTTTTCCCAATCCTTCTCCTCTTCTTGGACCACACGGTTCGGCAGGGTTGCCCCGCGGCAGGCTCCGGTCGGCCTACCCCAGCTCTTTCAGGAGCCCGTTTACGGCCGCTGCGACCTCGTCGGGGTGGTCCTCGGGGACGAAGTGCCTCGCGCCCTCGACCCGCTCGATCCGGGCCCCCAGCTCGTAGGCGAGCCGGTAGCCGTAGCCTATGGGCTGGAACCCGTCCGCAACACCCCAGACGAGGCGCGTGGGCACGTCGAGGTAGGGGATCTGGGCCGCCACTCCAAGGGTGTCCCGGACGTCGAGGGAGCGGGTCTGCCTCACCAGAGCCTCCGCACCCCCCGCCTCTTCGTAGAACGGCAGGTGCTCGGAGACGGACTCTCTCCACTGCCCCCGGTCGTCGTGACCGCCCCGCAGAAACGCGGCGTAGAAGCGACGGAATGCCGAGCTCGGCATCCGGCCGAACAGAGGGCCGGCCGCGCTTATGGCCCTCACCGGCGCGATGGGCCAGGAGTCGTAGCTCACGCAGTTGGTCAACACGAGGCCCCGGACGAGCTCGGGGTGGCGGACGGCCAGAATCTGCGCAACGCCCCCGCCGAGGTCGTGCCCGACGATTAGGGCCCCGTCTTCCAGCCCGACCTCGCGCATCCAGAGGGCGAGGTAGCGCGCCTGCATCACGACGGAGATGTCCCTATCCCGGCCCTCGGCGATGGAGGCCCCGTAGCCCACCATCTCCCAGGCCATCGACCGGGCGCCCCCGACCTTCGGGACGACGTGGCGCCAGAGGCGCGGGCTCGTCGGGATGCCGTGCACGAAGACTACCGGCGTCCCTTCTCCCGCCTCTTCCCAGCGCATCCGGACGCCTCCGGTTTCGACGAAACGGGATTCCACCGACTACTCGCCCCTCTCGGCGGCGATGATCCCATCCGCCACCTCGCGCAGGTCGGCGCCAACGACATCCGGGGGCGGTGCGGTCGGGAAGAGCGCCTTGCCGGGGCGGGCCACAAAGGCGGCGGCGCAGCCGGCGCGCATGGCTCCCAACACGTCCCAGCCATGGGCGGCGACGAGGCGAATGTCGCTCATCTCCACGCCCAGGGTTTCGGCGGCCATGCGGTACGGCTCGGGGGCCGGCTTCAATCGTCCGGCGGTATCGGCGGAGAGGACCATATCGAATAGCTCGCCGAGGCCGGAGTTCTCGATCTGAGCGTCGGCGACCTCCTGGGTCGAGTTGGTCAGGGTGGCGAGCCGGAATCCGGCGTCCTTCAGGGTGCGCAAGCCCTCCTCGACCTCGGGGTGGGGCGGCAGCGAGGCAATGCCGGAGAGGATGGCCTGCCGGTCGTCATCCTGCAGTTCTATGCCCCTCTCCCCGGCCAGCATGTCCAGCGCGAGCCCGGCGATCGTGCCGAACTTCTGGTACGAGCCGGTCACGGTCTCGGTGAGCCAGAGCTGGAGAAACCTGTCGAACCACTCCGGCCTCGCCGACGCGTCGCCGAAGACCCGCTCGAAGTGAGGGTCCAACGCTCCCAAATCCAACAACGTCTCGTTTACGTCGAACACGCATACCCGTGCCATGAAGCGTAGCCCCCGATCTCCTCGACCTATCAACACGATCTTTTTCCGGCTTCTCTACAGCATCTTCAAGAGAACCCGAACCTTCTCGAGAAACATTAACATTAACAGCCCTCGAAAAAACGGAACGCTCACCGGGAGGGCCAGCCGCCCGGAGGTAGAGCCGGAGAGTGCTTGCCTTCCACGGGCCTGTATACAACCGAGGCCAGAGGCAGGACCCAGAAGGGCGAAGTAGCACGGCTTCGCGACGCTCATGGGGATCCAAGGGTAGAAGCCGGACGGGAACACCGCAACACCCGGAGATGCACCCTCCATAATCTAGAAGGGGATGGTAGCCCTGCCCCGGAGACGCTCCGGCGTTTGATCCCTCGCGCCCCTCTTTCGGGACGGCGCTCTCTAGCGCTCGAAGGGGAGACATCCACCTCTCCCCGGCCGCGGCCTCGCAAGCCGGATGCTGAAAAAGGGAGGAAAACTCCCCGAACGCGTCTCAGTGCTTCACGATCACCCAGATCGCGTGGATTATCCCCGGGATGTAGCCGAGGATCGTCAGCAGGACGTTGATCCAGAACTGCCGTCCGATCCCCGTCTGCAGGTACACCCCCAGCGGGGGCAGAATGATCGCCACGACTATTCGCAACAAATCCATTTCGGGACCTCCTGTTAGGACCGCTCGGCCGGTCGGATGAGGATCTCGTTCAAGCCCACCTGCTCGGGCGGGGGACGCAGTAGGCGACACCCTTCGTTCGTGCAGCGGCGGCCTCTTGCGTGGAGCATACAAGAAACCGTGCGGCCCGAGCCCCACGAACGCAGGGCTCGGGCCGTATCCTCCCGGGTGGTTTCTTGCTGCAACGGTATCAGGGCTGGAGCAGGATCTTTATCGCACCGTCCTGCTTTTTCTGGAAGATCTCGTACCCGTGCGGCGCCTGGTCCAGCGGGAGCTTGTGGGTCGCGAAGTTCTCGACTCCCAAAGGGTCGGCGGGGTCGATGAGGAGCGGCATGATGTCGTCCACCCAGGCTTTGACGTTCGCCTGGCCCATCCGTATCTGTATCTGCTTGTCGAAGAGCTTGAGCATGTTGATAGGGTCGGCCGTGCCGCCGTAGAGCCCGATGAGCGAGAGGGTGCCCCCCCTACGAACGGTGTCGATGCTCTGGTTGAGCGCGGTGAGCCTGTCCACCCCTACGTTCTTCAGGGCGCTCTGCGCCAGCTTGTCCGGCAGGAGGCCCGTTGCCTGCTGGGCGAGGTTGGCGGCGGGCGAGCCGTGGGCCTCCATACCGACGGCGTCGATCACGGAATCGGGACCGCGGCCGTCCGTCATCTCGCGGATGGCCGAGGGGACGTCGTCGGTGCTGGAGGCGTCGACCACCTCTATGCCATGGCCGCGGGCCATCTCCAGGCGCTCCGGCACGAAGTCGACGGCGATGACGCGGTAGCCCTTGTACCGGGCGATGCGCGCGCTCATCTGGCCGATCGGGCCGAGCCCGTAGATCGCGACACTCCCGCCCTCGGGAATCCCCGCGTACTCGACCGCCTGCCAGCTTGTCGGCAGGACGTCGGAGAGGTAGACGAAGCGCTCGTCCGGCATCCCGATCCCCTCCTCGGGGATCTTTATCGGGGTGAACTGCGCCTGCGGCACGCGCAGAAACTCCGCCTGTCCGCCCGGGACGTTCCCGTAGAGCCTCGCGAACCCGAAGAGGGAGGCCCCCATGCCCTGCTCGTGCACCTGGGTGGTCTCGCACTGCGAGTACAGGTCCTGGTGGCACATAAAGCAGTCCCCGCAGGAGATGTTGAAAGGGATGACGACCCTGTCACCTGGGCTGACGTGGGTGACGTCCGGCCCGACCTCCTCCACGATCCCCATCGGCTCGTGCCCGAGGACGTAGCCCTCGTCTATAAACGGCCCGAGCACCTCATAGAGGTGCAGGTCGGAGCCGCAGATGTTGGTGGTCGTGATCCTTACAACGGCGTCCGTAGACTCCTGGATCGTCGGGTCGGGCACGTTGTCCACCCGTACGTCGCGTTTACCATGCCAGGCTATGGCCTTCAATTAATCTCCTCCGCTGTCTCGAAGCTCTGGGTCGGTCTTGCTTGCAGGCTTACCTCAGGCGCTCCGGGACTGCTCGGCATGCTTGCCCTCGGCGAACTCCTCGACGATCTTGGCGCAGAACGCGGGCAGGTCGTCGGGGTTGCGGCTCGTGACGAGCCCCTTGTCCGTAACGACCTCCTGGTCCACCCACTCACCGCCGGCGTTGCGGATGTCCGTCTGGAGGCTCGGGTAGGAGGTCAGGGTGCGGCCCCGGACCACGTCCGCCTCCACCAGGGTCCAGGGACCGTGGCAGATCACGCCGACCGGCTTGGACTGCTCGAAGAAGGCGCGCACGAAGGCGACGGCCTCCCCGCTGCCACGCAGGTTGTCCGCCCCCACGGTACCGCCGGGCACTATCAGGGCGTCGTAGTCGTCGGCGGAGACGTCGGAGAAGACCTTCTCGACCTGGAACGTCTCGCCCGGGTTGACGTCGCTGTTCATGGTCTGCGCCTCGCCCGCCTGAAGCCCGATGACGTCGACCGACGCGCCGGCCTCCTCGACTGCCTGCTTGGGCTGCACGAACTCGACCTGCTCGGTCCCCACCGGGGCGAGCAGAACAGCTACCCTGCGACCCTGCAACTCGTTCGCCATCATCTTCTCCTTCTCTACGCTCTGCGGTCACCTGCTCTCTTGCCCGAACACCCGTGCGTCAACACACGGTCGCCCCATGCCTTACTGCCGTTCTCCCTGCCGCCGGCCCTGGCGGAGGGCGAAGCGGGAACGATCTTTATCGTGGCGTCTTCCCGCCCCCGATAACGGGCGGTCCCGTCGCGACCGAAGCCCTCGACCCGACCGAGATCTTCGCCCAGCCAGAGCCCCTGACGGGGGCCATGGAAGCCTACGAAACCTGCGACCAGAGACATCCCGGCTGGATCGAGGTCGAGCCGGATCCAGCCTCAGACTAGCGCCAGCCCCCGCGGCACTACCGGGGAGGAGCAGGCAAAAAACGCATCCTCCCCGACCCTCGGGAACCAGCGTCGCGGCGGTTTGCGCAAGGGTCAACCCCGCTCGAGCAGTACCTCCGACACCCGGGTCCCTGGCCCTTCGTTATCGCTGGAAGGTGAGTACGTGTTCCCTCGAAAGCTCGGTCTTCGCGTCAGATCGTCTGCTCGCCACGCGCCGGCACACGGAAGGCATGCAGGAAATCCTCCCGGTTCGGCCACGCGACATCCAGAGGGCCGCTACAATCCACCCCGGTCGGGACGGGGTCCAGCGCGATCCTCTCGACGCCGGAGTAGGGGCCGCGCAGGAGCGGTGCGAGCTCCCCGGCAGTTGTCTCCCTGATCCCCCATTCCGCCCCCCTGCCCAGGAGCAGAACGTACATCCTGGCCTCATCCTCGAAGCCGAAGACCGGCAGGGCCTCGGCCCCCTTCCGGTCGCGAAGGGTCACGAGGTCGGCGTCCCCGTCCCTCGTGAGCACCCACAGACCCCCCCTCCCTCTAATCTCCACCTTCGCCCGTCCCCTCCACAGCAAACAGGGAACACGAGGCGACCGGAGCATTCGAAGCCTGGCTTCCTCCCCCTGCGAGGCGCGCGACCATGAATCCTGCGCCTCTCGTACGTACCTCCAACAACAAGCCCTCCTAATGGTAGCGGCCGCGCCCCATGCTCCACCCGCCCGACCGCGATCCTCCTCTTTTCTACGACTTGTAGAGTTATGGCAACCCCCGCTACGGAGATTAAAGTTTAACAAAGTACACCAAAGTACAACAACCATGTTTGGGGAACCGGGAGCAGGATCAAGAACCGGGGTAGGTAGCACATGGGATGGAGCCCGCCGAGGTAGCTGTTGCGAAGAAGGGAACGTGGTACGAGTGTGTCCTGACGTGAACAAGGACCTCATGGACGTCGAGGAGGTGGCCGGGTATCTGGGTGTGGGCCGGGTAACGGTCTACCGCTGGTGCCGGGAGGGGCGGCTGCCCTGTTTGAAGGTCGGGAAGTCGTGGCGGGTGCGACGGGGGGCGCTGGAGGACTTTCTCAAGCGGGGGGAGAAGCCGTCGACGCTCGTCGGGCAGCTCGGGGGCTTTCTGGAGGTTCCGGACAACGTGCTCGGGATCGTGCAGGACCGCGAGCTCCTGCACCGCCTCGACGCGGCGTTCTTCGGGGTGGGCGAGGCGCGCGGTGGGCTGCTGGTCAAGTTCACCGGCGGGGAGAAGGAGACCTCCGACGAGGAGCTGCGCGAGGATCTGGAGCAGCACGGGTTGGAGGTTGGACGCCTGGAGCGCGAGGGGCAGTTCCGGATCGTCCCCGAGACCAGCCCGCTGGGAGGGCGCGCGGAGGCCCTGCGGCGGCTCGTAGACGGGGAGTCGGGCTCCGGGCGCAGCGTATGGGCCTCCTTCAACTGGACGGAGGCGGTGGACCTCGCGACCGCGATAGGGCAGCAGGAAGAGCTGGCGGAGCTCGTCGACGCCTCGCAGCTCGTGGTAAAGACGGCGATGCTGGAGGAGATCTCCGACGACTGGCCGCCGGGGGAGCAGCGGCGCGCGTGGGCCGCGCACGCCGGCACGGTCTGGCTCACCAGGCGCGGCCTCTCCCTCAGCCGCTTCGTCCCCCTGACGCAGACCTGACCCCGCCCTGCGGCGTTGCCCGTCCCCTTCGCGGGTACACTGGACGCATGAACTACCATGAGAACATCCTCGAAGCCTTCGGACGGACCCCGCTCGTGCGCCTCGGACGCATCGAGGAGGACGAGGGTCTGGGGGGCTCCATGCTCCTCACGAAGGTCGAGTACCTGAATCCCGGCGGCTCCGTCAAGGACCGTCCGGCGCTCAAGATGATAGAGGCCGCCGAAGAAGCGGGCCTCCTGAAGCCCGGCGGCACCATCGTCGAGCCCACGAGCGGGAACACCGGGGCCGGGCTCGCCATCGCGGCGGCGGTAAGGGGGTACGGCTGCGTCTGCGTCATGCCGGACAAGGCGAGCCAGGAGAAGCGCGACCTCCTCAAGGCCCT
This sequence comes from uncultured Rubrobacteraceae bacterium, assembly GCA_902806105.1. The sequence goes on from CADCVI010000105.1 coordinate 6,947, forward strand.
GGGCGCAAAGGTCGTCGTGACGCCGAACGTCCCCCCGGACGACCCCGAGAGCTACTACGCCGTCGCCGAGAGGATGGCGCGCGAGATACCGGGCGGCTTCAAGCCCGGCCAGTACGAGAACCCGGCCAACCCCGAGGCCCACTACGAGACGACGGGGCCGGAGATCTGGGAGGCGACGGAGGGTGAGATCACCCACTTCGTCGCGGGGATGGGCACCTGCGGCACCATCACCGGCACGGCCCGCTACCTCAAGGAGATGAACCCCGGGGTAAGGGTGGTCGGCGCGGACCCTGCGGGCTCGATCTTCTCCGACCCGGAGGACATCCACCCCTACGCCGTGGAGGGCGTCGGCGAGGACTTCTACCCGGGCAACCACGACGCGTCCCTGGTCGACGAGGTCATCCAGGTCTCCGACCGCGAGTCGTTCCTGATGACGCGGCGCCTGATGAGAGAGACGGGGCTCTTCGTCGGGGGCTCGTGCGGCATGGCGGCGGTGGCGGCGGTCCGGGCCGCGAAGGCCGCCCCCGAGGGCTCCGTCGTCGTCACGCTCTTCCCGGACACGGGCCGCAACTACGTCTCGAAGGTCTTCAACGACGACTGGGTGATGCAGAACTCGGAAGTCACCGCCGAAGACCTCGAGAGACCGTTCCGAATCTTCTAGGGGGAATACTTTGAGCTTGGACGAGCACGGCTTCTCGACACGGGCCATCCACGCCGGGCAGGACCCGGACCCGGCCACCGGCGCGACCATAGTCCCGATCTACCAGACCTCCACCTACACCCAGGAGGCCCCGGGACAGAACAAGGGCTACGAGTACAGCAGGAGCGGCAACCCCACCCGCGCCGCCCTGGAGGAGTGCATAGCCTCCCTCGAAGGCGCCCGGTACGGCCTCGCCTTCGCCTCCGGCCTCGCGGCGACGACGGCCGTGATGAGCAGCCTCCTCGCCCCGGGCGACCACGTAGTCGCGGGCGACGACCTCTACGGCGGGAGCTACCGGCTCTTCGACAGGGTCCTCACGCACGGGGGCGGCCTGGACTTCACCTACGCCGACACCACCGACCCGGAAGCCGTGGAACGCGCGCTCCGGCCGGAGACGAAGCTGCTCTGGATCGAGACGCCGACCAACCCCCTGCTGACGGTCTCGGACATAGCCGCGCTCTCGGAGATGGCCCACGAGCGCGGGGCGGTCGTCGCCGTCGACAACACCTTCGCCTCGCCTTTCTTCCAGAACCCGCTGGCGCTCGGGGCGGACATCGTGGTCCACTCGACGACGAAGTACATGGGCGGGCACTCCGACGTAGTAGGCGGGGCGGTGGCGGTCGGGGACGCGGAGGCTTACGAGAAGATCAAGTATTACCAGAACGCCGCAGGGGCGGTCCCCGGCGCCTTCGACTCCTGGCTCGTCCTCCGCGGCCTGAAGACCCTCGCGGTCCGCATGCGCCAGCACGAGGAGAACGCCCTCGCGGTGGCGCGCTTCCTCGAAGGCCACGCCTCGGTGGACATGGTCTACTACCCCGGCCTCCCGAGCCACCCGCAGCACGAGCTCGCCAAGAAGCAGATGCGCGGCTTCTCGGGGATGGTCTCCTTCACCCTCAAGGGCGGCACGGAGGCGGCGTACGCCGCGATGAAACGGACAAAGCTCTTCCACCTCGCCGAGTCCCTCGGGGGCGTCGAGTCCCTTCTTACGCACCCCGCGACGATGACGCACGCTGCCATCCCCCGCGAGCAACGCGAGGCCCGGGGCGTTACCGAGGGCCTGATGCGTCTCAGCGTCGGCATCGAGGACGCTGACGACCTCATTGCGGACCTGGAGAACGCCATCTCCCCCCGGTAACCCGAGCCGACCGGGGACTAGCCCCTCGCCAACGCGAGCCCCAAACCTTCACCGCCGTTCGAGACCTGGCCCTCCACCTCGAAGAACACGCGGTCGCTACCGCTGCCTCGGACCCGCTCCGTACGGGGCAAGGACCACCCCTCCCCGTCCCTCCAACGAACACGGGCAGCACGGCGACCGCCGGGAACCTTGTAGGGGGAGCTCCCGGCTACCCGTCCCCGACGCGGACCGCCCCGGCCCACCGTTTGCCGGCGCAGCGCGGTAGCCCCGGTTTGTCGCGTACTCGAACCGACCCTGCTACAAGCCGCGTTCGACCATATCCAGCAGGCGCTGTACTGCCTTCTGGGCCTGGTCCTGGTCGAGGCCGCGCAGGGGCCCGTCGATGAGGAGCATGGCGAGGCCGTGAACCGCGGACCAGGCGAGAAACTCGGCCCCCGGACGGCGCTCGCGGGGCAGGATTCCAGCGTCGACCAGCCCGTCCAGCGCGGAGGAGAGGATCTGGAAGGGCGTCAGCCCGCCTCCCCCGGCCCTCGCGGGGCTGTGGGCGCTCCGCAGGTCTTCTGAAGGGGAGAACGCAGTCCGGAACAGCCCCGGCTCGGCCCGTGCGAACCGCAGGTAACCGGCGCCGACGGCCCGCAGGCGCGCACGGGCGCGGTCCGCGGCATCCCCTTCATCACCCACCCCGGCCAGCTCTTTCTCCATCGCCACGGCAAGCTCCGCCTGCGCGGCCGAACAAACAGCCCCGAGGAGCGCCCCCCGGTCTGCGAAGTGCCGGTACGCCGCGCTCGGCACCACGCCCACGCGGCGCGTCGCCTCGCGCAGCACCACAGCGTCCGGCCCGCCTCCGCGCGCGAGCTCCACGCCCGCCTCCAGAAGCGCCCGGCGCAGGTCGCCGTGACGGTACGTGCTGCGACCCGGCGACCCGGCCCCCGCAGCCGTCATAGTCCCTTCGAGCGGCAGCCGCCCACCAACCGAGCCACCACAAAATTCCTGTTGTGAACGCCGTACACGAGCCGTATTCTACCCCTGTCATTGTGAACACCGTACACAAACCCTGCATAGCAGCGACAGGGTGCTGAGGCTCAGGAGGGCGGAAGTGTTGTTCGGGCACGAGAATACCCTGGTCCACGGCATGAGTGAGGGTACCGGCGGACGCTGTGTCCCCTCGTGCGGGGGACCGAGCTCTTCCTCGCTGG
>CADCVI010000106.1 GCA_902806105.1 uncultured Rubrobacteraceae bacterium
CGACTACATGTTCGGAACCGGCGCCCACGACGGCCGCGACGCCAACTCCACCCCCGAGTTCATCCTCCTGGACGTCAACCTCCCCAGGCTGGACGGTCACCAGGTCCTCGAAAAGCTGCGGGGCGACGAGCGGACGCGCCTCGTGCCCGTGATCCTCTTCTCCTCCTCCAACCAGCACGGGGACGTCGTGAAGGGCTACGAGCTCGGCGCGAACTCCTTTGTCACGAAGCCGGCCAACTTCGAGAGATTTTCGGAGGCGATGCAATACCTCGGCTGGTACTGGCTCAACTTCAACGAATCGCCGTAGCGCGCCCTCGTCGGTCGGGCGACCCTGGGCTCAACGTGAGGTCGCAGACCTCATCTTCGCCTCGCGTCGAGGCGGCATCGCGAGGCTCAACCCTACGCCTCTGCGTGGGCGAGAACCTACATGAAAACCCAAAAAATAGTTAAAATATACATGCCGTTTCGGTCGCAGGTCGGTAACATCTTGTAACAAAGTTTGTCGGATTAAACGAGTTAGCGTTGGAGCCTTCTCTTCTCGCAAGCGGTATTCGCAAGAAGAGAAGGCGACGGATTGAAGAAGCGGGGGCGTTCGATGACGAACGCGACCTTCCAACACGTTGTACCGTGACAAAGGGTCTGTGAGGGCTTCCCTTAGAGGGAAGGGCAAGTAGACGCAACGACATCCCCGTCCCGGCGAGGGACGGTCAGGTAGACCTGCCCGGGCGGGCGCCGGAGAGTTACGTCCGCGCCGATCGGGTTGGGCCGTTCCGCGCGGAGGTTGCGAAAAGGGCTAACGGTCTCCTTGCTGATCGCCTCGGACTGCCTGTTCGCGGCCCTTTTCTGGGCGATGTCGTACGTGCCCTACGGAGCGCTGGTGGCCGGACAGTTCCCCGCGGTGGCCCCCAGCGTGGTGGCTTTCAACATAGCGGCTTGAATCATGTTTCGCGCGTTGGTCGGCCTGTACCCGGGCTACGGGTTGGGCGAGCCGGAAGAGGTGCGCCGCCAGACCTACGCCGGGGACGACCTTCCGCTAGATCTTGCTCGGGCGCCCCGGAGGGCGTCACGATGCAGACGCCGTCGCGAGTGCGCCGGTCTTGCCGGTTCGGAGATAGTACATTCGTGTGATCGAGAGTTAGCCCATTTGGGGGATTACGACGTCGACACGTTTGCCTATCATGGCCATCACTGGTGGATAGGAGATGCATGGAGACGACAGTGCTTTGTGAGGCATCGAAAGAGAAAAGGCGCGATGAGTGCTCTCGCCTCGAGCGAAGGGTCGAAGCCACCGACAAGCTCCTACGGGAGACGGTCGAATGCCTATCGCGGTATTACCCCACGCATTCGGTCGGAACCGCGGCGTACGACAGCCTGGTGGATCTGCGCCCCCATCTGGAGGGGGCGCTGAGCGCGCTAGCGAACATCGAATGCAGAAGGGATCTGACCGACCAGGAATGCTCCCGGCAACGCGCGTTTCGCATCGCCCTGGTATCGAGGGTATAGCTAGTCTACAGTCTGCGGTGCCTGCTCCCTTTGGAGACGGGGTTTGAGTTGCGTGGGTCCGTAGACGACCTCCTCCCCGGAGGCGGCGGGCCAGGTCCGGGTCCCTGCGAGGGTACGGGATGCACGGGCCCCCGCGAACCTCCGGCAGTGGGCTTCCTCGACACCCTCTCCGGCGGCGGGCGGAGGTCCGCGCCCAGGGCGAGAGCTGGACAAGCTCGGGGCACTTCCGGCTAGATGAACGTTGCCGGCCTCAGGCCGTACCAGCACGGGGGCGTTGCAGGACACGCAACCCGAGCTCGTCGTGAGGGGGCCTCGATCCACTAGAAGCGAAGATAGGCCGTTCGGGGGATGTGCCCAAATCGCTCGCGGACTACGGTTGACGGCACATAACCGTAGACCAAAGGAAGGCTCCGGATGGCCGAAGTAGTGGGGACGAAACCGACAAACTGGCGTTGCAGGCATCTGTACCCAGCCCGGATCGCGCTCGGTAGCGAACACCAACGGCGCGCCCGCTGCCTGGGCTGCGGGGAGCTCGGACCACCGCGAAAGAACCTGGCCGAAGCGCTGCGGGCGCTTCGCGCCTCTTTTGTGGAGTCCGAGCGCGTATCTAAGGCCTAACCAGGCACACTAACACCCGCGTCGGGTGACGGTAAGCGGTCTCGGTTGCGGGGATGGGGGCCTGTTGCCGGGCGAAGGTGAAGGGAAGACCTTAAGCCAAGACCCGTGCGTCCTTGGGCCGCTCGGGACCGCTTGGAGGGTACCAGCGCCTGCCCGGCCTCCGCAAACGCGGTTCCCGCTTTCGCTGCGCCATGATCCACTGATCGGCGCGGGCGGTGGTGAAGATCAGAGACGCGGAGCCGCCAGATCCACGAATGAAGGACGAGGTGTTCGTCCGGCTGCGTGGAGAAACTGTCTGGAAAATACCTGACGGGATAGCGGTGGCATACGCTCCTCGTCATGGAAACCAAGAGATACCCCACCGATCTGTCCGACGCCGAATGGAAGTGCCTCGACCCGCACCTTCCCAAACCGAAGAGGCGAGGACGCCCCAGGACGCACGGCTTACGGGAGATCCTAAACGCCGTCTTCTACGTGCTCAAGAGCGGATGTCCTTGGCGACTACTGCCCAAGGACTTTCCGCCTTGGAAGAGCGTCTACGACTGGTTCAGAAAGTGGCGCATCGATGGTACCTTCGAGCACCTCAACGCCGCCCTGCGCGAGGTCTTGCGGGCCCGCTCGGGTAGGAACCCGCTCCCTAGCGCCGGTATCGCCGACTCCCAGACCACAAAGACCACCGGGGTGGGCGGAGAGCAAAGAGGATACGACGGCAACAAGAAGGTGCGCGGCCGAAAGCGACACCTTCTGGTGGATACCGAAGGATTGGTACTCAAAGCCAAGGTACACAGCGCCAAGGTCCCCGAGCAGGATGGCCTGAGGCTCCTACTGGAGTCGGCGCGGAGCGGACTTTCGCGTCTGAGGCACCTGTGGCTTGACGCCGGTTACGAGGGAAGTGGCAGAAGGTGGGCCGAGGAAGCGATGGGCCTGAGCGTGGAGGTGGTACGCAAGCCACCCAAGCCGGTCCCCGAGAAGGTGGCCAAGGTTTGGGCAGAGGAATGGGCCAAGGCGGAGGGCAAGAAGCTCGACTGGCAGAAGTTCATGCCGCCGCGCGGGTACGTGGCTTTACCTCGCAGGTGGGTGGTGGAGCGGACCTTCTCGTGGTTGGGCCAGAACAGGAGGATGAGCAAGGATTACGAGAGGCTTTGCGCTAGCGCGGAGGCGTTCGTCTACGCGGCCATGATTCGGCTGATGGTGAGGCGGTTGGCCTGTGGATGAGAATTTCCAGACAGTTTCGGAAGGAAGATTCTCCGAAATCCGTATTCAGGATCCTGCATGATTCAGGACCCCGGGGTGCCCCATGGCCTCGCCTCGGCTCGTCGGCCTTAAGAGAAGATCACAACATCTGGTGGTACGGGCCAAGGATGCAGAGATTTAGTTTGTGTGGTGCCGCCCTTTTGGCCTCTTAGAAGTCGCGGACCTACGCGGCATGTACTAGCAAGCAATGGTCCAATCACGCGATGCGTCGGGCTCTCCTCACTTGCGATCATGCCCCATGCCGCAAGCCACTAGAAAGGGACGAGACGTGTACCAAAGGGAGATGGTGCTCTACACGGGGAACCGCTCGTTGCGTTGCTGGCGCGCCAAGCGCCTCCTCGGCCGCGCCGGCTACCGCTTCGAGGTCGTGGACGCGACCGCGGACCTGGGGGCCTTGGCCAAGCTGTCCCAGGCCGCCCAAGGAGAGGTGGCGCCGCCCTACGTCTTTGTCGACCGTCGCCCGGTGGGCGGCATGGGCACGGTGCGGACACTGGACGGCTCGGGCCAATTCGAGCGCCTGCTGCGGGACAGGCTGTAGGCTGCCCTACGACCACCGAAGCCTCGAGAGGGGGTTCCCCGAAGGCCGGACACGGCATCCCGAACGGTATGCCCCACATGACGGAGGCAATGCCACGTCCGGAGGCTCCGCCCCCCGCGGGCAACGCCCCCGTACCGACTATGGCCACCCACGAGGCAGACGTAACGGTTTACCTGCGCCTTGCGGGGTTCGATCGTTTACGGAATGAGGCCGAGACTACCGGCCTGGGGGAGGTGCCTGGACAACCGTGAGGGGCTGCCTCACGAAGCTGGTGATCCCGCCGGTCCTGCTGGGGCTCTTCTCATACGTGGTGCTTCCAGGCCTGGTGGAGGACCAGATCGCGCGGCGGCTGCAAGAGCCCATCGAGGTCTCCGCCAGCTTCCCGCCCGAGATGCTGCTCGGCCGCATCGACCGGGTCCGGGTGAGCTCGGACAGGATGAGCCTGCGGGGCGTCGCCTTCTACGGTGCCCGCGCGGACATTGGGGGCGTCAACGTCTCGTTGCCGAGCCTACTGGAGGGGAGCTTCAGGATCGAGGCCCGGAGCCGCTCCCTGGGCGCCTCGGCGCCACCGGTGCAGACCGAGCAGAGCCGGGCGTGCCCCGGCTGACTGGGCCTGGAGTCGGCTTGATCCTCGGGACCATCGTCCGTCCGGGAGAAGCGAGGTCACGCTGAGACAGGACGCGCGAAATTCTGCGCGTGGCCAATAAAAATTAGCCTATTTGGGGTATGCGCCGTTCTTGTGGCGAGCGTATCATGCTTTTGCTAGGTGATGGGTTTGGGACTTGCGAGCTGTCGGCGCTCTTCGCCTCTTCGCCGTCCCCCTTACGAAAGGCGGAGAGTGTGGGCACGACGGGGCTCTTGAAGGTACGTGGCGCGCTCGCCGCGGCGTTGTTGTTGGCGGTGATCATGCTGATGCTTGCAGCGGCGTCGGCCGACGCCGCCTTCCCGGGGCAGGATGGCAAGATAGCGTTCTCCAGGGACAACTACAGGCAGGACACTTTTGGCATCTTCGCCGTCGCCCCAGAGGGCGGCGCCCAGGAGAGGCTCGGGCCCGAATACGGCTACTCGCCGTCGTGGTCGGACGACGGCCAGAAGATAGTCTTCGTCGGATACACCGGGGGAAACCTCGGGCAGGACGACGGCGAGTTCAGCCAGGACATCTACGTGATGAACGACGACGGTACCGGGGTGCAGCGCGTAACGAGGGGCAGCGCCTACGAGGAATCCCCCTCCTTCTTCCCCGACGGCCAGAGGATAGCCTTCACCAAGTACTCCAGGGACGGCTCAGACATCTTCACCAAGACGATCGGCGTGCCCGGGTCCACCAGGCTGACCGACACCCGCGCGTGGGAGGACTCGGTCGCCGTTTCCCCGGATCCCGTCGATCCAGAGATAGCCTTCACGAGGTTCAGCAGGAACGCGGGCAACTCGGACCTCTTCGTCATGGACGCCGATGGCACCGGCGCCGCTAACCTGACGAAAACCGACCAGATCGACGAGTTCGGGGCGGACTGGTCCCCCGACAGCGAGAAGATCGCCTTTACCAGCGTCCGCTTCTCCGGGCTCGAAGGTCCGGCGGCGCTGGTGGCGGACGCGAAGGCGGACGCGCAGGAGGAAGCCTTCACGCCCGAGGCCCTGGTGTCAGAATCGCTGGCGCGTGAAGCTGCCGAGTCCAAGACGACAACCGCCGAACCCGAAGAGAACGTCGAGGTCTCCGTGATAAACGCCAACGGCACGGGCAGGGAGGACCTCACCGCGAGCCGGGCCTACGACATCCTGCCGGCCTTCTCGCCCAGCGGTGGGGAGATCGTCTACTCCAAGGCGACCTTCAATCGCAGGAGCGAGAGTTCCGAGCTGTTCGTTATGGACTCCAACGGCGCGAACAAGAGGCAAATCACCGACACCCCACGGGCCTTCGAGTACGAGGCCGACTGGCAGCCGCTCCCTGAGGAGACGGCCGAGCTCGACTAGCGTTCTCCATCCGCGGGAGGCCCGGGTCCGGATAGACCCGGGCCTCCCGCGTCTTCGTTAACCGCCGAAGCCATGAGACCGCACGCGCTCCCACGGCCCGCCCAGGTACCGCCACAGCGTCAGGCCCTCGGCTCCGACCTCGAAGGGCGCGAACGTCGTTTGCAGGCTTCCGTAGAGGGCGCGCGCCTCGTCCGGCGGGACCTTGTTCTGGACCGTCACGTGCGGCCGGAACCCCTTGCGGTCCTGGGCGCCGAGCCACGGCCACCACTCGTCGGCGAGGCGCTCTCTCACGTCTTGCAGCGTCGGGGATTCCAGCCTGTAGCCCACGCCGCGGCCCATAAAGATCAGGCCTGCAGCCGTCAGGGAGAAGGGGGCCTGCTGGCGGCAGAGGTCGTTCAGGGTCTGCGAGATCTCCGCTTCCCGGTCGCCTGGCAGCTTGTGGAAGAGGGTCAGGTGGGCCGGGATAAAGTTGCGCCCTTTCGGGAAGTGCTCCTCGCGCCGGCGGTCGAAGCCCTGCTGCGAGAGGTCGTCCATCCCGAGCGTCAGGATCAGGGGTTCCATCGCGGCCCTCTCTGGTAACGGTCTGACAAACGATTCTAAGGCCAGAGATTGACAGGAGTCGGGTGGGGTCTTACATCGTGTAAGCTCTGGGCGATGGTACGCGTCGGACCCATCGTGCTCCTGATCCTGCTCTCCGCGTGCTCGACGGGCGGCGACCCCGGCCCGTCCGGTGGCGACCCGCCGGAGACCCCCGAACCGCGCGACCTGCGGGTCGAGCGCGTGGCATCAGGGGCCCCGGGCGAGGGTCCCCGTGACCCGCGGGTCGTCCTGGCCCCCTCGGCGGAGGCCCTGTCTGAGGATCTCGGCGCCCAGATACGGGGCTCGGGCGCGGGGACGTACATCGTGGCCTACGGGGGCCAGCGGCCGACGGGCGGTTACTCCGTCGGTGTTGCGGGGGCGAGGGTCGAGGGTGACCGGGTTACCGTGCGGGTCTCGCTGGAGGACCCCCCGCCCGACGCCATGGTTACCCAGTCCCTGACGTACCCGTACGAGATCTCGGTCCTGGGCGGCCTGTCTCTGGAGGGCAAGAGTTTCTCCTTTGTGGACGGGAGCGGCGAGACGCTCGGCTGGCCGGTTCGGCGGGTGGAGGGGTAGCGGGCCTTGGGGAGCATTCGGGCTTTACGTATAATTCGCGCGTGACGGAGAAGACGGACGTACGGGGCAGGATCGAGGATCTGCGGGAGCAGGTCCGCTACCACAACCGCCGCTACCACGTGGAGGACGCGCCGGAGATCTCCGACATCGAGTACGACGCCCTCTACGCCGAACTAGAGACGCTCGAAGGCGGGCACCCCGAGCTGGTCACCCCCGACTCCCCCACCCAGCGCGTCGGTGGCGAGCCCGTCGAGGGTTTCGAGGAGGTCAGACACTCCGTCCCCATGCTCTCTCTGGCAAACGCCCGCAAGATCGAGGACCTGCGCGAGTGGGACGCCCGCGTCCGGCGGCTGCTCGGGGATGACGAGTCGCCCCGCTACGTGACGGAGCGCAAGATCGACGGCCTCGCCGTCTCTTTGCGCTACGAGGACGGCCGCTTCGTCCGGGGTGCTACGCGGGGGAACGGCACGATAGGCGAGGACGTCACGGCGAACCTCGCCACCGTCCGCTCCATCCCCGAGAGGCTCGGCGATGATCCCCCCGAAGTCCTCGAGCCGCGGGGCGAGGTGTACATGACGCTGGATGACTTCGAGGGGCTCAACCGCCGGCAGGAGGAGGAGGGAAAGCCGCCCTTCGCCAACCCGCGCAACGCCGCTGCGGGGGCTATCCGGCAGCTGGACTCCAGGATCACGGCGAGGAGGCCGCTGAAGGTCTACCTCTACGGCGTCGGCGAGGGTGGGGGGGTCTTCGAGAGCCACTCCGAGATGCTCGACGCTCTGAGAGGCTACGGCCTGCGGGCGAACCCCTACAGGCTGCACGAGTCCATCGAGTCCGTGATAGAGGAGTGCGAGAAGGCGGGGCGGGAGCGCGGGTCGGTGCCTTACCAGATCGACGGGGTGGTCGTAAAGGTGGACTCCCGCGAGCAGCAGCTCGCCCTGGGATCGGTCGCGAAGGCCCCGCGCTGGGCGATCGCCTACAAGTTCGAGCCGCTCGCCGGGCGGACAGAGCTCCTGGACATCATTATCAACGTCGGGAGGACGGGGGCGCTGACGCCGCAGGCGGTGCTCGAGCCGGTCAACGTGGGCGGGGTGACGATCTCCAAAGCCACGCTGCACAACGAGGACTACGTCAAGGAGAAGGGCATCCTCATCGGGGACACCGTCGTGATAGAGCGGGCGGGGGATGTGATCCCGCAGGTGGTCAGGGCCATCGTCGAGGATCGGAGCGGCACCGAGCGCGAATTCACGATGCCAACCCACTGCCCCGTCTGCGGCGAGCCGGTCTCGCGGCCCGAGGGCGAGGCGGTCACCCGCTGCGTCAACGCCCGCTGCCCGGCGCAGGCGCTGGAGCACATCATCCACTGGGCTTCGAAGTCCGCGATGGACATAGACGGCCTCGGCGAGAAGCTCGCCACCCGCCTCTTCGACCTCAACCTCATAAAGGACGCCGCGGACGTGTACGGGCTCAGAGAGGAACAACTCGTCCCGCTAGAAGGCTTCGGGGAGAAGAGCGCGGAGAACCTCGTCCGGGCGATAGAGAAGAGCAAGGAGCAGCCGTTCTCCCGCGTCCTCTACGCCCTCGGCATCCGGCACGTAGGCGCCGTCACCGCCGAGCTTATAGCCTCCCGCTTCTCCGGCGAGGACCTGATGCGCGGCGCGACCGCCGAGGGGCTCGCCGAGATCAAGGGCGTCGGCGGGGTCGTAGCCCGCGCCGTCGTCGAGTACTTCGCCCTGGAAGACAACCAGGACCTCGTCAACCGCCTGATGGGGGTAGGCCTAGACTTCGAACGTGAGACGGGCCGCCCCACCGATGGACCGCTGGCGGGCAAGCGCGTGGTCATAACCGGAACCCTCGAGAAGCCCCGCAGCTCCTACGTCGAGCAACTGGAGGCGGCGGGCGGCACGTTCACCTCATCCGTCAGCAAGAACACCGACTACGTGCTCGCCGGCGAGGAGGCCGGCTCGAAGCTGGAGCGGGCCAGGGAGCTCGGCGTCCCCATCCTCGACGAGGCGGGCTTCGAGGAGCTGCTCTCCTAGGGTCTTCGCCGGTGCCAGGGGCGGGTTGGTGCGATGGGTCCGGTGCCGTCAGCCCCGATCCGCGTTCATACCCTCCCTCTCGGCGAGCTTGGCGCCGATGCGGCGGGCGAGGCCCGGGACGAAGAGGACGGAGGCGAGGCCTATCAGGAGCCAGGCGCCCGCGATGTAGGGGAAGAGGTTGAAGGGGAAGTCCGGCGCCGGGTAGACGTTCTTGTAGATGACGTAGAGAAGGATCGCCAGCCCGACCACCGGGAAGACGGCCTCCCAGACGGGCACCCTGCGGCTCAGGAACAGGAATTTCAGGGCGCCCGCGTTCGTGACGATGTAGGCGACGAGGAGGGTGAGCACGCCCACCGTGGCCGGGTAGAAGAAGGCGTTCACCGCCGAGACCCCGCCGAGGCGCAGGATCACGAAGGTGATTATCCCGACGATCATGACGGCGGCCAGGGCGTTGGCGGGCGCCCCCGTGCGGGGCGAGGTCTCGCCCAGGCGCCGCGAGAGAAAGCCGTCGCGGCAGAGGGCGAAGAGCATGCGCGACCCCGCCGTCGCGGTGCCGAGGGCGCTCGCGAACGCGCTGACCATGACGCCGAAGTTTATGGCCGCGGCCATGCCCGGCCCTATGTAGTCCGTGGAGAGCGCGCCAAGGGGGGAGGAGGCGCCAGCGAAGGCGTCGGTGCCGGACTTGTTTACCCCGAAGCCCAAGGTCTGGGCGAGCATCACGATCACGTAGAAGATGCCCATGGTGATGACGGCCGCCGCTATGGCGCGGGGGATGTTGCGGCGCGGGTTGTCCGTCTCCTCGCCGAGGGAGGCGGCGCCCTCGAAGCCGGCGAACGACAGAATGCCGAAGACCGTCGCGAGGCCCACCGTCCCGAA
>CADCVI010000107.1 GCA_902806105.1 uncultured Rubrobacteraceae bacterium
CGGATCCTGCGTCGCTCGCAAGATGCGGTAGCGTCGTACGCCCGACTTCTCCCGTCCTAGCACGTCGGCGTCAAAGGCTGTCTTCCAGGCGTCGTAGTCGGGCACGGGGTATTCGATCCGCAGGACGTACATGTCTGCTCCTCCTCTGCTCTGCCGCTCCTCCTTGGGTGCTTCCTGGGCTTCCAAGCCACACCATCCGCGGGGTGCGCTCTGGCGCCTACCCTGGCACAAAAAAACTGGACGACCAGGCTCGTGAATAGCTCGGGTGCCGTGTGCATCGCCACGTGCCCCTGCCCAGGCATAACGACGATACGCGAGTCCGGCAGTGCCTCGTCTAGGGCCTCGGTGGCGGTCTTGAAGAACGGCGGGCTCTCGCCCCCGAGGAGTAGCAGCGTCTGCGTATTGAACTCCCGGAAGCGTGCGGGGTCGAGCACGTATCCCTCCGCGGCGCGCGCCTCGCGCGGCAGGGTGTGTGCCGCCGCCACCCGCCGTTGCCAGGCGTCGTGTTCGGCCCGCAGCCCGTCCACCGCTTGGGGCGGCATCCCGGCGGCCTCGCGCAGGAAGACGGCGACGGCCTCCTCTCTGTTGCCCTCCTCGATCAGCGCTTCGACGCGGTCGATGGTCTTGGCGGGGAAGGTCACCATGCTGGTCGGAAGCGGAGGTTCGTACAACACGAGCTTGTGAACGCGCGCGGTCCGCAGGAGGAGGGACGCCTCCAGGGAGCAGATCGCTCCGTATGAGTGCCCGAGCAGGCTTACGGGAGCGCCGATCGAGTCGACGACCGCCACCACGTCCTCGACCTCGCGCTCCAGGGAGTGATCTGCGGTATCCCCGCTCCCCCCGCGCCCCCTCCGGTCGAGAGCGTAGACGCTAAAGTGCTCCTCCAGCGCGGGCAAGACGGGGTCCCAACGCGTGTGGTCGGCGGATGTGCCGTGAACAAGGACGAGGGGAGGACCTTCCCCGGTTCTCCGATAGGCGATGGGGGTGGCGTCTTCGGATACGACGGTCCCTGCTTGCGTTGCCGCCGTTTCCTTGTGCTTTCCTGCGGGCACGGCCCCCTCTCCTTTCCTCGCCTTATCCGGTGGGGTTCGCCTACTTCCTCGACTCTATCCCCGATCCGGGGAGCACGTAAGGTCTGCTAGAAGCCGAGTATCTGCGCACGCAGTCCGATGAGCAAGGCATTCTCGCCTGCCGCTAGACCACCTCCAGCTCGACCTCCGGCTCACTGCCCGGCGTGGCGGAGAAGCGGACCTTCGGGGCTGTTGTCGCATGGCGCGGCGTCATGCCGCGTTTCCGTCAAGAGTCAGTGTTGCGCGGGCCTGCCCAGCGTCGCTACGGTGCGACCGTCGCGAAGGCTCTCGGTCCAGAACCACCCGCAAACGTAGCGCGGGAAGATGTTGCAACCCGGTCGCAGAGGTGGCTGCGCCACCACTGGCCCTCGGCGTCGCGGCTCTCGTACTCGAACCTAACAGCGATCCGGTTCTCCGTGAAGCACCACAGGTTCTTCTCCAGCTTGTAGTCGAGCTCGCGCGCCCACTTGCGCTTCAGGAACTCGACTATGGCCTCGCGCCCCTCGAAGAACTCGTCGCGGTTGCGCCACTTCGAGTCCTCGGTGTAGGCGAGCGCGACCTTCTCGGGGTCTCGGCTGTTCCACCCGTCCTGGGCGGCCTTGACCTTCTGCCTCGCGGTCTCCTCGTTGAACGGTGGTACGGGCGGTCTCGTCATATCTCCCTGCTCCTTCTCCGCTTGCGCGGACGTTCTACCCGGGCTTTTGATTCGTCATCGGGGCGGTCTCTCCCGCCAGGATACCGGCCGCGCTCCCCGGCCGCGAGCGGCACGGCTTCCCTGCCGGAAAAATATACGATCTGGAGTCTTCGGGTCAAAGTCCGCACGGAGGTAATAGAATCGTCCGCATGCAAGGTGCCGCCCTGATAGTGAACGCGCGCTCGCGCACCGGAGAACGGGCCTTCGAGGAGGCCACGAAGCTGCTCGCTGCCCGAGGCGTGGAGGTGGGCGCGGGCTTCCCCGTTCAAGACCCGTCGCGGCTCGCCGAGACGGTGCGGAGCGCCGTGCTCGCGGGGCACGACCCGATCATCATCGGCGGCGGGGACGGCTCGGTCTCTTCGACTGTAGATTTCCTGGCCCACCACCATTCCACCCTGGGCCTCCTCCCCCTTGGCACCGCCAACGACTTCGCCCGCACGCTGGAGATACCGACCTCGTTGGAAGGGGCCTGCGAGACGATAGCGCGCGGCAACGTCGTCGACGTGGACCTCGGCCTCGCCGGGGACAACTACTACGTGAACGTCGCCTCGGTCGGGCTGAGCGTCGCGGCGACCCACGCCCTCTCGCCGTTCCTGAAAAAGAACATAGGGCCACTCGCGTACCCCGTGGCCGCGCTCAAGGCGTTCGTGCAGCACGAGCCCTTCGTCGGCCGCCTGACCTTCCCGGACGGGGACCACGCCTCCGTCGAGTACGGCCGCCTCCTGCAGGTCGCCGTCGGGAACGGGAGGTTCTACGGCGGGGGCATGATCGTCGCGCCGGGCTCCGGGATGGACGATGGGACCCTCGACGTCTATGCCATAGTCCTCGGCCGCACCCGCGACCTCTTCGGGATCGCCCGCTACCTGAGGAGCGGCGACTTCGTGAAGTCCGAGAGCGTGGACCACTTCCGCACCAGCCGCGTCGTGCTGGAGACGGAGCCGGACCTCCCCGTGAACGTCGACGGCGAGCTGGTCGCCCATACACCCGAGGAGTTCTCCGTCGCCCCCAACGCCCTGCGCGTGATCGTCCCCGAGGGCTCGACGGCCGCCCGCTACGACGGGTGATCCCGGCCGCAACCTCCCTCTGAAGTCGAACCTTACGGTCCGGTATGTCTTCGCGTCTCCCCCTAGCGGGCGACGGGACTTCGGAGCGGGCTCGTACAAGAGACGGTCCATAAGGCTGAAAGTGTTGAAGGAGGCCCGAGCATTGGGGTCTCGGGCTGCGGGTCAGCTCGCTTTCGGCTCCTTGCCGGTCGCAGAAGCTTCGCCTTCGTCCGGTTGCGGTCCGTTCGCCAGGTAGATGCCGGCGACGACCAGGGCAGCTCCGACGAGGAGCGAGGGGCTGAGCGTCTCGTCCAGGAAGATCGCCCCTATAAGCACGGCCACCAGGGGCACGAAGAAGATGTACGCCGAGACGCGGCTCGCCTCGCCGGAGCGCACGAGGCCGAGCCAGATCAACCAGGCCACCGCCGTCCCGAGGAGCGACGAGTAGAGCAGGCTCGCGGTGAAAGGCGCGTTCCAGACGATCTCCGCCGGAGACTCGACGAGCAGCCCGAGGGCCGTGAGGACGATACCCCCGGCCAGGAAGGGCACGGCGACCGCCCAGAGCGTCGCGACGCGCTCCTGAGCCTTCTTGAAGTAGACCGTGCCGAGGGCCCAGGAGAGGGCGGCTCCGACCCCGAGGGCGACCCCGAGGGTGGCGCCGGGCGGCAGGTCGCCGAGGAGGCCGCCGGCGCTCACCGCGGCTATGCCGGAGAAACCGAGGAGCAGCCCGAAAACCTTGCGCGTCGTCAGGCCCTCGGACAGAAAGAGCCACGCGAGCAAGCCGACGAGGATGGGTTGCAGGTAGATCAGGACGGCGGCCGAACCGGAGGGGAGGCGCATGATAGCAAGCGTCTGCAACCCCAGGAAGAACACCACGTTGAGCGCCGAGAGCAGCGCGAAGACCCGCCAGTCGCGCCGAAACTTCGGGCTCCCGCCCCACAACACCGCCGCGAGCAGCATCACCAGCCCGCCGAGAATCGACCGGATGCCCGCGAAGAGCACCGGCGGCGAGTATTCGAGGCCCACCTTGAGCGCCGAGAACGAGGAGCCCCACAACACCACCAGCACCACGAACGCGAGCACCACGAGACGACGATCGGCGAACAAGAACGAGCCCCTTCCAGGAGAGTACGACGGACCGGACAGCCCCCCTGAGCTTACTACGCGCCGCCCCCCGCGAACCGCAGCCGTACTCCTGCCTGATCCGGCACCGAATCACCAGCCCCGCCCAAAGCGGGTAGCAACCCTACTCTCCCCCCGCTAGCGGAGATGCTCAGCCCCCGACACACACTCCACGCGGTTGAGAGGAGAGGATGTCGGCCCGCGCGCGGCTCACGCGCCGTCGAGGGCCTTGAGGAAAGCCTCGACGGGCTGGGCTCCGGAGACGGAGAGGCCGCCGTCGAAGGCGTAGAAGGGCACGCCCTGAATCCCCCTGGCGTAAGCATCCTCCTGAGAAGCCCGGACCTCGGCCTTGCCCCCGTCGCCCGCCAGGTACCCGAGGACCTCGTCGGCGTCGAGGCCGATGCCGGCGGCAACCTCCGCGAGCTGTTCGCGGTCGTTGAGGTCACGCCCGTTCGCGAAGTATGCCTCGAAGAGGGCATCGGCCAGCTTCCACTGCGCGCCCCGCCCCGACTCGCCGGCGTACAGGATCAGGCGGTGGGCGTCGACGGTGTTCGGGGCGCTCGCGACACGACCGAAGTCGAACCGTATGCCGTCGCCCTCCCCCACCGCGCCCACGTGGGCAAAAGCTCCACGGGCGTTGGCCTCACCGCCGAACTTCCGCCTGGCGTACACGTCCCACGGTATCCCCCCCTCGGGCATGCCGGGCTGAAGCTGAAACGGTCGCCAGCGGAGCTCCACCTCGAGGCCCGGCCGCAGGGCGAGGGCCCGTTCTAGCCGCCGCTCCCCGACGTAACACCACGGACAGACCACGTCCGCGTACACATCCACTACCATGAACCCCTCCTTGGTTTGGATCCAGAATGCTCCCACTGCCGGCTCCGATACATCAGGTAAGGGAGAATATACGCCGCGCCGTCCCGGACGCTCGATCCCGCGTCGCCCCGCCCGAACCTCCACGCCGTGCTCCGAGAAGGCGGGGTCTTCACGAGGGACGAGCCACGGGCAGGCTTGCGTCCGACCAGCGAACGCGGGTTCCGGGTAGCCGTGGTCTCCGAAACCACTGCGCGAATAGCGCGCGGCCGTCGTCATGCGGCTCGCCGGTTTGCTCCCGAGGAGCACGCGCGACTCGCGGCGAGAGGCGAAGCCGGCGGGCCTGTCGCTCATGCGAGCAGGCGGAGGCTTCTCTACTTCCGGCTAGACGACGAGCACGACCTTGCCGGTCGTCGCGCGTCCCTCGATGGCGCGGTGGGCCCCGGCGGCATCGTCGAGCGGGAAGGAGCGGTTCAGGACCGGGCGCAGATCTCCGTTCTGGAGGTAGCGCGAGATCTCCCCGCGCGCCGCTTGCGCCCGGCCGGGGCGGATCCAGGGTCCGCCGAAGCCGCTCAGGCCGAGGCCCTTCACGTTCATCTGCATGAGATCGGGCGGCGGCATCGGACGTCCGCTGGCCGCCCCGAACATGACCATGCGCCCGAGGGGGGCGAGACACCCGAAAGCCGAAGATCCGGCCTCCCCCCCGACGGACTCCAGCACGACGTCCACGCCCCGCCCGCCGGTCGCCTCGAAGACCTCCTCCGTCCAGCCCTCCCGGCCGTAATCTACGGCCCGGTCGGCACCTAGAGAGAGGACGAGCTCTCGTTTCTCGGGGCTGCCCGCCGTCCCCACGATGGTGCCCGCCCCCGCGAGACGCGCGAGCTGGACGGCGAGGGAGCCGACACCACCGGCGGCGGCCTGAACGAGCACGGTCTCCCCGCCCCGAAGCCGAGCCGCGTCGTGCAGGATGCCGTGAGCGGTGATGCCCTGCACGAGCAGGGCCGCCGCCGCGCTCCCGAGGTCCACCCCTTCCGCAACCTCCACGACCATGCCAACGGGGGCGACGGCGTACTCGGCGTAGCCCCCGGTTTCGAGGACCGCGGCGACCCGCGCCCCCTCCGCGAGCCCCTCCACCCCTTCGCCCAGGGCCGCGACGGTACCGGCGACCTCGAAGCCCGGCGTGATCGGGAACGCGGCTGCGTGAGGCCCGAAGGCCATGCCGCGACGGATCCCCGTGTCGGCGTAGTTCACCCCGGCGACCTCGACCTCTATCAGCACCTCCCCCGAGCCGGGCCTCGGCACCCCTACCTCCTCGGCGGTCAACACCTCTGGTCCGCCGGGCTGGTGTACGCGTATGGCCTTCATCCGTGCCTCCCTAGTAACTGACCATCGGCGCCCGGCCGATGTAGGAATCGTCCGTGACGCCGCGGAGCATGAAACCGGCGACGTCCGCGCGCGAGATCTTTGTCCCGCTGTTCTGGCCGACGAGGCCGACGCGGTACTTCCCGGTCGCAGCCCCCCCGGTCAGCCGCGGGGCCCGCACGATGGTCCAGTCGAGCCCGCTGCCCCTTACGACCTCCGCGTGAAGCTCCGCGTCCGCCAGGACGTCTCCCTGCAACAGCTTGAGGAGGCCGGAGAAGACGCGGTCGACGGGCTTCGGGCGATCCCCGGCTTCCCTGACCCCCGCCCCCGTCAAGCTGAGGAGGCGGCGCACGCCGTGTTTCTTCATCGCGGCCACGATGTTCCGAGTCCCCCGCGTCTGCACGTCTTTCGGTGACGTCTTCGTGTGTCCGAGGGCGCTCAGGACGGCGTCCGTCCCCGCGACCGCCTCCTCGACCCTGAAGGGTATGAGCACGTCCCCCTCGACGACGCGCAGCTTCCCCCGGCCCGCTACGTCGAGCTTGCCGGGGTCCCGAACAAGCGCGACGACCTCGTGCCCGTCCCTCAACGCCCCCTCGACCAGGTGCCGCCCCGTCCTCCCCGTCGCCCCAAAGACCGCGACCCTCACCGCGCCACCACCTTTCGCCAACCCACGGACCTCGCCTCACTCACGACCAGAGACCTCGCGCCACCCACGACGCCCTTCTTCCGCACCGCCCCTCGTCGCCCGTAGCGCAGAGCTTCGTGCACGCGGCTGGCGAGCCTCACGTGACGCCCTCGTCGAGAAATCCGCAGCATCGCCGCCCCCACGACCGTCTGGCCCAGGGAGCCCAGCATCGAGCCGACCGTTGGCGCCATCCTCCCTCCCAGAACACCCAATCCCCCTTCCTTGCTCGAAAGCCCGTAGACCCTGCCAGTCTGCTAGCATCACAAACGGACACCGGTCCGCTTGTGGATGTTACCGGACAGGTGTCCGTTTTCAAGGTTGTTTGTGGCGAGTTTTGTGGGGTTTGTGGTGGAGCGGAAAGAAGGGGCAGCAGGGGCGGGGGGACGGGTGGTTCCGCCTCTCGGTTTTGGCGCGGCGCATTCGGGCGAGAGGCGGGACGCGGCCGAGAGCCGGCGCCGGGTGCTCGGGGTTGCCCGGGAGTTGTTCTCGGAGCGCGGTGTGGACGCGGTTAGCATGCACGAGATAGGTCGGGCGGCCGGGGTTGGACAGGGCACGCTGTACCGGCGCTACGAGCACAAGGGGGCGTTGTGTCTGGCGCTGCTCTTCGAGGGCATCGAGGGGTTGTACGAGGGGGCCAGGGGGCGTGAGGAGTCGGGAGGGCCGGCGCTGGAGCAGCTTATGGGGTTGCTGGAGGATCTCGCGTCGTTCAACGAGGAGAACGCGCCGCTGCTGGGCGCTATCAGGGATTCCGCGGGCGGGGAACGCCGGGCGGAGATGTACCGCAACCCGTTCTTCGGCTGGCTTCAGGCTACCGTGGCGGCGCTGCTCCGGCGGGCGGTCGAGGGGGGCGAGGCCGGCGAGACGCTGGACGTGGAGGGGGTGGCCGGGGCGGTGCTCGCACCGCTCAACGTCGACCTCTACCTCTACCAGCGCAGGGAGCTGGGGATGGAGCGAGGGCGGATCCTGGCCTTCATTCGCGGCCTGCTCCTCGACGGATTGCGCCGAAGGGGACCCGCTGCGTAGGAGGAAAGAAGAGCCGGGCTGGGCTTTCAGGAGGGGGGTAATCGGTGCCAGCCCGGTCTACGCAGCACTCTACGGCGCAACAGGGCGCCGGTATATGGGACAATCGTCCCGGTCGCACCCGGGACATCCTGCCCACGAGGCATCCGGCCCCGGTTTAACCCCTCGCGCTAGCGGGGGAAAGAAGCATTCGGTCAGCCCCCGATAGAGAGAGGTAAGAACGTGGACGACGATACTCAGCAGCGAGCAATCACCCTGGCAGCCGCCGGGATAGCCTACGTCATAAGCCATGCGGTCACGAACCGCTACATAGACGTCCCGGATCAGCGCGGCATCAAGGACGACGTGCTGGAGGCCGTGCTGAAGGGTGCCACGACGGCCGCTTCGACCATCATCGCCTCGATCCTGGTCCGGCGCGTCCTCGCCGGGCGCTGGAGCGATTAGACGTTCTCCCTGAGGGGGGCGGAGGCTCCTCCGCCCCCCTCAGGTTTCTAAGCCCTTCTTCCCGTGTAAAGCCGCTCGCGGTCCCTTCACGCTTAGATCCCCGGCGCCATTCGGTCACGACGCCGTGACCGCAGAAGCTGTACCGCGATCCGCTGGCAGCCTTCGATGGTCCTGATATTTATGGTCGCCGGGCGAGGTAGACGCCGAGTAGGATGACGGCGCCGCCGAGGATCTTCTCGGGGCCAAGGGATTCGCCGAAGAAGATTATCCCCGAGGCGACGCCGGTGAGGGTTATGAGGTACTGGTAGACGAGCACCCGGTTGGCGCCGATACGGCTGATGCCCCGCTGCCAGGCGGCGAAGGCGAAGGCTGTTGCGAAGGCCGCCGAGTATCCGACCGTCGCCCAGGCGGCCAGGGGGACGCTACCCCAGTGCAGGCCCGGGAGGTAGGGGGAAGCGAGAAGGAGGGCGACCGGGCTTGCGAAGAGGGTCGGGTATGTAGCGACGGCGAGCGGAGAGTGCCGTTTCAGCACGGGGATCGAGAGCACCGTGTAGGCGCCGACGCACACGGAGGCGAGGAGGACGAGCCCGTCGCCCAGCGTGCTCGAATCCCCGGCACCGATCCCGTCGTAGACGACGATCCCGACGCCCAGGATCGAGAGCGCTATCCCGAACATCCCCCACCCGCTCGGTCTCTCCAGGCCGAGCGCGGAGCCCAGGATCATGCCCCACACCGGGGCCGTGGCGAAGATGAGGCCGGTGTTCGAGGCCGTGGTCATGCTGACGCCGAAGGTGAAGGCGGTCTGCGCGGCCGCCACGCCGAAGCACCCAAGACCGATCATGGGCAGGATCTCGCCGCGCGAGAGGCGGCTCTCCGGCTCCAGGAGCCGGAGTACGCAGAAGAGCAGGAGTCCTCCCCCGGCGAAGCGCAGCGCCACGAGGAAGGTCGGGGGCAGGAATTCCGCGGCATACTTCGTCGCCGCGTAGTTTGCCCCCCAGAACACGGCGGCCACGACGAGCGAGAGCTCCGTAGCACGAGCCGCCGCTCCCGTCTTCTTCTCCGCCATGGGCGAGATTCTACGCCCCGGGACCGGGGGACGCTCCCGGCTTCGGGCGGTACGTCGGGCATCCTCATGCCGCCGCACACGCGACGATCACCGGTGCGTTTGCCCGAGTCGCGACACGAGAATAATGTCGAGAAGACCGTTCGTTAGGCATCTACAGGAGGAAGATCGAACATGGACCCCAACACCGCAAGTACGGCGCTCAACCAGACGGTGGGCCAGCTTCAGGGCGGGCTCCTGCGTCTCGGCATAGGCTCCGCAATCCCGGTGATCGCCACCTGGGAGCAGACGCTCTCCTCCTCCGGCGTGCCCGACCTTGCGCCCATTGCCCAGAATCTCGGCGCCCTCCGAAACCACCTCGCCAACCCCAACTTCGACCCGAACGAGGTGGGCCAGATTCTGGCAACGCTTGGCGCGCAGGTC
>CADCVI010000108.1 GCA_902806105.1 uncultured Rubrobacteraceae bacterium
TTTCTAACGGGGATTCCAGAGGCACGGCTCAAGACCGACCGTGCAGCGAACATCATGGGCGGCGCGGCGCTGCTTGCGGAGTCACAGGGGAAGAAGCCTTCGAGCCTGGGCGGTTGGCTCGGCGCCGTGAACGGCAGGGGCGGCAACGGCAAGAGGTATCGGGCCGTGGCCGGCATTGGCGGCGGCGAGCTCTACGCGGAGCAGATCTCCGAGACGCTCCGCAAGGGCGCCGTGGAGCGCACCAGGGGGGGCGAGCGGGTCGCGTTGAGGGCGCGAAGCCTGCAAACCCGAATGACGAGCCAGGGGAGGGCGCTCTGATGGCGACCAAACCTCCAGTGAAATGGTACCCGGCGAGCAGCAGGAACTACACGGTAGCCAAGCGCCCGACCTCCAACCCTATCAACAAGATCATCATTCATGTCACCCAGGGCTCCTGGGCGGGCGCCCTCAACTGGTTCCAGAACCCGAGCGCCGGGGTGTCTGCCCACTACACGATCAAGTCCTCTGACGGCCGCATCGGCCAATCGCTCAGCGACGTAAACATCGGCTGGCATGCGGGAAACTGGTCGTACAACCAGACCAGCATAGGAATCGAGCACGAGGGATACGTCTCAGACTCCCGGTGGTTCACCCCCGCCATGTACCGCTCGTCGGCGAAGCTCACCGCTTATCTGTGCCAGAGGTACCGTATCCCGGTAGACCGTTACCACATTATCGGCCACAACCAGGTCCCTGGCGCGACTCACACCGATCCGGGGCGTTACTGGAACTGGACGCAGTACATGCGCCTCGTCCGGCAGTACAGGAACGCGTAGTCACCGGGTTCTAGGAGGGGGCGTCCTCCGCGGCGCCTCCTCCGTTCTCCTCCCCTTCTTCGGGGAGGTACAAGGCGCGCCTCAGGGGGTTCTCGTGGTGGCTCCATCCGCCGGGGGAGACGTTCTTCGTGGTCTCGAGGAACATGGCGGTCCGGGCATCGAGGTTGTCTATGAGGTTGACGAGGATGGCTTCCAGGGTTTTTGGCTGCTCGGGGGAGCCGTACTCCTTCTCGCCCTGGTGGGAGAGCATGAGGTGGGAGAGCTGGAGCGCGAGGTCCTCCGGGAAGCCCGGGATCTCGGCGACCTTCCCGGCGATGATGCGGTCGCCGAGAACCACGTGTCCCTGGAGGCGTCCGAGCGTGGTGTAGGCGAAGCCGCCCCCCTCCCACGAGAGCTCCTTCGTCTTGCCTATGTCGTGGAAGACCATGCCGAAGAGGAGCAGGTCGCGATCTACCGGGTAGAGCTTCGCTATCTCCTTCGCCACCCTCATGCACTGCACGGAGTGCTCCAGCAGGCCGCCTATCCTGGCGTGGTGCATCGTCTTGGCGGCGGGGGCGGCGCAGAAGGCCTCCCAGAGCTCCTCGTCGTCGACGATGCGCGCGAAGAGCTCCCCGAGGTAGGCATCCTCGAAGGAGAGGCCGGTTTCTATCACCTCGTCGGCAAGGGTCCTCCGGTCTTTCTCCGTAACTGGAAGGTAGTCCTCCTCCTCGACCTCGCCCGGGCCTAGCACGCGCAGGCGCTCGATCTTGAGCTGGAGCATGCCGCGGTACTCGTGGGCGTTGCCCTCGACGTAGACGTACGCCGGCCCGTCGAAGCCGTCCCTGATCTCGTGCGGAAGCCCCCACATCCGGGCGTCGATAGAGCCCGTCTTGTCGACCAGGGTGGCGATGAGGTAAGGGACGCCGCGGCTGTCGTTGCGCACTGTCGCGTCCGTTACCCGGAAAGTCGAGCGCAAGGATACCCCGGGGGAGAGATCCCGCGCCCAGAACTTCTCCTTAGCTGTAGGGCTCAGGGGTGATCCTTTCTAGCGATGCTGCTCGTGGATGCTCCGGCGTCGCGAAGCGGTACCAAACTTATCCCCAGCAATGTTATAGAGCAGTTACGTCCCACGCAACCGGGACGGCCCGCTCCGGAAGGCAGGAAAAGTGACACCCCGGTACCGGCCCGTCGCCATGCAACAGAATCCGATGGCGGCTGGTCTACAGGACTCGACGCTCGCCCCGTTTCGCCGCCTGACACCCCTGGTCAAGCAGACGAGAGGTGGGTTCCCGAACGAGAATTCGGGAACCCACCTCTCGGAGGGATTAGTCTAGGTCGACTACCCCTTAGCCCTTGACGGCGCCGGCGGTCAGGCCGGAGACGATCCTCCGCTGGAAGATCAGGACGAGTATCACCAGCGGCACCGTGACGACGACAGCGGCCGCGGCCTGTGCCCCGTAGTTGACAGTGTAGACCGTCGCGAAGTTCGGGATCCTGACCGTGACCGGCTGCACCGCCTCGTCGAACAGGAACGTGGCGGCGAAAAGGAACTCGTTCCACGCGAAGATGAACGTCAGGATCGCCGTGGTGAACACGCCGGGCGCCGCCAGCGGCACGATCACCTTCCTGAAGGCCTGGAGCGTCGTAGCCCCATCGATCTTCGCCGCCTCCTCCAGGTCCGGCGGCAGTTCCTTGAAGAACGAGACCAGGATCCAGATCGTCAGCGGCAGCGCGAAGACCGTATCCGTTATGATGACCGACCAGTAGGTGTTGATGATGCCCAGGGCCCGAAACTGTATGAACAGCGGGGCGATGATCGCCACGGCCGGGAAGAAGCTGATCGCGAGTATCAGGGTCATCACCAGGTTCTTGAAGTTGAACCTGAGCCGCGCTATGGCGTAGGCGGCTATCGCCCCGAAGAACAGGCATATGATCGTGGTGACCCCCGCGATGATGACGCTGTTGAGCAGCGCCTTCTGGAAGCTCGCGTCGCTGAAGATGGTCGAGTAGGACCCCCCGCTGAAGCTCTGCGGCAGGATCGTCGGCGGCGTAGCGGTAACCTCCGCCTTCTGGACGATGCTCATCTTGAAGACCCATAGCAGCGGGAAGACGCTCACCAGTACGAACACAACGAGGAACACGTAAAACAAGACGTTGTTCAGCGTCTTGCCCCCGCCGGAATCCCCCCTGCCGGAGCCCACAGCACCCGTGGCACCCTGGGCGTTCCCCCTGGCCGCGTTGCCCGCGCCCGCCGAAGCAGCCATCAGCTATCCTCCGTCGAAGTTTGCATACCAAGGCCGTAGATAAAGAAGAGCGCGATCAGGAACGCCGTCAAGAAGGTAAACACGGCCGCCGCGTTCCCCACCGGGAACAGGATCTGGCTGATCCTGACGCTCTTGTACACGAACGTGCTCAACGACTCGAGCTCCCGTTGGCCCATCACGAAGAACAGGTCGAAGACCCGGTAGGAGTCGAGCGTACGGAACAGGACCGCGACCAGGATGGTGCCCTTCAACAGGGGCATCGTTATCCTGAAGAAACGCTGCAACACGTTCGCCCCGTCCACCTTCGCCGCCTCGTAGACGTCGGCCGGGATCGTTTGCAGCCCCGCGAGGAGGAGCAGCGCCATGAACGGCGTCGTCTTCCAGACGTCGACGCCTATCGCCGCGATAAGGAGCAGCGTCTGATCGGAGAGGATTGGCCGGCTTATGACGCCCAGGGAGGTCGCCGCGTAGTTGATGATGCCTACCTGATCCTGAAACATCAGGCGCCACATCACGGCGGAGATTACCGTCGGGAACGCCCACGGCACCAGGACCGCCGCCCGCACGAGCCCGCGCCCGCGGAAGGCCCGGTTGATCGCGAGCGCGATGGCGAGCCCTATTACGAACTCGATAGCCACGCTGACCACCGTGAAGATCAGGGTGTTCGAGAGCCCGGCCCGGAAGTCGTCGCTCTGGAACATACTGACGTAGTTCTCGATCCCGACAAACTCCCCGACGTTGTTGATGCGCGCGTCGAAGAGGCTCAGGTAGAACGAGACCCCTATAGGGTAGACGGCCACCGCAAGGATTATCAGGAGCGCCGGCAGCACCATGTAGTAGGCCAGCCGACGCTCCGGGTTCCTGAGCTCCTGAAAGAAGCCGCCCCTCTTCTTGCCCCCGCTCGCGGTCGTCACGACCCCTCACCTCCTCCGAGGGCAGTGAGCGGCGCTACGCCGCCCATGACTAGGCCTGCCCCTGCTCGACTATGGCCTGCAGATCTTCCTGAAGGACCCCGGTTGCCTCGTCGGGCGGTATCTCCCCCGCGAGCACGGCGCTGAACTGCTCCTGCATCGCAAGGGACATGTCCGAGTAGACCGGCGAGACCGGCCGCGGCTTCGCGGTCTCGAACGCCTCGGAGGCCTCCGAGAGGTACGGGATCGCCTCCAGCACCTCCGGGTCGGCGAGGAGATCCGTGCGCGTCGGGACGAACTTGGCCTCCTTCGCGTAGAACTTCTGGGTCTCGACGGAGGTGGCGAACTCCGCGAACTTGTAGGCAGCCTCCGGGTCCTCGGCGTTGGCGTTGATGAGCATGTTCCAGCCGCCGAGCGTCCCGGCGAGCTGGCCACCCTCGGCTATGGGCAACGGGACCACCCCGACCTGCTCCGGCGTTATCTTGGACTGCTCCGGGTCGGAGATCAGGCCGTAGAGGTAGGGCCAGTTGCGGATGAACACCGCGTCCCCGCCAATAAAAGACGCCTGCGATTCGAGCTCGGTAAACGTGGTGACGGACTGGGGAGAGATGCCGTCGTCTATCATGCTCCGCCACGTCGCGAGGCCCTCGACCGACGCAGAATCGTCGATCGTGACGCTGCTCGGGTCGTTCGGATCCGTCACGTCCCCGCCGTGCGTCCTGATGTACTCCAGCCCGTTGCAGACCCCGCTCTCGCCCCGGGCGCCCTGGAAGACGAACCCGAACTTGGTGCCCGCGTCCTGCTGGACCTTCTGGGCCTGCTCCTTGAGCTCCTCCCAGGTCGTCGGGGGCGCGCTGAAGCCGGACTGCTCCAGGAGGTCCTTGCGGTAGTAGAGCAACCCGACATCCGAGTACCAGGGCACCCCGTAGACGTCGCCATCGAAAGTATTCGATTGTATGGAGCCCGGCGTGAAAGCCTGTTGCTGATCGGCGGGGAAGTAGTCCGTGAGTGGCGCGATAAAGCCATTGGCGGCGAACTGCGCCGGCCAGATCACATCGCCCCCGACGATCTGGGGGCTGGATTCGCCGGCCTGAAACTGGTTCCTGAGCTGGTCGAAAAACTGGCCAGTGTCGGTAGGCGCGGCCTTGTAAACGACCTTGCCCCCCTGCTCCTGGTTGAACATGTCGACGATGCGCGGTATCCCGTTCACCTGGTCAGGACCCATGTTGAAGACGAGCTCACCGCCCCCGCCGCCGCCCTGTCCGCCACCGCCGCCGCCGCAGCCGGCGATGCCCAGGAGCGAGGCCCCCGCGAGGCTCACCCCCGAGAGCTTCAGGAAGTCCCGCCGGTTTATGCCCCGCCGCCTAGCAACCACGAGCTTGCGCCCGCCTCTGTCCGTCGCCATCTTCCTCCTTTGGAGTCCCTGTTCCTTGACTAGAACCTATGTTACATGTCGCGTGTTTCTCCCGCCTCCGAGGGGAAGTACGCGGGTTTTCGGTCAGAGAATCGCCTGTTCGGTCTCGGGGTCGAAGAGGTGTATCTTGCTTGCCTCGACGGCCATCTTCACCTGCTCGCCCTCCCGGACGGTACTCTCCGGCGAGATGCGGGCCACCATCAAATCCCCGAAATCGTCGGTCGAGCCGCCTCCTGTGGCGCCTTCGTTCGTCATGTCTTCCATGCTCTGGGTACGGGCGGTAAGCTCCCTGTCGACGGCGAAGTACACGTACTTCTCGCTACCCATGCTTTCTATGACCTGAGGCGTAACTTGCACGCAGTCGGAGTCCGCCGTTATATCCACGAGACTGGCGTCCTCGATGTGCTCCGGTCGTATCCCGACGATGACCTCTTTGTTGACGTATTCGCCGACGTCCGGGTGTTCCCCTATGGCCTCCCGCGTCAGCTTGATGCGCGTGCTGCCGAAGGCCACCACGTAGCCACCGTTCTCCTTCTCGAGGTGGGCGCGGATAAAGTTCATCGCCGGGGACCCGATAAAGCCCGCGACGAAGATGTTCTTCGGGTAGTCGTACATCTCCTGCGGCGAGGCGACCTGCTGCACGACCCCATCCTTGAGGACCACGATGCGGTCGGCCATCGTCATCGCCTCGGTCTGATCGTGGGTGACGTAGATCGTGGTCACCCCGATGCGGTTGTGGAGCTTGCCGATCTCCGTGCGCATCTGCACCCTCAGCTTGGCGTCGAGGTTGGAGAGGGGCTCGTCCATGAGGAAGGCCTTGGGCTCACGCACGATGGCGCGGCCGAGGGCGACCCGCTGGCGCTGGCCTCCCGAGAGGGCCTTCGGCTTGCGGTCCAGGAAGCGCTCGATCGAAAGTATCTTGGCCGCCTCGTTGACCCGGCGGTCTATCTCGGCCTTGTCCATCTTCTTGAGCTTGAGCGCGAAGCCCATGTTCTCCCGGACGTTCATGTGCGGGTAGAGGGCGTAGTTCTGGAAGACCATTGCTATGTCGCGGTCGCGCGGCTGCAGGTCGTTGACGACGTTGTCCCCTATGAATACCTTGCCGCTGGAGATGTCTTCGAGACCCGCGATCATGCGTAGGGCCGTAGATTTTCCGCACCCGGAGGGTCCCACGAAGACTATGAATTCTCCGTCCTTGATGTCCAGGTTCATGTCCCGGACGGCGACCACGTCCCCGCTGTAAACCTTGTTTACGTTCTCCATAGTGACTTCCGCCACCTTGGCCTCCTCTCTCCGGGGGGCCGGTGAGCCCCCGTAGCGTGCGAGCCCCTCCCCAGAGACCCGCTTCCCCGTTTGATTGGCGGCATTCTACCCCAGGTGCGCTTTCTCCCGCTTACAGGAAACGGGCCTTGACCTCCCGTATCCTCCGGACGGAATCGTCTATCCGTTCGCGAGACACCTCCCCCGCCTCCACGGCGGCCACCACCGCGTCGTAGGCGTCGGCCTGTTCCTGGGGCAAACCGGAGAGAACGAGCAGGTCGGCCCCAGCTTGGACCGCCTCCACCGCGGCCCGCGCGCTCGTGCCCCCGCGCTTCGCCCCCTCCATCGCGAGGTCGTCCGTCACGATCACGCCGCGAAAACCTACCTCTTCCCGCAAGAGCCTCGTGGCCTTCGGCGAGAGGCTCGCCGGATGTTCGGGATCTATGGATGGGTACACGAGGTGCCCCACCATGACCATCGGCACGCCAGCCTCCGTTGCGTCGCGAAACGGCGGAAGGTCCGTGGCCCGAACCTCTTCCATACCGTGCTCGACGGTCGGGTACCCGACGTGCGAGTCCGCCGTGGCGGGGCCGTGGTTCGGGAAGTGCTTGGCGGCGGAGACGACGCCTGCCTCCTCGAAGCCCTCCACGGAAGCGGCGGCCATGCGGCCGACGAGGCCCGGGTCGGCGCCGTAGGAGCGGTCGCCGATCGCGGCGCCGGAGCCGGTATCCGCAACGGGAGCGAAGTCCGTGTTGACGCCAGCCCGCCGGAGCTCGCGGCCGATCTGGGCGGAGATCCGGCGCGCCTCGGCGGGGTCGCCGCCCAGGCCGACCTCTGCGGCGGAGGGCTGCAGTCCAACCCAGGGGGCATGCTGAACGGGGCCGCCCTCGTGGTCCACCGCGATGAAGAGCGGGATCCCCGGCTCCGTCGACATCGAGAGCTTCTGGAGAGACTCGGTCAGGCTCCTCGTGCCCTCCTCGCTCTGCATGTTCGGGCCGAAGAGGATGACGCCGCCGATGTTGCGCTCCCGGATCATCTTCTCTATGTAATAGTCGGGCTCCGTCCCGTTCATCGAGAAGACGAACATCTGCCCCACCGCGTCGCGCACGCTCATGCGATCCGCCTCCTCCCCCTTCGTCTCCCCCGCGATCCCGTCCTGCCCGGGAGTACCACCGCCGGGAGATTGTGGACCGCTACCGCCGCAGCCGGCAAGCTGGATCGCGAGGAAAAGGATGAGGGCGACCTTCGTCGTGTTGTTCAAGCTGCCCCCCTCCCAATCTCGCCGCCCGTCATGGTCACGGGCAGTTTATCCGTGAGGATGGGGCCTTTCTCGGTTATGCTCAGGCCGTGATCGAGCTCTCCTACGACTCCGGCACCATCGTCGCGACGGTACCTGACGGCTCTCCCCCGCCCCCCGAGCCTTTCGTCTGGGACGGCCGCACGGCGCAGTGGCGGGCGCCCGCGGGGTCGTACCGCGAGGTCGTCCTGGGCCTCGAAGCCTCCGGGGCTCCTTACACCGACCGGGCGGCCCGTTTCGAGAGGCCGAAGCTGGAGTCGAGGGTGGCGATGGAGCCGAGGCCGTACCAGAGGGAGGCGCTCGGGGCGTGGCGGCGGGGCCTGCCGGAGCTGCGGGGCGTGGTAGTGCTGCCGACCGGGGCGGGGAAGACGGCGGTCGCCGTGAGCGCGATGGAGAAGCTCGGGAGGAGCACGCTCGTCGTCGTGCCGACGCTCGCGCTGTTGAAGCAGTGGTACTCCATCCTCCAGGACTCCTTCGGCCACGCCGTGCCAATAGGGCTCCTAGGGGGCGGGTACCACGAGATCACCCCTATCACCGTGACGACCTACGACTCGGCGTACATCCACGCCGAGAGGTACGGGGACCGCTTCGGACTCGTGGTCTACGACGAGGTCCACCACCTGCCGGCCGAGAAGTACGCGGTGATCCCGAAGATGCTCCTCGCCCCTTACGCCCTCGGCCTGACCGCGACCCCCGAGCGCCCGGACGGCGGCCACGCCCTCCTCCCCGAGCTTGTCGGCCCGGTCGTCTACCGGCTCTCGCCCGAGGACCTCGCCGGCACCTACCTCGCCCCTTTCGAGACGGTGCGCATCCCCATACAGCTCACAGCCCGCGAGCGCGTCGACTACAGCGTCGCCGATGCGGTCTACAAGGATTTCCTAGCCAAGCACCGTCTCTCCGTCCGCTCGCCAGAAGACTGGCAGAGGTTCATCATGGTCGCCTCTACCAGTCACTCGGGGGGACGGGAGGCGCTCATGGCGGCGCGGCAGAGGCGCGAGCTCCGGGCGAACGCCGAGCGCAAGGGGGCGACGCTTGAGAGGCTGCTCAAGGAGCACTGGTCGGACCGGACGATAGTGTTCACCAAGAGCGTGGACGAGGTCTACGCGCTCTCCGGGAGGTTCCTGATCCCCGGCATAACCTACGAGACCCCGGCGCGGGAGCGAAAGGAGATCCTGGACCGTTTCCGGAGCGGGCGCTACCGCGCCATCATCGCCTCTGACGTCCTGAACGAGGGCGTCGACGTCCCGGAGGCGAACGTCGCCGTGATCCTGGCCGGGAGCGCCTCGCGCCGCGAGTACGTCCAGCGCCTCGGCCGCGTCCTCCGCCCCCGCGAGGGCAAGAAGGCGACGCTCTACGAACTGGTCACCGAGGGTACCGGCGAGGAGGCAGTCTCCCGGCGGCGCACGGAACCTTACGCCGCCGGAGCCGGGGGCGCACCCTAGTGCTGCGCGGCGAACACGTCATGGCGCGCCTCCAGCGCGGGAGGCTCGTCCCCCACCGCTTGCAGCCCGGGGACCGGCTCGTCCGGGAGGCGTCCGAGAGGTTGATCGGGCTGTACGAAGACCACGCCGGGGCGAGGGGAACGAGGGCGAGGCTGGAGGCAGAGGCGAACCTGCTCGAGGAGGAGCTCGGGCCGCGCCTCGACA
>CADCVI010000109.1 GCA_902806105.1 uncultured Rubrobacteraceae bacterium
ACGCACTCCATGCTCACGGCGGCCTCCAGGACCCTGGGGGCCTTCACCACCTCGCACGGCGCCGCGGTCAGGCCCGCCGCCTCGAACTCGTCGGCGCCCGGCGGGTGCTCCTTGGCCGACTCGTGCATCGCATCCGAGAGCGGGAGGGAGACGACGTTGACCACGAACTCCCCCGTCTCCTCGACGTTGCGCAGGGTGTCCTTCGGCATCGGCTCGCCGTCGAGGCGCTCGCCCACGCTGATGCACAGCGTCGGGGGGTTGCGAGACGCGACGGTGAAGAAGCTGTAGGGGGCGAGGTTCGCCACCCCCTCGGGGCTTACCGTCGAGGCCCACGCTATGGGGCGCGGCACGACCGAGCCTATAAGCAGTTTGTAGACGCTGGTAGGGTCCAGCTTCGACGGGTCGATGATCAAGGTTCGCCCTCCCGGCTCCATTTAACGGTCCCGGAATTCTACGGCCGGGTGAAACTCGCTACAGGTAACTCTTGAGCAACAGGTATGGCACGGCGCACGCGACCAGGATGACCTCGGCGTCCTGGCCGTCGAGCGCCCTGAGCTTGTGCGGGTTATCGGCGTCGAAGTGGGCCGCGTCGCCGGGGCCGAGCACTATCTCCTCCTCCAGAAGCTCCAGGCAGAGCCGGCCGGAGAGGACGTACAGCCACTGCTCCCCCTCGTGCTGGTAGAGCGTCTCCCCAGCCCGCTCGGCCGGAACCAGGATCCTCAACGGCCTGAGGTTGAAGGTCATGTTGCCCTTCGAGAGCTTGGAGTAGAGCAACCCGTTGCCCCGCTGCACCGGACGGTCCTCGGACCGCACCACGACAGAGCTCGGTGCCTCCGGCTCCGGCTCGAAGAGCGCCGAGAAAGAGATACCGTACGCCCGGGCCACCCCGAACAGGGCGGTCAGCGACGGCTGGCGCTCCCCGCTCTCCAGCCTCGACAGGTACGCCTTCGAGAGCCCGGTCCGCTCCGCAAGGTCCTCCAGCCTCCAGCCACGCTCCCGCCTCATGCTCCTGAGCCGGGAGCCGACCATCCCAAGGTCCGTGCCCAGGCCGTCCTTTAGTTCACCGTCCATCTCCACAGTCTACCGCCGGAGGAGCAGTAGGGTAAGGCTGCTCTCTGGCAACAAAATGTGCCTTTTAGGCAAATTACCAGCTTTCAAATTAGTTCGTTTTGCCTGTTTGACAAACCATCGTCCCGGGGTAAGGTCAGGTACGTGGGCACACCGGTGTAAAAAGCTCACGGAGGCTCCCGCAGATGGGGGCTCTTGTGGTTGCGGTCCGGTTGTGGCGCCGATGGTCAAGGAACGGCGAGAAAGGGATTTATGTTTCTACGCATAGACAAGTTGCAGATAGAGCTTCCCAGGCCGGCTCAGGCCGACCCGGCGTCGGCCGGCATCGTGCAGGAGCTTCTGGGCGGCAAGTTCGGTGAGATGTCGACGCTGATGAACTACACGTACCAGTCGTTCAACATGCGCGGCAAGAGCAAGGTCCGGCCCTACTACGACCTGATCGCGAACATCGCGGCGGAGGAGCTCGGGCACATCGAGCTCGTCGCCAACACCGTCAACCTCCTGCTCGACCAGACGGAGGCTTCTACCGACGGCGTCGCGCCGCCCCTGAACTTCAGCGGCATGACCGGCAACCCCGACCACTTCCTCAACTTCGGTCTCGGTGCCATTCCGGGCGGGGCGGCGGGCAAGGCGTGGACCGGCGAGAACGTCTTCAACTCCGGCAACCTCAAGCTGGACCTGTTGCACAACTTCTTCCTGGAGTCCGGGGCCAGGATGGGCAAGATCCGGGTCTACGAGGCGACCCAGAACCCGGTTGCGCGCGAGATGGTCGGCTACCTCATCGTTCGCGGCGGGGTGCATCAGGAGGCCTACGCCAAGGCGCTCAGCGACCTTTCTGGCGTGGACATCACCAAGCTGTTGCCGGTGCCGGAGATCCGCAGCGAGAACTTCCCGGATGCCAAGAAGTACATGGACAAGGGCTTCCACCGCATCCTGTACAGGTTCAGCCCGGACGACTACAAGGAGATCGGGCAGATCTGGAACGGCCTGCAGGTCGATACCGGCGAGCCCCGCGAGGTCCAGGACGGTCCGCCCGAGGGCGGCGCGGTACCGGACCTCAACCCGGCCCCGCCGCTGTTCGCCCCCGGCGTCAACGCCGAGGACATCGCCGAGATCGCCAAGCGGCTTTAACCGAAGAGAAGTAGACCCTTCGGGGTGATCGAGGGGCCGGTGCCTTCGGGCATCGGTCCTTTCGCGTGCTTCTAGCCCTCGTCGAGGCCCAGGATGGCGGCGTAGAGGTCGAGGCGGTTCACGATGCCGACCACCCGCCCGTTCTCGGTGACGACGACGGACGAGACGCCGTCGTGGACCATCTTGTGCGCGGCGACGACCTCGCTCTTGCCGACGTCGAGCTGGGAGACATCCCGCGTCATGACCTCGCTTACGGGCCGGTCGGCCGATTCGGTGAAGTAATGTATCCACGAGTCCCCGCCCTCGCCGATAAAAGAAACATCCTCCATCGTCGAGAGGTACTTCGGGAGCGCTGAGGCTAGAAGGTGGCCGTCGGTCACGAAACCGGCGAGGGTCCCGTCGCTCTCGACGACCGGAACGCCAGGGACGCTGTTCTTCAGCAGAACCCCGAGGGCCTCACGCTCGGTCGCGTCGGGGGCGATGGTCACCGCCGGTTGCATGATCTTCCTCAACCTCAGGTCTCTTTTGCTACCCTGGCCGGGCGAATCTTCCGTACCCACGAAAACCTCCTCCGATGAACGGATAGAATTATATCTTCAAGGGCTTTCGTGGGTATGGAGGGAGTGGTACGCGTGGAGGCGATCTTCGCCGTAGCGTTGTTCGTCGTGGTGCTGGTGATCGTCGGCACCGAGGTAGTCAACCGCACCGTCGCGGCACTCCTGGGAGCGGCGGTAGTTATCTCGTTCGGGATCGTGGAGCAGAGCGAGGCGGCGACAGAGTTTATCGACTGGAACACCATTGGGCTGCTCGCCGGCATGATGGTCATTGTCTCGGTTCTGGACAAGACCGGCCTCTTCGAGTACCTCGCGATAAAGAGCGCCCGCTGGGGGAAGGCGAAGCCGGGGCGCATCCTCATCCTTCTGGCCGTCGTCACGGCGGTCCTCTCGGCCTTTCTGGACAACGTGACTACGATCATCCTCATGGTTCCGGTGACGTTCCTCATCGCCGACGCCCTGGGCGTCTCGCCGCTCCCTTTCCTGCTCACGCAGGTTCTGGCCTCGAACATAGGCGGGGCCGCTACCCTCATTGGAGACCCGCCGAACATCCTCATAGGGAGCGCCGCCGGGCTCTCCTTCGCCGACTTCGTCATCAACCTCGCCCCGGTCGTGATCCTGACCCTGCCCTTCGTCCTCGCCTACCTCTACCTCGTATTCAGGCGGGAGCTGAAAGCTAGCGATACCGCCGAGGAGACGATCATGGGGCTCGACGCCCGCGGCGCCATCCGGGACCCCGTGCTGCTCAGGAAGTGCCTCATCGTGCTCGGGGTCGTGATCCTCGCGTTCTTCCTGCACGGCGCTCTGCACCTCGAAGCGGCGACCATCGCCCTCTTCGGCGCCGCCGTGCTCCTGCTCTACGCTCGCTCCAACGTCGAGGAGGTGCTGCGCGAGGTCGAGTGGCCTACCCTGTTTTTCTTCGTGGGGCTGTTCGTGCTCGTCGGTGGCCTGGAGGCGACGGGCGTCGTGGGCGGTATCGCCGGGCTCCTCACGGCCTTCGACGCGACGAGCGCCGTCGCCGCGGTCGTTATCATCTGGGGGAGCGCCCTGGCCTCCGGGGTCATAGACAACATCCCGTTCACGGCGACCATGATCCCGGTCCTCCAGGAGCTCGGCGAGAGCGAGAACCTCACGGAGGCCCAGCTACGCCCGCTGTGGTGGTCGCTGGCCCTCGGCGCGGACTTCGGCGGGAACGCGACGCTCATCGGGGCCTCCGCGAACGTCGTGGCGGCCGGGATGTCGGAGCGAGCCGGCCAGAGGATAACCTTCGTCAAATTCATGATCTACGGTATCCCGGTAACCCTGATCTCCCTCGTGATAGCAACCGGCTACGTGCTGCTCAGGTATTACATGTAACCGCCCCGGAGCCTAGACTAGAAACAACAGGACGTAGGCCGTGCTGATGGCTATCGCGATCACGGTCAGGGGCAGACCGGCGAGCATGAAGCGGACAAAGGAGATCTTGAGCCCGTGACGCTCGGCCATCCCGGCGACGACGAGGTTGGCGCTCGCCCCGATGAGCGTCGCGTTCCCGCCGAGGCAGGCGCCGAGGGAGAGCGACCACCACAGGGTCGCGAGGGTGGAGGCATCGTAGCCGCGCGCCTCGCCGATACCCTCGACGACCGGGATCATGGTCGCCGTGAACGGGATGTTGTCCACCACCGCCGAGGCGACCGCGCTCCCCCACAGGATCGTGACGGCGGTGACCCCGAGGGAATCCGACGCGGAGCCGAGGTAGTCGGCGACGGCGCCGATGATGCCTACCGACTCCAGGGCCCCGACCATCACGAAGAGGCCGACAAAGAACAGGATCGTGGGCCACTCCACGTCGCCCAAAGACTTTTCGACGTCGGAGCGGCACACGATCATGGCGAGCGCGGCCCCGGCGAGGGCGACGACCGCGGGGTTGAGCCCGGTCAGGTCTTGCATGAAGAAGCCGAGCACGGTAGCCGCCATGACACCGCCGGCCCGGAGGAGTAGGCCACGGTCCTGGATGGAGGATGCGGGGTCGAGCGCGAGGATGCTGCGCCGGTTCTCCTCCGAGGGTCGCATCTTCCGCCCCCACGCGAGCCACAGGATGGCGAGCGTCACTACCAGCACGACCACAACCGGCGGCCCCAGGTTGACGATAAACGAGTTGAACGAGAGGCCGGTCGCCGTCCCGATAATGATGTTCGGCGGGTCCCCGACGAGCGTCGCCGTCCCTCCGATGTTGGAGGCGATGACCTCGAGGAGCAGGAACGGCACAGGGTCCTCGTCGAGGATGTCGGCGATAAGCAGGGTCATCGGGAACATGAGGAGGACGGTCGTGACGTTGTCCAGAAACGCCGAGAGCACGGCAGTGACCACCCCGAGGTAGACCAGGATGCGGCCCGGTCGCCCGTCCGCGAGCTGGGCGGTCCTTATGGCGAGGTAGCTGAAGAGCCCGGTCTCCCTCAGGATGCCCACCAGGATCATCATCCCGATCAGGAGCCCCAGCGTCTCCCAGTTGACGGCCTCTATCGCCTCTTCCTGCCCGATTGCCCCGGCCACGACCACGAGCACGGCCCCCATGAGGGCGGCGGGGGTCCGGTGGACCTTCTCCGCCGCGAAGAGCGCGAGCACCGCCACGAAGACCAGGGCGGCGAAGATCGCGAGCAGCGTACCCTCAGCCACCGATCACACTCGCGGCGGTAACGCGAGGCCATGCCGGACCCGAGGCCGGAGTACCGAATTCCCCCTTCCCGCGCCCCCCGCAAAGGGGCGCCGCCCGGGCCTGGAGCTCCCGGACGGCCGAAAGTGGAGGGGGTTCAAGCGATGCGGGGGGGGTCCCGGACCTAGGCCGCCGGGCCCGACTCCTTCACCTCGGACGAGACCTGATCCTCGAACTTCTTGAAGTTCTCGGCGAAGCGGTTCGCCAGGTCCTTCGCCTGCTTGTCGTAGGCCTCCTTGTCGGACCAGGTCTGGCGCGGGTCGAGGACGGAGGCGTCGACGCCGGGGACCTCGACGGGGACGTTCAGGCCGAAGTTCGGGTCCTTCCTCGTCTCGGCCCTGTCGAGCTCGCCGCCTATTACCGCGTGGACCATGCGGCGGGTGTCGTTGATGTCTATGCGGCTCCCGACCCCGTAGGGGCCGCCGGACCAGCCGGTGTTGATGAGGTAGCAGCGGGTGCCGTGCTCCTTGAGCTTCTCGGAGAGCATCGTGGAGTAGGTGGTCGCCGGAAGCGGGAGGAACGGGGCGCCGAAGCACGTCGAGAACGTCGCCTCGACCTCGTTCTCCATATCCGCCTCGGTGCCGGCCAGCTTCGCCGTGTAGCCCGAGAGGAAGTAGTAGGCGGCCTGCTCTGGGGTGAGGGAGCTGATCGGGGGCAGTACCCCGAAGGCGTCGGCGGTGAGGAAGAGGACGGCGTCCGGGTGGCCGCCCCGTCCGTCCGGGACGGAGTTCTCGATGTACTCCAGCGGGTACGCCACGCGGGTGTTCTCGGTGACGAGCCTATCCGCGTAGTCCGCATCCCGGCTCTGGCGGTCCAGCCCGACGTTCTCAAGCACCGCGCCGAAACGGATGGCCCCGTAGATCTGGGGCTCCTTCTCGGGGGAGAGGTCTATCGTCTTGGCGTAGCAGCCGCCCTCGAAGTTGAAGACGCCCTCGTCGGACCAGCCGTGCTCGTCGTCCCCGATGAGCCTGCGCTCGGGGTCGGCCGAAAGGGTGGTCTTGCCGGTGCCGGAGAGGCCGAAGAAGAGCGCTACGTCGTCGTCCTCGCCCATGTTCGCCGAGCAGTGCATCGGGAAGACGCCGTGCTCCATCGGGAGGACGAAGTTCAGGACGCTGAAGATGCTCTTCTTGATCTCCCCCGCGTAGCCCGTGCCGCAGATCAGGACCACCTTGCGCGAGAAGTCCACCGCGACGAAGGTCTCGGAGTTTGTCCCGTCCTCCTCGGGCTCGGCGAGGAAGCCCGGGACGCTGATGACGGTCCAGTCCGGGTCGAAATTTTCGAGCTCTTCGCGGCTCGGCCTGCGGAAGAGCTGGCGCGCGAACAGCGAGTGCCAGGCGAACTCGGTGACGACCTGCACGTTCAGGCGGTACCTCGGGTCGGCCCCGGCGAAGGCGTCGACGACGTACAGCTCCTCCAGGTTGCCGAGGTAGTTTGTCGCCTTGTCGAGGATCGTCTCGAAGGCCTCGGGGGAGAACGGCTTGTTTACCGCCCCCCATGCTACCGTGTCCCGCGTCAGGTCGTCCTCTACTATGAACTTGTCTTTCGGGGAGCGCCCGGTGCGTTTGCCAGTCTTGGCGACGAGCGCGCCGTTCTCGGCGAGCATGCCCTCGCGCCGCCTCACGGATGCTTCCACCAGACGAGCGGAGGGCAGGTTCTCGTGTACCGCCCCGAAATGCCCCAGGCCCAGGCGCTCCAACGTCAACTTGCGTGCAGCTACGTCCATTTCCTCAGATCCCTTTCGCCCAGCTGAACCCCAGTGCGGCGTACCCAGGTACGTCTCCGCGTCGCCGTCCAGTCTAACAAACCAGCACATACCTGCGCCCGGCACCGCGCCGGACGGGGTTCCGACGGTACTCTCCGGCGCAGCGGTCCAACTCGTCGAACGGATGCGCGGCACCGGAGATTACGGCCCGGTGTACTTGCCCGAGCGATGGGCCGACGCACGCCGAGCGGCTCCTCGCCGATGGATGGCTAGAAAGACCGGGACGAGTTAGGGCAAGCCCTCCTCGATCGGCAACACGATCCCTTCCGTCAGCACGAACTCGGGCGGGGACGCGACAAACCAGGCAATAAAGTCCGCGACCCGCTCTGGCGCGAGGACCTGGGTCGCCGGAGCCTCGTTCGGCTCGCTCCGGCGGCGCTCCTCGGGCGAGAAGGCACCCCAGTTGGTCGCCATGGCGCCAGGATACAGCACGATCGCCCGGATGCCGTGCGTCTTTCCCTCGTCGGCCAGCGCCTCGGTCAGGCCCGTGAGGCCGAACTTCGAGGCGCAGTAGGCCGAGGCGTTCGCCCAGCCTTTCTTTCCCGCTACAGAGGAGACGTTCACGATCGTACCGCCGCCCGCCCGGCGCATGTGCGGGAAGACGGCCTTCGAGAGCAGGAACGGCGCCCTCAGGTTCACGGAGAGCGTCCGATCCCAACCCTCCACGTCGAGCTCCTCCACCGTGCCGGGCACGTCGGTGCCGGCGGCGTTGACCAGAACGTCTATGCGCCCGAAAGCCTCGACGGTTCTCCCGACCGCCCGTGCCGCCCCATCCGCCTCGGCCAGATCCGTGGGCAAGGCCAACGCCCGGCCCTGGGTCCCCGCGGCCTCCTCCCTGGCGCTTTCGAGTTCCTCGGCGCTCCTCGCCACCAGCGCGACGTTAGCGCCGGCCCGGGCGAGGGCGATCGCCGTGGCCCTCCCCAACCCGCTGCTGGCCCCCGTGACCAGCGCCGTCCTGCCCTCCAACGCACGATCTCCGACTGTCTCGCTCATACCCCGGGTTCTCCTCCCTCCGGCAACTTCGACACCGAAGCATGCCACGTATGCGAACAGGAGATGAGCCGGTAGCTTCGGCGATGAGTCGAACTACCGCCAGCGTTGCTCCGGCCATGCGTCGCGGATTTTACGGCGAGGTTCGCGGGCTCAGTCTTCGGCCCGCTCGTCTTCACTGTATTCGCTCCCCGGATCATCCTCCGAGGGCGTCTCGGCGGGGCCCTGATACCCGTCCTCCGGCGTCGCCGGCTGCTGATACTCCTCCGGCGGCGCCGATGCGGGGGGCGCATCGTACTGTTCGACGGGGGCGGTAGCCTCGGGCGCGGCGGGCTCGGCAGAGCTTGCGGGCTCGTACTGGCGCGGGGCTCGTTCGTACTGCTCCGGCACGGGAACGACGGAGGGCGCAGGGGGATTATCGACCGGATCTGGGGGCGTCTCGGCTTCTGTGGCCGGCGGGTCGGCGGGTGCAGGTGAGGCCGCGGGGGCAGGGTCGGCCGGCCCCGTGCTGAGGACGAGGTTTATGGCGGTGCCGGCTTCGATCTTCTCCCCGGCGGGCGGGTCCTGCTCGATGACCTCCCCATCCGGAACGGTCTCGCTCGACCTTTCTTCCTTCTCGCCGACCTTCAGGCCCGCCTCCGCGAGCACGCCCTCCGCCGCCGCGAGGGTCAGGCCGGTAAGCTCGGGGACCGGAACGGGCGCCGGGCCTGTGCCGACATCCAGCACGATCTTCGTGCCCTTCTCGGCCTCCTCGCCACCGGGGATCGACTGGGAGAGCACCTTACCGTCGTCGCCCGCGGAGCTTTCGCGGGGCCGCACGTCGACCACGAAGCCGTCGCCGATCAGCCGCTGCTGCGCCGCGGCCCTGTCGAGCCCGCCCACGCTTGAGACGTCGTTCCGACCTGCTACGGCCTGCCGGACTTCCTCGACCACGCCGCTCGGCTGGCGGCCCTCCGACTCGGTCAGCCCCCAGCCGAAGATGCCCACGAGCCCGGTGACCCCCACCAGGGCCGCGGCGGTGCGCAGCACGAAGGGCCGCCAGCGCCTCCGCCCACCGTGCACGGCGGCGACGAGGGGCTTGTCCATGACGTTTGTAGGGGCATCCTGCGCGGACGGCGCGGAGCTGACGAACAGCGGCTCCTGGCCCAGCCTCACCCGGCGTAGATCTTCCACGACCTCGGCGGAGCTCGCGTAGCGGTCGTCGGGGTTCTTTGCTAGCAGCTTCGTCCTTATGGCGTCCAGGCCCTTCGGGACCTCCGTGTTCGTCTCCCGAAGCGAGGGCGTCGGCTCGTGAACGTGCTTCATGGACACGGCCATCGGGGTCTCGGCCTCGAAGGGGACGCGGCCCGTGAGCATCTCGTGCAGGACGACGCCGAGGGAGTACAGGTCGCTCCGGGGCCCGACGATCTTGCCCTGCGCCTGCTCCGGGGACATGTAGCTCACGGTGCCTAGGATCATGCTGTTGCCGGAGAGCGAGGCCTCGGAGGCTGCCCTCGCGATGCCGAAGTCCGTGACCCTGACGTCGCCCGAGGCGGTGAGCAGCACGTTCTGCGGCTTGACGTCGCGGTGGATCACGCCGCGCTCGTGGGCCGCGCCGAGCGCGCTCGCGACCTGAGCGGCCAGCTCCGCCGCCCGGTCCGGGTCGAGGGGCCCGTCCTCCACGATGCGGTCCTTCAACGTCCCGCCCGGGACGTACTCCATAACGATGTAGTACGAGCCCCCCTCGGAGCACCCGCGGTCGTACGTCGACACGATGTTCGGGTGCGAGAGCGAGGCGGCGGCCCGTGCCTCGCGCCTGAAACGCTCGACAAACTCGTCGTTCTCCGCGTACTGCTCCCTCAGCACCTTCAGGGCCACGTCGCGGCCCAGGATCTCGTCGTGAGCCAGATAAACCTTTGCCATGCCTCCGCTGCCCAGAAGGGCAGAGATTCCGTAGCGACCGTCGAGGAGTTTCTGCTGCATACTGTCTTTTTATACCCCCGCAGAGTGTTGTTACACCGGGATCGTGCCCGATCTTCCGGCACGATCCCGAAATTTACCGCGTGGGGGCTCGTCGACGCGCGTGCGCCGTCGCAGGGTTATCCCCGGGCGTAGCGCGCGACGATGCCTACCGTGTCGAGGTCCGGGTCGAGGACGCGGGTTATGCCGTCGAGCAGGCCGATGGCGCGGCCCATGAGCAGGAGCTCGACGGGGATGCTCCCGACGCTCGCGCCGAGCTTCATCCCGAGCTCCCCGATGTCGTCCCGGCCTCCCGCCTCCTCGCCGCCGAGCAGGACGCCGACGAGCCCGAGGAGGATCTCCAGGTCTACCTCCGGGCCGAGGCGGAGGCCGGCGCGTTCGAGGCCGGCGGTCAGCGCATCGAGGTCCCCCTCTTCGAGCGCCAGGATCATGGCCCGCAGGGAGGCGGAGAGGCTCTCGGGTACGTCCACGGTGAGGCCGTGGTCCAGCAGGATGAGGACGGGGCCGTTCGCGCCGGGACGGACGAGCAGGTTGCCGGGGTGCGGGTCGGCGTGGAGGATGCCGCGACGGAAGATCTGCTC
Organism: uncultured Rubrobacteraceae bacterium; assembly: GCA_902806105.1. The sequence continues at coordinate 10,738 of CADCVI010000109.1, forward strand.
GGCGTAGACGTCGACGAGCAGTTCGGCGACCTGCTTCGGGTCGAGGCCCGCCCGGACGAGGGCCTCGCGGTCGTTGATCTTGACCCCCTCCACAAGCTCCATCACGAGCAGCCGCTCCGTGTTCAGCCCCTCGACCACCGCCGGCACCGCAACATCGTCGCGGTCGCCAAGGGCCAGACCGAGCCTCCCTATCGCCTCCGCCTCCCGCACGAAGTCAAGCTCCAGGGGGAGCGTCCAGCGGAGGTACTCGAGTATGGGATCGAGGCGCACGCTGGATTCGAGTCGCGAGATGGTCCCGGAGATGCTCTCCAGGGCCGCAAGGTCCGCTTCTATGAGACGTGCGATGCCGGGGTACTGGACCTTCACGGCCACGGGGCGACCGTCGGCGAGGACTGCACGATGCACCTGGGCGATGGAGGCGGCGGCGATGGGCTCGGGATCGAAGCTCCGGAACGCGCCCGAGACTGGCCCGCCGATCTCCCGGGAGACCACGCCCTCGATCACGGGCCAAAACTGCGGCGCGACACGGTCTTGCAGCGCCGAGAGGGTCTTGGTGTACGCCTGCGGCAGGAGGTCCGGCCTCGTCGAGGCGAACTGTCCGGCCTTTATGAGGGTCCCCCCGAGCTCCGACGCGGCATCGAGCACGCGGGCCGCCCCCCGCAGGTGCTGCAGCTCCCAGTCCTCGTCGCGCACAAGACCGGGAAACCACCGCGCGCGCTCGCGCAGGGCGGCGTAACCTATCCACAGGTCCGAGGCGACCGCCCCGAGCACCTGCGCCCGCCCGGAGGGGAGGCCCGGGATGTTCGGCACCAGCCCCGGCACAGAGCGGCCGAGACGCTCCGCGGCGGAGACCCCGGCCCCGGCCCACAGAAAAGCCTGTGCCCTGTACAGGTCACCGAAACGTACCGGCAGCGCCGCCCCCGACAGACCGGAGGCCCTGTCCGAAGACGCGGTATCGAAGACGGCCCGCGCCTCCTCGCCGGAGCGACGGGCCGCGCGGGACAATACCTCGCCGGAGGCGCGCAGGGCCTCCCAGGGATCTACTATCGCGCCGTCTCCGGTGGGGACGTCCCGCCGGTCCGGTCGCGGCCCTACGTCGTTAGGGGTCAAATCTCTCTCCTCTGGATCGGGGTTCTCGTTGCGTTGGGGTCGCTGGTCAGGAACCGGCGAGGCGGCGTCCCTCGCCGGAGAGGATACCCGCCAGGGTTTCGAGCCTGCCGGAGACGGGGCGGCCCACATCGGTCGAGGCGACGCCGCGGACCTGCTCGCCGAGATCCGCGAGGATCCCGCCAACCGCCCCGGCGTCTACGTCGTTGGAGGTCAGGTTGTCGTGGAGCCTGGCGAGACCGTCGGCGATAGGCTGCAGTTCCGGAACCCCGGAGGCCTCCAGCCTGAGGCGCCAGCCCTCGATCTGGTTGAGCGCCGCGTCCATCGTAAGGTTCTTGACGCCCCCATCGAGCGCCGAAATAGTCTCGTCTAAACCCCCTGGGCCTGCCTGGCCGGATTCCATGCTCTCTCCTTGTCGCAGCGTGTTTTCTACCCGCCCAACGTCCCCCGCGACGCCTCGAAACAAACTTGGCGCACGAGGAGGCGGTCCGCGGTCCGGCTCCGGCTCCACGGGATCGTCGCTATCAAGGGTTACGGGACGCCCTCGCGGGCTTCGTGAGTCCTCACACGGAATTCGACCGGGAACGATCGTTAATGCAACGAGAAGTTTAGCGGTGAGAGAAGAAAGGAAGAGTGGTTCCTTATGGGCATCAGGTTGTGCACCGCATGTTCCGTAACACCGTTGTGGTCTCCCACGCATGCCGCTGGTTGTGCCACCCATTCGACGGTTCCTGCCGCTCTTCTTCGAAACCACGAGACGCGCGAGGCCCGGCCGGGCCCGACGCTAGGCCAAGCTTACGCGACGGGTTCGTGATGAGGGATCTCTCGTGGGGCGGGGTGGATCGCGTCAGGAGACACGCTCATCGGGCTCGTACGATGCTCGCAGATTTCCCGTACGGCGGGGCCGAGAAGGCGGCGGCGCTCGTCACCTCCTGCTACGAGAGGGGCGGTAAGGTCCTGGTCTGCGGCAACGGCGGCTCGGCGATGGAGGCCCAGCACCTCGTAGCCGAGCTCGTGGGCAAGTTCGAGCGCGACCGGGCCTCGCTCCCGGCGATCGCGCTGCACCAGAACCCCGCCTCCCTCACGGCAGTCGCCAACGACTACGGCTACGACGACGCCTTCGCCCACCAGGTAGACGCACTCGGGACACCCGGAGACGTCCTCGTCGCGATCTCGACGAGCGGCGACTCCGAGAACGTGACGCGGGCGGTGCTCGCCGCCCGCGAGAAGGGGCTCGCCGTGATCGGGTACCTAGGCGGCAGGGGCGGGCGCCTCGGGGCCCTCGTGGACGTGCCGGTGGTCATAGGGGCACCGGACACGGCGACCGTCCAGGCAGGTCACCTCATCCTCACGCACACGATCTGCGGCCTCGTCGAGGAGGCGCTCTTCCCCCACAAGGCGGTCTTCGTGGACCGCGACGACACGCTTATCGTAAACCGCCACTACGGCTCCGACCCCGACGAGATAGAGCTGCTCGACGGCGTCCCCGAGGGGCTCCGGGCGCTCCGCGAGGCCGGGTACAAGCTGATCCTCATCTCCAACCAGTCCGGCGTGGCGCGCGGCTACTTCGACGAGGCGGCCGTCGGGAGGATGCACGACAGGCTCCAGCGGATGCTCGACGCCTACGGGGCCGCGCTCGACGGCCTCGAATACTGCCCGCACCACCCCGACGGCGAGGTCGCCCCCTACGCGGTGGAGTGCGCGTGCCGCAAGCCCGCCCCCGGCATGCTCCGGCGTGCCGCCCGCAAACACGGCCTGAACCTCTCGGCCTCCTGGACCGTCGGCGACATCGCCGCCGACGTGGAGGCCGGTAGCAGGGCAGGCACCCGCACGGTCCTCGTCGGTCCCGAGCCGTCACGGATGCCCCCGGACTTCAGGGCCGCGGGCTTCGTGGAGGTAGTCGGACACATCCTCCGGGAGGGCGCGGTGGAAGGAAGGACCGGAAGCACCGCCGGCGTCGGGCTGTGAGGGAGGGCCACCACAGCCTCGCCACCCTCGTGCGCGCCTTCCGGGGACGGCGCTGCCTCGTGGTGGGCGACGTGATGCTGGACGTCTTCGAGAGGGGGCGGGCGGAGAAGCTGGCCCCCGACGTCCCGGCCCCGGTCGTCACCGGCATCCGCAGAACCTCCTCGCCCGGGGGGGCTGCGAACGTCGCCGCCAACCTCGCCGCGATGGGGGCCGGGGTCACGCTGCTCTCGGCGGTCGGGGACGACGATCCCGGCCTCGAGCTGCTGGAGAAGCTCTCGGGGGCAGGGGTTGAGACCGGCGAGGTGGTGCGCGAGCCGGGGCGCGCCACCGTCGTGAAGAGGCGCCTCATCGCCGACGGCGTGATCCTAGCCCGCGTCGACTCCGGCGATACGAACCCGCCACCGAAAGCCGCGAAACTGGCGGAGAGAGCCCGCTCCATGGCGGCGGCCTCCGACACCGTCCTGGTCTCGGACTACGCCGGCGGAACGGTGACCCGGGGGCTTGCCGAAGCCCTTGGCGGCTCGGGACACCCTTGCGTGGTCCTCGATTCGAAGAGACCGCTGCGCCTCTCCTGGCGGGGCCTCGCCGCCGCCACCCCGAACCACCTGGAGGCCCAGAAGGCCCTTGACCTCCCCGTAGAGACGGACCCCCGACGGATCGACGCCGCCGGGGTGGGACGCGCGCTGCGCCGGCGGCTCGGGGCCAGGGTCGTGGCCGTCACCCTCGCGGAGCATGGGGTCGCCGTGGCGGGGCCGGGGGGCGTCGAGAGCATCGCCGGGCGTTTCGTGGACGAACCGGACGTCAACGGAGCGGGCGATACCTTTCTCGCGGCCTTCGCGCTGGCGCTGGGCGGTGGGGCGGGGGCGGCCGAAGCGGCCCGGCTCGGGGTCGAAGCCGCGACGCTGGCCGTGCTCAGGCCCGGGACCGTGCCGATCGCCGCGGACGATCTGCTCCGCCGTCTGCGCGAAGACCCCCGGGAGAGCGGCGGAGCCTCAGGGCTAGAGGCAGACCTGGATCGGACGAGGGAGCGGGGCGGGAGGGTCGTCTTCACGAGCGGGCGTTTCGACCCGCCGCGCCGGGAGCACCTGCGCAAGCTCCGCGAGGCCCGGGAGCTTGGGGATCTGCTCGTCGTCGGCCTCCTCCCGGGCACGGAGGACACGGGTCCGGCGTCCCACATCGCCCTGCCGCTCGAAGACCGGGCAGAACTCCTGAGCTCGCTCAGCTTCGTGGACCACGTCGTCGTCCTGGACGGCGAGCCGCCCGGAGACGTTGCGAGGCGGCTGGGCGCGGACGTGTTCGTCCCGGGGGAAGAGACGCGTGGAGATGCGAACGGGCTCGACGCAGAGGCACCCATCGCACCGGCTCGTTCGGAAGGGCCATCCTGTGACAACGGTTCGAGCCGCAACGCGGCGACCACCGACGACGAGGGCGGCAGCGCGGCGGAGGATACGGCGGAGACGCGGCTTTGAGTGGCGTCTCGGGACTTTTCGGGGGCACGATAGGGCCGGAGGACCTCCGGCGCGTGCTGCTCGTCCGGCTGGACAACATGGGGGATGTGCTCCTCACGACCCCGGCGTTCCGGGCCGTGCGCCGGGCCCTGCCGGGTGCTCACCTCGCGCTCATGGCGGGACCCGCGGGCTGCGCCGTCGGGCGGTTGAACCCGGACGTGGACGAGACGATCCTCTACCGCGCCCTTAACGAGGACGTGTACTTTGAGCTGCCGCAGGACCCGGGGCGCGAGATGGCTGCGGTCGAAACGCTTAAAGGCGGCGGGTTCGACGCCGCCATCATCTTCACCTCGTACAAGCAATCGGCGCTGCCGGCCGCCTATCTCTGCTACCTCGCCGGTATACCCGTGCGCGCCGCCGGGTCGTTCGAGGGGCCGGGCTCGCTCCTGACGCACCGCCACCGGTACGCCGAGACCGTGCCGCCCCGGCACGAGTCCCTGCGCGGCCTCGAACTCACCGAGGCCCTGGGCTTCCCGCGCGTCGAGCCGGAGATGGTGCTGGAGCCGCGCCCGGGGGACGAGGAAGAGGCCGCGACGATTCTCGGGAGGCTCGGGGTAGACCGCTTCCTGCTCCTGCACCCGGGCTCCAGCGCTTCTTCCAGGACGTACCCGGCCGAGCGCTACGCCAGGGTCGTCGAGGAGCTCTCGTCCGGTACGGGACTCCCGGTGCTCGTCACCGGCGGCCCCGGGGAGGAGGAGCTCGCGAGGGAGGTGGCGGGGTCCTCCGGCCTCCCGCTCGGCGGGGAGACCGGCCTCGGCACCTTCGCGGCGCTCGTCGGGCGGGCAGAACTCGTCGTTACGAACAACACGGGGGCCACGCACGTGGCATCGGCCATGAAGACGCCCGTCGTCACGGTCTTTGCGGGGACAAACCCCGCCGAGCAGTGGGGGCCTTGGCGCACGCCGAATCGCCTCCTCACCCACCCCGTCCCCTGCTCGCCGTGCTACAAGCGCGTCTGCCCCATCGGCCACGAGTGCCTCACCGGCATCGCGCCCGGGACGGTGACGGGGGCCGCCCTGGAGCTTCTGGAAGAAGGGAAGGCCCGAGCCGGGGCATCGCGGCGGGAGGGGATCGCATGGTAGAGGCGGCAAAGAAGATAGCCGTCTTCCGCGGTCTCTTCCTCGGTGACCTCGTGGCGGCCACCCCGGCGCTCCGGGCGCTCCGGCGTGGTTATCCGGAGGCGGAGATCTCGCTCTTGGGGCTGCCCTGGTCCCAGGCCCTCGCCCCGCACCTCGCGCCGGACGTGGACCGCGTGGTCCCCTACCCCGGCGCCCCCGGCCTCGACGGCGGCGCCGACGAGGCCGCCCTGAAGCTCTTCATCCAAAAGATGCGCGCAGAAGGTTTCGACCTCGCCGTGAACCTGCACGGTCGAGGCCCGCAATCCACGCGCCTCGCCACCGCCTTCTCCGCCTGCCGCACCGCCGGTTTCTCGGGCGTCGGGGACGACTATGCCCGGTTGGACGTCTCCGTCCCCTGGGACGCGGAGACACACGAGACGCGCAAGCTTCTCCGCCTCGCCGAGGCGGCGGGCGGCGTGCCCGACGGCGAAGGTCCCCGGCTGCGCGTCCGGGACGAGGATCGCCAAAGCGCCGTGGCACTCCTCCGGGGAGGGGATAGTGGGCCGCTTGCCCTGCTGCATCCCGGCGCCTCGGCGGAGGAGAAGCGCTGGCCCGCCGGGGGCTTCGGTACGGTCGCGCGGGGCCTGCTGCGCCAGGGGTACGCCGTGGCCGTGACGGGCTCGGACAGGGAGAGCGGGCTCTCCAAGAATGTGTGCGAACTCGCCCCGGGGGCTCTTGACCTCTCCGGAAGGACGGACCTCTCGACGCTCATCGGCCTGGTGTCGAGCGCGGGCCTGCTGGTCTCGAACGACACCGGCCCCGCGCACCTCGCCTATGCCCTCGGGACCCCGAGCGTCACGGTCTTCGGGCCCTCGACGGACGCGGGGCGCTGGGGGCCCATGGAGAAAGACCATCACGCCGTGCTCCACGGGGACCCCATCTCAGGCGTGCATCCCGAGGATGTGCTCGGGACCGCGATGCGGATGGCGAGCGGCCGGGAGCGGGTGGGGGCATGAACGTGCTCGTCTGGCAGATACACGGCTCCTACCTCAACACGCTCGTCAGGAGCTTCGCGGGGGGTCCGCACCGTTTCTACCTGCCCACGAAGCCCGACAAGCCCGAGGGGTACGGCGGGCGCGGCCCGACCTTCCCGTGGTCCGACGAGACCGTGAACGTACCCGCCGAAGATGTTCGGGACCTCGACCTCGACCTCGTCATCTACCAGAGCGAGAAGAACCTGCGGGAGGACGCGCGCGAGATCCTCACCGAAGGGCAGCGGGCGTTGCCGGCGATATTTCTGGAGCACAACACGCCGCAGGGCAGGATCAACGACATGGTCCACCCCGTCGACGACCCCGGCATCCTCCTGGTCCATGTCACCCACTTCAATGACCTGTTCTGGGACGCGCGGCGCACCCCGACGCGCGTGATCGACCACGCCGTCGTCCCGACGGGTGGCGGCTACACGGGCGGGGTGGAGAGGGGCGTCTCCCTCGTCAACGACCTGCCGCGCAGGGAGCGCGTGGTCGGCGGCGACGTCTTCCTGAGGGCCAGGGAGGAGGTGCCGCTGGACCTCTTCGGCTTCAACAGCCGGGAGGTTGGCGGTCTCGGGGACCTGCCCCAGGCCGAGGTTCACGAGAAGATGAAGCCCTACCGCTTCTACTTCAACCCCATCCGCTACACGAGCCTCCCGCTCTCCGTCCTCGAAGCGATGGAGCTGGGCCTCCCCGTCGTCGCCCTCGCCACCACCGAGCTCGTCTCGGTCATAAAGGACGGCGAGAACGGCGTCATCGCCACCGACGTCGGATACCTCATCGAGCGCATGCGCGGCCTCCTCGGCGACCCCGGAGAGGCGCGGCGCCTCGGTGAAGCCGGGCGCCGCACGATACGGGATCGGTTCGGCCTCGAGCGCTTCGCGATGGACTGGGAGGCCGCCTTCGAGGAGGCCGCTGCTCTGAGAAAGGAAGTACCGTGCGCCTCGCTATGATCAGCGAACACGCGAGCCCTCTAGCTACTCTGGGCGGCGAGGACTCGGGCGGCCAGAACGTCTACGTCGCCGAGCTCGCCAGGCGGCTCGGCGCGATGGGCCACGAGGTGGACGTCTTCACCCGCCGCGACGACGAGGGCCTCCCGGAGGCCGTCGCGTTCTCGAAGGGGGTGAGGGTCGTAAACGTTGCGGCCGGACCCGCGCGGGCGGTACCGAAGGACGACATTCTCCGGTTCATGCCCGCTTTTCGCGATGCCTTCTACCGGTTCGCGGGGGAGGGAGCCGACCCCTACGACCTGGTGCACGCGAACTTCTGGATGAGCGGGTGGGTCGCTTGCGAGGCCAAGCGGGACCTCGGGCTCCCTTTCGCGCAGACCTTCCACGCCCTGGGCGAGGTCAAGAAGCGCGAGCAGGGCGACGCGGATACCTCGCCCCCCGAGAGGAAGGCCGCGGAGATGCGGATAGTGGAGGAGGCGGACCGCATCCTCGCGACCTGCCCGGCGGAGGTCGAGGAGCTGACGACGCTTTACGGGGCGGACCACGCGAGGCTCTCGCTCGTCCCGTGCGGCGTGGACGGCGAGACCTTCCGTCCCCTGGACCGGCGCGGGGCGCGGGAAGAACTCGGCCTCCCCGACGTCCCGACCGTCGTATACGTCGGACGCCTCGTCCCGAGGAAGGGGGTGGACACCCTGATCCGGGCCTTCGCCCTCCTGCCCGCGCCCCTTAGCGCGAGGCTCGTGGTCGTGGGGGGCGAGCCGGGTCCCGGCCCCTCGCCCGAGACCGTCCGGCTGTCGGCGCTCGCCGAAGCTCTGGAAGTCTCGGAGAGGGTTACGTTCGTCGGGAGCCGCCCGCAGGGGGAGCTCGGACGCTACTACGCGGCGGCGGACGTCGCGGTCTCCGTGCCCCACTACGAGCCCTTCGGGATGACCCCGCTCGAGGCGATGGCCTGCGCCACGCCGGTCGTCGGCTCCCGGGTCGGCGGCATAAAATGGAGCGTCGCCGAGGGCGAGACGGGGCTCCTCGTCCCGCCGAGGCAGCCGGAGGCGCTGGCGGAGAGCCTGACGCGCCTCCTCTCGGACGTTCCCCTGAGGGAGGGCATGGGGCGGGCCGCGCGGCGGAGGGTCGAGGAACTCTTCACCTGGGAACGCGTCGCCATCGGGGCCGAGTCGGCCTTCTTGGAAGCTATCGACGTGCCCTCGGGGGCCACGAAGACGGTTCGTTAAAGCCCATTCGAAAGACCAGAACGAGCGGAAGGATCACGAATGCAGCAAGGAGCAACAGGCGGCAACTTCGCGGGAAGGGTGGTCCTCGTCACGGGGGCGGGGAGCGGGCTGGGTGCGGTGACGGCCCGCCTGCTCGCCGAGGGCGGCGCTCGGGTGGTGCTGGCCGACATGAACAAGGAGGCCGCGGGCGAGGTGGCCGAGTCCTGCGGGGGCCGGGCGCTGTACATGGACCTGACGGACGAGCGTTCCATCTCGGGAGGGGTGGAGGACGTGCTCGAGAACGAGGGGCAGGTCGACATCCTCGTAAACTCCGCGGGGCTCGACTTCATCAGGAGCGCGCCGGAGCTGACGCTCGGGGAGTGGGACAACGTAGTCAACGTGAACCTGAGGGCGCCGTGGCTTCTCGCGAAGCTCCTGATGCCCGGGATGATGGAGCGGGGGTACGGCCAGATCCTGAACGTAGCCTCGACCGCCGCCAAGAAGGGCTGGGAGAACGCGGCCGCCTACGCCTCCTCAAAGCACGGCCTGCTCGGCCTCACCCAGGTCCTCCACTCCGAGGGGCGCCGGAGCGGCGTCCGGGCGATGGCCGTCGTGCCGGGCGGGATGCGCACCAACTTCTTCGCCGCCCTCGACCCGCCGCCCCCGCCGGAGAACCTGCAGCCCCCCGAGACCGTCGCCAAGAGCATCCTGTTCATGCTCTCCCAGCCCCTCGACTCCGTGATCCACGAGCTCGTAGTCACCCCCATGACGGAGACCTCGTACCCGTAAGGTCTCGTTGCTTGGCCATCGGCCTGCCCGTAGCTTGCCGGGGCTTCCGGCACGGTGTTGAGCGAGATCTACAAGGAGGAACCGTAGACGCATGCAGATAAAAGAAACCACCTCGCACCTTATCGGGGGCGAGAAGGTCCCCTCGACGGGCGACGAGGGGATAGCGGTAACGAACCCGTCGAACGGAGACGGGATCGGCTTTATCCCCGCCGGTACGAAGGAAGACGCGGACGCAGCGGTCGCCGCCGCGCGCGGGGCGCTGCCCCGGTGGTCGCGCATGCCCGCCGCCGAGAGGGCCGGGCTCGTAAAAGAAGCGGCGCGCAAGATGCGCGGTTACGCGAAGGAGATCTCGGAGATTGTCACCCTGGAGATGGGCAAGACGGTGGACGACGCCCTCGGCGGGGTCGAGGCCGGGATAGGGACGCTGGAGCAGTACGCCGAGCTCGGACCGCTGCACAGGGGCAAGAGCCTCAACGGCAACTTCGATGCGTCGGACATGATGGTGCACGAACCACACGGGGTCGCGGCGGTCGTCGTCCCCTGGAACGACCCCGTGGCTATAGCGTGTGGATATATAGGAGCGGCGCTCGTGACCGGTAACACCGTCGTCTACAAGCCCTCCGAGAAGACGCCGCTCTCGGCCGTCTGGGTAGCCACGATGTTCGACGACCTGCCCCCGGGCGTCCTGAACCTACTCCTGGGCGACGGCCGGGCCGGGCGTCCGCTCGTCGCCCACGAGGACGTCGACCTCGTGCTCTTCACGGGCTCGGTGCCGGTGGGGCGCGAGATCCTCTCCGTCGCCGGAGGAGCGCTCAAGAAGGCCGTGGTCGAGCTCGGCGGCAAGGACCCCATGATCGTGGACCGCGGGGTGGATCCCGCGTGGGCGGCGGGTGAGGCCGCCACCGGATGCTTCGCAAACGCCGGTCAGATCTGCACCTCGATAGAGCGGATCTACGTCCACGAGGAGATAGCCGACGAGTTCCTGAAGGAGCTCACCGGGCGAGCAGAAGCCCTCAAGGTCGGCGACGGCTTCGACCCCGATTCCGAGATGGGCCCGATCGTGGACGAGGGCCAGCGCAGCCTCATCCACCGCCACGTCACGGAGGCGGTCGAGGCCGGGGCCGAGCTCCTCTGCGGGGGCAGGGTCCCCGAGGGTCCGGGCTCCTTCTACCCGCCGACCGTCCTCGCGGGCGTGCGCTCGGGGATGGCGGTGGTAGACGAGGAGACCTTCGGGCCAATCGCAGCCGTCGAGGTCGTCCGCTCCTTCGACGAGGCCCTTGAGAAGGCAAACGAGACGGTCTACGGCCTCGCTGCGGCGGTGCTCACCCCGGACGGCGCGAACGCCCAGAGGGCCTGGCGGGAGCTCAGGGCGGGGACCGTCAAGATCAACTCGGTCTTCGGCGGCGCCCCCGGGGGCGCCGCGACCCCGAAGAAGGCCAGCGGCCTCGGCTTCGGCTACGGCCCCGAACTCCTGGACGAGGTCACGACCACGAAGGTCGTGCACCACACCGCCCCGCCGCAGGGAAACCTGTAAGGAAAACGCTGATCCCGATCCGGCGAGCGCTCGCGTCGCGTCTCGCCGGGCAGAAGAGGAGGGGCCGGTGCAAACTCCGGTCCCTCCTTCACCGTGTCGAGCTACGGACAGTCGCTGATCGTGTGCGGGCGATATTCGGACCGTCGGGTTGGCGGTCGGGGACCGGCGAAGGGCCAAGAGGACGTTGCCGTTCGCACCCTGTCCTTCGGCGTGCCGCGCGGTCTCATCCGTGCTCGCCGGGTAGTTCGCGCCTCCCAGGAACGTCCGTATGCGGTTGATCCAGGCTAGCTGGACGGGGGCTCTTTTCGATGCTTTTATGCGGTTCATGAGCGTGTTTATGAACGAGGCGTGGGCCTAGATCAGGGTTGCCCGTGACAATGTTGGCGGGAACACGGGGCTTTCCCGTAGAATGCGGTTCCCGAGGGGACGCGGTGGGAAGCAAGCCGGTAGTCAGGGGGGCGATCGTGGCGGTCATGCAAGAGGGTCGAGCTAGGAGAGCCACATGAGCATAATGCGAACCAAGTCCGTCGAGCAGTCCATAAGAGATACGGACGAACCGGAATTCAAGCTCAAAAAAGCCCTTGGGCCGCTTGATCTCACCGTCTTCGGGATCGGGGTGATTATCGGGACGGGGATCTTCGTGCTCACCGGGGTGGCGGCGGCGACCAACGCGGGCCCCGCCCTCTCGCTCTCCTTCGTCATCTCGGGCATAGCCTGTGCGCTGGCGGCGCTGTGTTACGCGGAGTTCGCCAGCGCCGTCCCGGTCGCCGGGAGCGCGTATACGTTCTCCTATGCCTCCATTGGCGAGTTCGTGGCCTGGATTATCGGGTGGGACTTGATCCTGGAGTTCACCGTGGGGGCCGCGGCGGTCTCCGTCGGGTGGTCCGGCTACCTCGTCCAGATCCTCTCCAGCATCGGCCTGGCTATCCCGACATCCATCACCAGCGTCGAGGAGGGGGTGATCAACGTACCGGCGGCGATCATCGTGCTGCTGCTCACGGCGCTCCTGGTCTTCGGGATACGCCTCAGCTCGACGTTCAACCTCGTCGTCACCACGATCAAGCTCCTCGTCGTGGCGTTCTTCATCATCTTCGGCATCTTCTTTATAACCACGGCGAACTGGTCGCCGTTCATCCCGGCCCCGGTCCCCGCGGAGGCGGGCACGGCCTCGTTCTACGACGCGCCGCTGCTCCAGACCATCTTCGGGATCGAGCAGCAGTCGTTCGGCGTCGGCGGCATCGTCTCGGCGGCGGCGATCGTGTTCTTCGCGTACATCGGCTTCGACACCGTGGCTACCGCCGCCGAGGAGACGCGCAACCCCCAGCGTGACCTGCCCATAGGCATCCTCGGGTCGCTCGCCATCTGCACGATCCTGTACATCCTGGTCTCCCAGATCATGACCGGCATCGTCCCTTACACGGAGCTGAACGTCTCCGCCCCGATGGCGCTCGCGTTCTCCTACGCCGGGCAGGACTGGGCGGCGGGGCTTGTCTCGGCGGGCGCCATCTGCGGCCTGACGAGCGTCATCATGATCCTGATGCTCGGCCAGAGCCGGGTCGCCTTCGCGATGAGCCGGGACAACCTGCTCCCCCGCTACCTCGCCCGCTCGCACCCGAGGTTCGGCACGCCCTACCGCATCACCATCCTGACCGGCATCGTCGTCGCGATCATCGCGGCCTTCACGCCCATCTCGGAGATCGCGGAGCTCGTGAACATCGGTACGCTCTTCGCCTTCGTCCTCGTCTCCATCGGGGTCATAATCCTCAGGCGCACCCGCCCGGAGCTCCCGCGTTCGTTCCGCACGCCGCTCGTGCCGATAGTCCCCATCCTCGCGATCATTCTGTGCATAGGCCTGATGCTGAGCCTGCCGGGCATAACCTGGGTGCGGTTCGCGATCTGGATGGTCCTCGGGGTCGTCTTCTACTTCCTGTACAGCTACCGCCACAGCCGCCTCGGCCGGAGCAACGCAGAGCGGGAGGGCTAGGGGAAATGGCTATCTTCCCGACGAGAATACTGCTCGCCACCGACGGCTCCCCGGACGCGACGGTGGCCGCTCGCTCCGCGATCGAGCTGGCCGCAGCAACGGGCTCCGAGCTGCACGTCGTCCACGTCGGCGAGTTCCTGCCGACGTACCTGGCCTTCACCGAGGAGGAGCCCGCGGAGCTCCGGCGTAGGGCCCGGGAGTTGCTCGACGCGCAGAAGGAGAGGATCGAGGGCGAGCTCGGCGGGACGGTCGCCGAGGCCCACCTCCTCCTGGGACGCCCGGCAGAGGAGATCATCAACCTCTCCGAGAGGATCGACGCGGGTACTGTCGTCGTCGGCAGCCGGGGGCAGGGGAGCCTGAGGAGGGCCGTCCTCGGCAGCGTCTCGGAGAACGTGGTGCGCTACGCCCCGTGCCCGGTCTTCGTGGCGCGCGCGAAGGACGGCTAGCCGGAGACCCTGGCGCCGCCCTTGTATACGGCGACGACCGAGAGGTCCGGGCCGAGGACGGTGACGTCGGCCTCGTAACCGGGCGCGAGGCGGCCCTTCCGGTCCCCCTCGCCGACGAGCCTCGCGCCCGTCGCCGACGCCATCCTCGCTGCCTCCGGGATCGTGCAGCCGGTGAAGGCGAGGACGTTCCTGAGGGCCTCGTCCATGGTCAGGACGCTCCCGGCGATGGTGCCGTCGCTCAGGGTTGGCACGCCGCCCCCGCTGTCGAGGTAGGTCCGGCGGGTGGCCAGAGGATACTCGCCAGCTCCCATGCCGGTGGCGGCTATGGCGTCGGTCGTGAGGTAGAGGCGGTCGGGGCCGAGTATCCGCAGCGCGATGGCGACGGTCTGGGGATGTACGTGCTGCCCATCAGCGATGATCCCGCTCACGGCGCGCGGGTGGGCGAACGCCGCGCCAACAAGACCGGGTTCGCGGTGGTGCAGGAGCCTCATGGCGTTGAACAGATGGGTAGCCCCCGCGACGCGCCGATCGAAGGAGCCGTAGGCCAGCCCGAAATGCGCGTCCGAGTGACCGGCCGAGACCACGGCACCGCGCCTCCCGGCCGCCTCGGCGAGCTCCGCCGCCCCCTTGAGCTCCGGGGCGAGGGTGAGCATCCGCACTGGCCCGAGGTCCAGCAGCTCGTTGAGAAGGTCCTCGTCCGGTGCGACGACGTGCTCCTCCGGGTGGGCCCGCTTCTCCTGCACGTTGATGAACGGTCCTTCGAGGTGAACGCCCAGAGGCTCGGCGCCGGTCGCGTAGCCCTCTTCGACGGCGGCGGCGAGCGCCGGGAGCGTCCCCTCGTAGAGCTCTCTCGGAGAGGAGATCACGGTCGGCAGGTAGCTTGTAGTCCCGGTTGCCACGAGCCTCGCGGAGAGCTCATGGAGCTTCTCGGGCTCCGTCGCAACGTCTACCCCGAAGGAGCCGTTGACCTGCAGGTCGACGAAGCCGGGCAGGATGAGACAGTCCGGGTACTCGTGCGTCTCGTCGGCTCCGAGCGCCCCCCGGCCCACCTCGGCCACGCGCCCCCCTTCGAGGAGCACCGTTCCCCCCTCCCAGACCTCGTAGTCCGTCACGACCCGGCCCCGGAGCGCGACGGTCCTCAAAGCCCCCCCATCGTACGGCCGCGTGACGGCGGGGCCGCTTTTTTATCGGGCTCTCGCATCGCATGCATTGTAGCGAAAGGGTCGGACGCGGGGACTACGAGCTGGCGGCGATCTAGGCGGCGGCTCCCTCTGTGTTCGGGTCCGGTCGGGCGTCGGGGACGCGGAGGAGGAAGAAGAGGCCAAGGGCCATGATCAGGGCGAGGGAGCCTATGGCGATCCGGTAGGCGATCGTTCCGAGGTCCTCGAAGGTCCAGAGGAGGACCGCGGTGATCGCCGGCCCCATCACCGCCGAGAGCTTGCCGGCCAGCGAGAAGAGCCCGAAAAACTCGCCGATCTTCTCCGGGGGCGAGAGCGCGATGAGCATGACCCGGCTGACGGTCCAGGTCCCGCCGAGGGCGACGCCGACGAGGGGACCCGCGAGCATGAGCATCCAGGGCGCCAGCGCGACGGCGGCGAGCACTATCGCGACGGTCCAGATCACGAGCGTCCCGAGGAGCGCCTTCTTCGGGCCGAACCTGTCCGAGGCGTAGCCCGCGCCCATGCTCCCGACTACGGCGAAGATCGTCGAAAAGAGCAGGAGGTTGCGGATCTCCCCCTGCCCCATCCCGAAGACCTCCCGTCCGTAGAGCGCCATGTTGGCGATCGCCGTGTTCGCCGCGTCCATGTACAGGAACGTCGCGACGATAAAGGTCCCCATCCCCCCGTAGGCCCTCATGTTCCCCACGGTGGAGAGGACGTCCCGGTAGGCCGCGACGAGCCCGACCGGCCTGGGCTCGCGCACCGCCCGATCCGGGACGAGAAAGAAGGCAGGCAAGCTGAAGAGCAGGTACAGGAGGGCCGTCGGCAGAAAGGCGTTGGAGTTCGGCTCCCCGCCCGTCTCCATCCACCCGCCGAGGGGTCCGAGGGCCTCCTTGATCCCGACCGCCTCCGTCACGAAGAAGGTGAGTACCACGAGCGCCAGTATCGTCCCGACGTACCCGGCGGCGGTCCCGTAGCCGCTCACCCTCCCGGTCCCGCGCCCGGCGGAGACCCCGGGCAGGAGGGCGTTGTAGAAGACGAGCGCCGACTGGTAGGCGACGTCAGCGGCCACGAACAACGCGACCGCCACGACGACGCCCCCCGCGAGGTCGAGCCCGGCCGTGAGGACCACCGCTATGAGCGTCAGCACCACGAGGTAGGGCACGCGGCGCTGCCGGAGGTCGGCCAGGGCCCCGAGGACCGGCGCCGTCACCACCACGAGCAGCGCCGAGACGGCGGTCGCCCCGTTCACGACCCCCGCCCCGGCCCCGAGCTCGTCCCCGAGCCACAAAGGGAAGAAGAAGCTCAGGATGCTGATCGAGAAGATCGTGTTGGAGAAGTCGTAGAGCGCCCAGGACCAGACGGAGACCCTCGACGCCCTGCTGCCAGCCCCTGATGTCTTCCCTATCTTCATGGCGGCGGCAGTATAGATGAGCCCCTTGAGCCGGGCGTGAGCCTTAAGGAACTAAAGTTTCCGTAGGCCATGGCCAGTGGAGGTCGCGTTTCGCAAAGCTCCCGACGGTCGCGGAGTCCCGGTGCTTCTCCGCCCTCAGCCCAGTGCCACGTCGAGGGTCATCATGACGCCGAAGCCGACCATGAGTGCCATGGTGGCGAGGTCGGCGTAGCCGCCTTTCTGGGACTCGGGGATAAGCTCCTCGACCACGACGAAGATCATGGCTCCCGCTGCGAAGGCGAGGGCGTAGGGCAGCAGGGGCTGTGCGAGTACGACGGCGACGACCCCGATCACCCCGGCTATGGGCTCGACGACGGCGGAGAGCTGGCCGTAGAAGAAGCTCTTGCCGCGCGACATGCCCTCACGCCTGAGCGGCATGGAGACGGCGGTCCCCTCGGGGAAGTTCTGGATGCCGATGCCGATGGCGAGCGCTATGGCCGCCGCGAGCGAGGCCCCCTCGAAGCCCGCGGCCACCGCCCCGAAGGCGACGCCGACGGCGAGACCCTCGGGAATGTTGTGCAGCGTAATAGCGGAGACAAGCAGGACGCTGCGCTTCCAGGTGGTCTCGACCCCCTCGGCCTTCTTTATGGGATCGTGCAGGTGAAGGTGCGGCAGGACCCAGTCCAGGCCCCGCAAGAAAACGCCGCCGGCGAGAAAGCCGATGACCGCCGGGATCCAGGGCTCGGCCCCGTTCGCCTCCGAGAGCTCTATGGACGGGGCCAGCAGCGAGAAGTAACTCGCCGCGATCATGACCCCGCCCGCGAACCCGAGCATGGCGTCCAGCACCCAGCGCTTGACCTCCTTGGTGAAGAAGACAAGCGCCGCCCCCAGCGCGGTCATCCCGTAGGTGAAGCCCGTGGCAAGCAACACCTGCCAGATCGGGGACAACCCCCTGAAAGCATCTACCATCCGGCTCTTCTTTCGAGGTAGCGCATTACGGAGTGTTCTAACGGGTGACTAAAAGCATTCATACGTTCATTAAACACCATATTTAGACGGGGTAAAAAATAGTTTAGCGTCCCCTTGATGACGGCCGGTTCGGGTACGAGACCTCGGGCTAGGAGGGGAGCCGCACGAAGATCGAACGCGCCAGAGGCTCCCCGAGCGGATGGGAGACGCCCTCTTCGTCCTCGACGGTTACGACGCCGTCGAGGACGCGCACCTCCTTGACCTCCAGAGACCTCCCCGGCACGAGCCCGCGCTCCCCCAGGTAGGCGAGTACGGGGGCCTCCTCGTTGTACACCCGGGTGATGCGGACCCGCCCGCCCGCCGGCGCCTCGCACAGCGGGAAGGAATCCTCCGGCGCCAGGACACCATCCGCCCCGGGAATAGGGGCGCCGTGGGGGTCCCGCGCCGGATGCCCCAGAAGATCCGCCAGACGCTCCGTGAAGTTGTCGGAGACGGCGTGCTCGAGCCGCTCGGCCTCCTCGTGTACGTCCTGCCAGGAGTACCCGAGATGCTCCAGCAGAAAGGTTTCTATGAGCCGATGCCTGCGCACCAGCCGCAACGCCTCTTCCTGCCCCCTCTCGGTCAGCGAGGCCCCACGGTAGCGCTCGTACCTCACCAACCCGAGCTCCTGCAAACGTCCGAGCATCTTCGTAACGGAGGCCGGCGCGACCGAGAGCCGAGCGGCGATCTCCGTCGTCGAAGCGCCGCCCGAACCGGAGAGCTCCCACATAACCTTCACGTAGTCGCCGGTCGAAGAAGAAAGTGGCTGCGCCGCTGTAGAATCCCCCATAATTCCTGACGATTATACAAGCCCGAATCCCTCTCCCCCCGAAAGACGACCAAACCCCCAGAACGGCGTGAAGCCGCCCCCATTCGTAACCCCCGCCTCCTTCATTCCTTGCGCAAAACCTTGACACGCAATCTCCAAAGAGCTATTTTTTAGCTAAGGCTAAATTCGTTTTAAGGCCAGGGCACTGTTTCTAGAAAGGTCTTGCTAATTTGCAAGGTAAGCTCGCGGGGCGCATGTATCCGCCTATGGGACATCGTTGATGGGCGCGAACGGGGAAGAAGGGCGTTTCGCGGCGTCCTCCGTGGACCGGCGGAACCCCGAGCACCACGCGAGCATAGAGGGTACGCGGTCTGGGCCGGGGCGAAGGTCTTGCAGGGTTATCCATCGAATACGAGGAGCGAGCATGAACGGCAGCATACGTATGGACAAAAGGGCGGGAGCGGTCGCGTTTTGGGGTCGTCTGGCGGTGGTTGCGCTGGCGGGGTTTCTGATCCTGGCCCTGGCCGGCGGTTGCGGTAGCGGCGGGTCCGGGGAAGCGGGGGCGGCCGAGGGCAAGATCCAGGCCACCACGACCACGACCATGATCACGGACCTTGTGCGGCAGGTGGGCGGGGACAAGGTCGACGTCACGGGATTGATGGGTCCGGGGGTGGACCCTCACCTTTACAAGGCCAGCCAGAACGACGTGTCGGCCATGCAGGACGCGGACATCATCTTCTACAACGGTTTGTTGCTGGAGGGGAAGATGGGCGACATCCTCGTGAAGGTAGGCCAGCAGAAGCCGACGGTTCAAGTGACCGAGGGGATCCCGGAGGACATGCTCACCGAGCCGCCGGAGTTTCAGGGCCACTTCGACCCGCACGTGTGGTTCGACGTGGCGATGTGGAAGATGACCGTGGACCCGGTCGTCAAACAGCTCTCGGAGTTGGACCCGGAGAGCGCGGGCTACTTCGAGGAGAACGGCGAGCGCTACAAGAAGCAGCTCGACGAGCTCGACGCCTACGTCCAGGAGCAGATCTCCAAGATCCCGGAGGAGCAGCGGGTGCTGGTGACGGCCCACGACGCCTTCAACTACTTCGGGCGCAAGTACGGCATGGAGGTCCGCGGGCTGCAGGGGATCAGCACGGAGTCGGAGGCCGGGTCTAGGGACGTGCAGGAGATCGCCGAGTTCCTCGCCGAGCGCGAGATCAAGGCGGTATTCATCGAGTCGAGCGTGCCGCCGGAGACCATCGAGGCCGTCAAGACCGCCACGGTGGACCGGGGCTGGGAGGTCGAGATCGGCGGCGAGCTCTACTCCGACGCCGGAGGCGACGCCGGCACCGAGGCCGAGACCTACGTCGGCATGGTCCGCGAGAACGTGAACACGATAGTGGAGGCACTCGTATGAAGCTGAAGACCCTTGCTGCTCCTCCGGTCCAGGTCCCCCTGGAGGTCAGGGGGATCACCGCCGCCTACCGCGACAAACCCGTCCTCTGGGACGTCAACTTCGAGGTCCCGGAGGGGCAGCTCGTCGGTATAGTGGGGCCGAACGGCGCGGGCAAGACCACCCTCTTGAAGATCGTAATGGGCCTCATGAAGCCCGCGGCGGGCAGGGCCGCCATCTACGGCAAGCCGTTCTCCGGGGCCCGCCAGTGGGTCGGCTACGTGCCGCAACGGGGCAGCGTGGACTGGGACTTTCCGACCAACGCGCTCGACGTGGTGCAGATGGGGCTCTACGGGAGGCTCGGATGGTTCCGCAGGCCGGGTCGCAAGGAGCGGGAGAAGGCAATGCAATGCCTGGAGAAGGTGGGCATGGCGGACTTCGCCGACCGGCAGATCAGCCAGCTCTCCGGCGGGCAGCAGCAGCGCGTGTTTCTGGCGCGCGCCCTGGCGCAGGACGCCCGCCTCTACCTCGCGGACGAGCCGTTCGCCGGCGTGGATTACAAGACCGAGCAGGCCATCGTGGCCCTGCTGAGGGAGCTCAAGGCCTCCGGCAGCACCGTGGTCGTCGTCCACCACGACCTCGGCACCGTCGCCAAATACTTCGACCGCGTGGTGATCCTCAACAAGCACCTCGTCGCAGAGGGCCCAGTGGAAGAGGCGTTCACGAAGGAGAACGTGGCCGCCGCATACGGCGGGACCGTCGCGTACCTCGCAGAAGCCGGGAGCTGAGGTGACTCGATGCTCGACCTGCTAAGAGATCTCATCTTCGATTACACGATACGCAACGTGGCCCTGGGCTCGGCGATTCTGGGCGTGGTGGGAGGGGCCTTGGGCTCCTTCGCCATCCTCAGGCGCCAGGGGCTTCTGGGGGACGCGCTGGCGCACGCCGCGCTCCCCGGCGTGTGCGTGGCGTTCTTGGTGTTCGGGACGAAAACCTCCGCCGTCCTGTTGTCCGGGGCGGCGCTCTCGGCGTGGCTTGGTGCGCTCATCATCCTCGCCATCGTGCGCGAGACGCGCATCAAGCAGGACGCGGCCCTGGGCATCGTGCTCTCGGTGTTCTTCGGGGCCGGGGTCGTGCTGCTCACGTACATCGCCGGGTCCGGCGACGCCGGCCAGAGCGGTCTCGACCGCTTCATCTTCGGGCAGGCGGCCACCCTCGTCTTCGAGGACGTGGTTACGATGGGGATACTGGCCTCCGTGGCGCTCGTGCTCGTCGCGCTGTTCTTCAAGGAGTTCAAGCTCTCCTCCTTCGATCCGGCGTTCGCCGCCAGCATGGGGTTCCCCGTCGGGGCTTTGAACGTGCTGCTGACCTCGCTCATCGTGGTGGCGGTCATCGTGGGGATACAGGCGGTCGGCGTGGTCCTCATGGCCGCCATGCTCATAACCCCGGCCGCCGCGGCCCGACAGTGGACGGACAAGCTCTCGGTCATGATCGTGGTCTCGGCCCTCTTCGGGGCATTAAGCGGAGTAACCGGGGCGCTCATCAGCGCCACGGGCTCCAACCTGCCGACCGGGCCCCTGATCGTGCTGTGCGCGACCGCTATCCTCTTGATCTCCCTGGCCCTGGGCACTAGCAGCGGCTTTTTGTGGAGCTGGCTGAGGGGCCGCCGCAACCGCCGGGAGGCCCTGCGCGTCGGCGGCTACTCCGCGGCGGGGAGAGGGGGCGCTAGATGAGCGGAGATCTCGTCGTCATACTCACCGCCGTCCTCGTAGCAGTCCCCTGCGCGCTGCTCGGCACGCTGCTCGTGTTGAGGCAGATGTCCATGATGGGCGACGCCATAAGCCACGCGGTCCTGCCCGGCATCGTCATAGCCTTCTTTATCTCCGAGAGCCTCGGTCCTGTGGTCTCGGTGTTGGGCGCCGGAGCTTTCGGCATCCTGACGGCGTTGCTGGTGGAGGCCCTGCGCAACACGGGGAGGGTCAAGGAGGACTCCTCCATAGGCATCGTGTTCACGGCCCTGTTCGCGCTCGGGGTGTTCCTGGTCTCCAAGTTCGCCTCCAGCGTGCACCTGGACCTGCAGCACGTGCTCTACGGCGAGATCGCGTACGCGCCGATCAACCCGTTGCTGATCGGGACGCTCAACCTCGGCCCGAGGTCGCTGTGGACCCTGGGCCTCGTGACCGTGCTGGCGTTGGGGCTGGTGCTGCTGCTCTACAAGGAACTGAAGATAGCCACCTTCGACCCGGGTCTCGCCGCGGCCGTCGGCCTCTCCCCTATGCTCGTCCACTACCTGCTCATGGGAGCGGTCTCCGTAACGACCGTGGGAGCCTTCGATTCGGTCGGGGCCATCCTGGTGGTCGCTTTCCTGATCGTACCGCCGGCGGCGGCCTACCTGCTGACGGAGCGCCTCTCGCACATGATGCTCCTGGCCGTCGCGCTGAGCGTTGGCTCCGCCGTCGGGGGCTACTACGTGGCCGCCGCTTTTGACGTGGCGATCTCCGGGATGATGGCCGTGGTGGCCGGGGCGTTGTTCGCGCTCGCGCTGCTCTTCTCGCCCTCCCGGGGACTGGTGGCCAACCTCATGCGCCGCCGCAGAAACCGCCGATCCTTCGCCAGCGGTCTCTTGCTGGTCAAGCTCGAAGAGCTGGGTAGTCGCGCCACCGAAGAAGATCTCGTCAAGGGGCTCAACTGGGACCGAAGCGACGTCTCCGAGGCCCTGCGAAACGCCTCGCGTCACGGTCTTTTGCGCACCCCGGAAGCGGGAACGGTCGCGCTCACCGAAGAAGGTCGAGGCACCGCGCACCGCGTCTTGGAGGCCCATGCGGTCGCCAGATAGTTATTCCGAGACTTCGGTAAACGGGCCCGGACTCCTGCGGTCCCGAGCCAGGAGGAACTCGCCGCCGGCACTGCCACCGTGCGCGCGACCGTTCTCCTGGCAGGTAGACGAAAAGGAAGAACCGGCATGAACGCAGAAACAATCGATAGCGGACTGGAGTTCGCGAAACGCGAACTCTCGAAAGAGGGCGCGTACCTGTTGCCGCTGCGGCTCTTTATCGGCATGGGCTGGCTCCGCGCTTCCGCCGAGAAGATCGTGGATCCTGACTGGCTCGGGGGTACGGTCCTCGCCTCCTTCCTCGGAGAGAAGCTCGCCGGGGGACACGTGGTCTTCCCGTTCTACCGCGCCCTCATCACGGACGTCTTCCTGCCCAACGCCTCCGTTCTCAGCTGGATCGTCGTGGTCGGCCAGGGGCTGGTGGGGGCGGCGATCCTGCTCGGGCTGTTCACCAACGCGGCGATCCTCGGCGGGCTGTTCATGAACCTCAACTTCATACTGGCCGGCGCCCCCAACCCGAGCGCGTTCTACTTCGTGATCCAGGTAGCGCTGTTCATCGGCGGCACCGGGGCAATCATCGGACTGGACGCCCTACTCGGCCGGCGCATCAGGACCCCGCTGTTCGTAGCGAAGGTGGGGATAAGAAGCTGGCACTTTCGCAGCAAAGAAAGGGCCCTCCTAGGGCTGACGATCCTCTCGTTCGGTCTCGCTACGTACAGCCTGGCGCACGTGCACACCTACGACCCGGGGCTAAGCGTAGAAGACCCCGCGATGATACTGGCCGTACTGTTCACGCTGAGCAGCCTCCAAGCCTTCGTCTCCTACCTGCGCCAGCAGCCTCCCGGTAACGCCAGAACGTCGTAGGTTTCGGGAGGGGTACGAAGCAGCAAAGCATACCGATGCGCCCTGAGTCGTCGGAGACCTCCGACGACTCAGGGGGTCGAGCGGCTCGCACGAGGGCCGGCATCCGGTAGACGTT
>CADCVI010000110.1 GCA_902806105.1 uncultured Rubrobacteraceae bacterium
CTGGCTGCCCGGTATGACCGTCACCCCATCAGCGGAGGCACTCGGGCCGTATGACCCATCTCCCGCGATAGACATAGCGGATTCACAGGAGTCTGCAACCACGTTGCGTACGGTGATTGGGCCAGGGTGTGAAGCCCCGTGCGGATTCCAAAGCACCGCGTTGTGGCCGTTTTTACAGGTTACTCCGTCGGCAAAGATGTTCTTCATGGGCGTCCAGCCGTTTGAATAGTTCTCGACCCTAAGCGCCACGCCACCTTCTGAAGAGATGTTGAGGAAACGGAGGTTGTCACCACCGCTAGTTTGCACAAGCCCCCACCCGTAGGGACTTTGCTCGGAATGCACATTCTCCATCACGCCATCGGTTGGATGGTTGTATACGCCGTTAGTGGGCGTTGAGTTCGGTGCGATGTAGCTGAAGCACGGCCTACGAGAGCTTGGAGCTTCTTGTGTGGTGTTGGCGTTGTTCTGAATACAGACCGCATTTTTGATCGAGAAGTTGCGAACGTTGCGGATTCTCATCGCCCCGGTCTCTTGTCTTGCATCGTAGAGGTCCATAGTGAAGGTACCACCTACGCCCTCGATGTGGATGTTGCTCGCGAACGTCGTATCATTCGGACCTTCTAAATTGAACAGCGGTGCATTGTCGGTGCCGTACTTTGTCAGGATCGCCCCCGCTTGCACCTCGAGATGTGTATTGTTTGGGGGTGTCACACCGGCGATTCGATAGTTGCCGGGCGCAGGCACATAGACCACCCCGTTTACCCGGGCCGCTTCCGCCATCGCCCTCTCAAACGCTGCCGTATCATTGCTTGTGCCGTTACCGGTTGCTCCGAAATCTCTGACGTTAGTGACAGTCTCAAGCGGGGTCGAGGTGCTCGTCTCCGGGATGGCGTCTGATTCCTTCAGTTCCTTGGGCTTCGCTTCCTCGACGCCTACCTGCTTCTCCTGCCTCTCAGGTGGCGGGCTTGCCTGACCGCAGCCATAGAGAACCGCGAACGCTGTCAGCATCAACAGGACGCGAACCGCCATGCTTCCTCCCTTGCGACGTAACTACCTTACGCACACCCTACACGTCCCGCCCCATGGCCCCGGTCCTGACGGGCAACCATCGCATGGGACGAAGCGTCCGGTCCGAGGTTGGGCGTGGCGAACTTCGGAGAACCCCCTCAAGCCGAAGTTCGCTTCGCCCCGCCCCGATGGGGCCTGCCCTTAAGGGGGCGTGATACCTCCACGGGGGTATTATCGATTTCTTATGTGGGGGCAGGGCCAGCCGTCCTGTTCCGTACATAAGAACCAGCATGACGGTCTGGACCGGGGGTGCCCCGGGGCGAGGCTTGGGGTGTTGGGGTGGGGCGAAAAGCCGGGCCCGAACAGGAGGGGGGTAATAAGCTGGGACCCGGCCACACACACTTACGCGGCGGGCCTCGCAAGGTTTCGCCACGAGAAGAGGGCCGGG
Organism: uncultured Rubrobacteraceae bacterium; assembly: GCA_902806105.1. Next base: position 1,457 of record CADCVI010000110.1, read on the forward strand.
GCCCCGAAGGACCCCGGCCCTCTTCTCGTGGGCGGTTAGGCCGGCGCGAGCGGCCTAACCTTAGACAGTATCTCTTCGCCAGTCTCCTCCTCCGCCGTCTGCAAATCGTAGCGGTTTTGTAGGTTCATCCAGTACTGCGCCGACGTCCCGAAGAACCGGGCGAATCTCAGGGCCGTGTCGGCGGTTATCCCGCGTTCCCCCGCCACGATCTTGTAGATCCTGGGAGGGTCCACCCTGACCTCCTTCGCCAGCGCGTAGGGCGTGAGCCCCAGCGGCTCCAGAAACTCCAACTGCAGGAACCGTCCGGGGGTCATCGGCGGGAACACTCTTACTTCTTTGTCCATGTATGTGCACCTCCCTTCTCCCTTCAGTGGTAGTCAACGATCTCCACCTCGTAGGCGTCGCCGCCCTCGAACCCGAAGCACACCCGGTATTGCTTGTTTATGCTGATGGACCATTGGCCCTCCCGCTTGCCGCCCAGCTTGTGCAGCCGGTTGGAAGGCGGGGCTTCGAGCTCCCGGACATCGGTGGCAATGTCCACAGACAAGAGCTTCGCAAGGGCCTTCTCGCGCAGCTGCGGGGGGACGGCATGTGATTTGCCGCCCCCAAACAGCCTCTCGGTTTCCTTGTTCGCGAAGCTCCTAATCATGCCCGTATATTAGCGCACTTCACTAATAGCGTCCAACACTAGCACCGCACGAGGGGCCGCCTGGGGCTAGGATGGCGGGCTGACGTCGAGCAGCTCGAGGAAGTTTGCGGCCGTGAAGAGGTCCGATACGTCATCCCCGGTCCATTCCTCGGGCATCACCACGGCGCCGAGGCTGTGCAGGTCGAGGACCGCCGCGAGCAGGTCCCGGTCCATCGGCAGCGGGAGCCACCCTTCGGCGGCGGGGTGGTTCTTGGACGCAGCGCGGAACGCCAGCGCGTCCTCGGAGGAGCGGAACACGAGCAGGGCGTCCCCGTAGGGAGTGGGGAGCGTGGCGGCACTCACGGCGTCCGCCTCCCGGCGGTAGAGGGCCGTGGGGCTCAGGTCGAAGCTACCCTCGCCCGTGCTGGTGGTCTGTTCGGCTTTCATGCTTTCCTCCAAAGCGAAGCGCCCGGGATCTCCCCCGGGCGCGTGTGCGTGTCTCTGGCGTCTGGGCGGCCCTGGTGGGTCCCGCCCGCGTTGTCTGGTGGGCACGGCAAGGGCCTAGAGGCTCTCGCCGCGGCGCTTGGCGCGGTGGATCCCGACAGCGTAGACGTGTGCGCAAAGCACGCCCCGGTGCTCGTGGTCCGGACAGTCGCACGTCTCGCGCCTGTAGTTGACCGCGTGGGCCTCGCCGCCCGACATCGAGGGGACGAGGTACGTCCAGGGGCCGGTCCTCACAATCTCTTGTCCGCGCGCCTGGACAAGTGCCAAGGCGCGCAGTTCGCGGGGGTGGGGACGGGTAGCGGGCGCTACACTTTGGTCGATCACGGTTGCCTCCAAGCTGTCCGTGGTCCGGGTCCCGGGGTGTTCCACCACCTGCGGGGCCATTTATGTGTCTTGACAAGGGTAAGAGTAGCGCGATAAAATCCTCTCTGTCAAGACGTGGCCGCTATTGTCTCATTCGGGAGGGTTATGTTGGCGGCGGAAGAACGGTTCCTCAGCCTCGAGGACGTGGCCGAGAGACTGCAGGTCAGCGACCGGACCGTGCGGCGCTGGGTTAAAGATGGGAAGCTCGCCGCCTACAAGCCGGGCCGGGAGTGGCGGATCCGCCCGAGCGACCTCGAGAACTTCCTAGAATCCCGCAAAGTCCGGTCCAACGGGGGAGGGACCTAGGACCGTGGCCGTCTCGGTCGCGGACCTAGTGAAAGCCAACCCTCACGCAGCACCTCTCCAGAAACTTCCTTCGATCTTTCGAAAGGCGGAAGCATGCCCTTCCGCATAACCAAAGAGATGCGAATGATGCGCGAGGCCGAACTGGGATTTAGCCCCGAAGTCAAGATAGCGCAATTCCGAGAACACTTTGAGCGCGAGAGATGGCGCCGGCTTCAGCAGGTATTGGGGATGCGCCGCGCCCTACGCACACGGACTTCGCGGGCACCCGAAATCGAAAGCGGAGGAACATTTCGTCCGTCCTCGCCCAACTACCTCTATCTACTTGCTCGGGAGACTAAGGACGGAGACTATCAAAGCTACAAGAGGTTCGTGAATTACTTCGGCCTCGAGGCCACAGGCGACACCATCGTTGCCGCAGCCGAGCAACTGCGCGTGACCTTCGAGCCTCGCGGCAACAACCGGCGAGCATGGTGGCGCGAGCCCTCGGCCGATGCGTGGGAGTGGCTCAGAAGGAAGATTGCCCAGCAACCATACGAGCGCGGATTCATCCAGTTGAACCCAGCTCTTGTAGAGCCAAAGAACCAACACACCGACAAGCGAAAGGTCCTCGACGCGGATTTGCGCGAGTTCGAGCTACGGGAAGCCGTGTATGCGGCGCTGCCTGAAAAACAGGCCGAAGTGGTGTGGCTGTATCTCATGTTCCACGACGATGCCAGGCCACGAGAGACCACAGGGCTGATCGCAGAGGCCCTGGGAATAAGCCCGGCCACGGTACGTGGGCACAAAGCCGAAGCCGCAAAGAACGCGCAATTCAGGAGGGCCTTGGGCGGATGGTGACCCTCGATAAGATTTTTTTCGGAGCACCCAAACACTTTGGGGGGTTTTCCAGCCTATTACCTGAAAGCCCAGTCCAAGGAGGTGTCCGTGTCCCAGTTCGTAGCACTCTACAGCGGTGCGACTGTGAACAGCTCGGAGATCTTGGCGTTGAGCGCGGACCCCCGGATCGTGCGGGATTTCGCGGCTCGCCTGCTCGAGCAGCCGCCCAAGATCTCCGAGGATCCGGCGGTCGTGAGTATCGAGGAGGGCAGGCGTAGAGCCCTAGAAGTCGTGCTAGATGAAGGAGCATAAGAAAGGCCGAGCCCCGACAGCCCGGCCAAATCCAAACCCCCGATGCCTACTTGGAGGTAAACTAATGATACCCCATAACCCCCTGGAGCGCACCGCATGAGTAGCGCTACGGGCAGGGATACTACGTTACTCGGGCACTACGATCACGAAGGCATCAAGCTCGTCCGCCTCAACGGCCGCAGCCGGAAGCCGGTAGACAACGAGTGGCAGACGAGAAACATACCGCTCGAGGAACTGGAAGACCACGTTCGTCGCGGAGGCGGTGTCGGCTGGCAATGCGGCGAAGTGTCGGGGTGGATCGGCGCGGCAGACTGCGACTGGCCCGAAACTCGGCAACTCGCCCCAAAGTTCTTTCCAGAGACGTTGCGGAGCGCGAAGGGCAGCGAGGAACCGTCGCACTACATCTACAGGTCCGTCGGACTCGGCTTCGAGACGTTCCGGGGCTTGGACGGTTCGGAGATACTCTCTATCAAGGCCTCCAACAACGGCCGCGGGCATCAGATAGTCGTCGCACCTACCATGCACCCGGAGAAGGGTCCGTACCACTTCGTTGGGGGCTACAATCCCGCCGCTGTCGCCGTGATCGACAAGGCCGATTTGAGGCAGCGAGCGGGAATGCTCGCCGCCTCATCTCTAATCGCCCGGTACCTACCGCCGACGAGGGGCGAGGGAGGCGGGGGCCGGCACGATCTGGCGCTCGCCTTGGGCGGCTACATGCTTCGCAATGGGGAAGCCGTCGAAGACGCGGAGAAGATCGTCGTCGCGGCCTGGGAGGTTCGCAAGGCCCCGCGCCAAGGCGTCGAGGACGCGCGGCGCAGCGTGCGCGACACGGCGGTAAGGCTCGCCCGCAACGAACCTGTCACCGGCGGGCGTAGGCTCGGCGAGCTAGTGCCGGGGATGCCGGAGAAGATCTCCTACTTCCTCGGTTGGGAGCGCGTCGACATGAGGGAGCAACGGCGCTACTACATGCGAACCGACCTCGGCAATGCGGAGAGGTTCGTGGACGCGCACCGCGACCGCGTGCTCTGGTGCCCCGCCCGCAAGGCGTTCCTTGTCTGGGACGGCAAACGCTACCGGTGGGACGAGCGCGGCGAAGTGGTCAAGCTGGCGCACCAGACCGCCAGGGGCGTCTTTCACGAGGCCGCGGCCACTGAGGACGCGGACGAGCAGAAGGCCATCACCAAATGGGCGTCCGCCTCCCAGAATGAATCGCGCATCAACGCCATGCTCTCGCAGTCGAAGCCTTACCTGGCGGTCGGCATGGAAGAACTGGACCGCGATCCGTGGCTCGTCAACTGCCAGAACGGGACCCTGGACCTCAGAACCGGTCGACTGAAAGCCCACGACCCCGCCGACCGGATCACCAAGGTCGTGCCGGTGGACTACGACCCAGAGGCCCCGTGCCCCAGGTTCAAGCGCTTCTTGGAAGAGGCGCTCGTGGACGGGGCGCTCATCAAGTTCGTCAAGCGGTACTCGGGCTACACGCTCACCGGCGTCACCCGGGAGCGCCTACTGGCGATCCTCTACGGCTTCGGGAAGAACGGCAAGACGACCTTGGTGGAGCTGCTTCACGAGGCCCTCGGCGACTACGCCCGCAACACGGACGTCGAAACCCTCCTCATCAAGAAGTACCAGGGCGTCGGCAACGACGTAGCCGCGCTCAAGGGCGCCCGGTTCGTATCGGCCGCGGAAGTAGAGAAGGGCCGCAGGCTCGCCGAGTCGAAGGTCAAACAGCTCACCGGCCGCGACACCGTGACGGCCCGCTTCCTCTTCGGCGAGAACTTTGACTTCAAACCGGAGTTCAAGCTGTGGCTTTCCACCAACAACAAGCCCGTGATCCAGGGCACCGACGACGCTATCTGGGACCGGATCCGCCTCATCCCGTTCAAGCAGCGCTTCGAGGGTCCGAGGGCGGACCCCAAGCTGCCCGACAAGCTCAGGGCCGAGCTCGCCGGCGTCTTCGCCTGGATGGTCGAAGGTTGCCTCGAGTGGCAAGAGCACGGTCTGGAGGAGCCCGAGACGGTCACCGAGGCGACGAAGCAGTACCGCGAGGAGATGGACACCCTCGCCGCGTTTCTCGACGAGACGTGCGTCTTGGGGGCGGCCCACCGGGTACTCGCCGAGCGCCTGTACCAGCGCTACGCCATGTGGTGCGACAAGAGCGGCGAGCACAAAGACCCCAAGAAGGCGTTCGTAGCTAGGCTCGAGGAACGGGGGTTTTCTCGCCGGCGGGAGACCGCGGGAGTGAACAAAGGCCGCTACATTTGGGTCGGAATCGGCCTCCGCAGCGACGACGAACCGCCCGACGACATCCCCGACGGTTCACTGAGTGAACCGAAAACCGCCGAGGGTTCACCGGGCAAATCCCGCGTAAGTATGCCGAATAAGTTCGAATCAGCCGAGGCTGGTGAACCGAGTGAAGGAAAAAACCACAACCTAACCTATGCCTCCCCTCGCGAAGATAAGGTTGTAGATTCTGGGTTCACCGGGTTCACTCCTGAGCAGGCACGTCGCGTCCGCGAGCTCGTCCGCAAAGGCTTCTCGGAGGACTCCGCCCGCAAAGAGGTCCTGGCGAAAGACCACCCCGTGGGCTGCGAGTGCGAGGTGTGCCTGTGAGCGCCCGCCTCGTCCCCGCCGTCCGGGACCTCTTCGGGGAGCACCCGCGCGCCTGCCGCCTCTCGGCCGAGCAGGTGGCGGGGCTGCTGTGGATCCTGCTCCTCGTCGCCGACGAGGAGGACGGGCCGCCCGACGCCTACGAGGTCGCCGACGCCCTGGAGGTCCTCGACGTGGAGAGGGGGATGGCGGCGTGAAGCCCGAGGAGGTTCGGCGGGAGATCGGGAGCCTGCAAGACGAGAGGCTGCGCCTCGCCCCCGAGGGCACGGGTGGCGACTGGGAAGCCCGCCGGGAAGACGAGCGCCTGCAGCGGCTCATCGCGGAGCTTACGAGCACCGACAGGGAGGCCCGCGCCGACGAGCTGAGGGAGGCCTGGCGCAAGAGGCACTCAGGAGGCGATGAGGAGAGCGGGGGGGCGTGACGCGAGGGCGAAACGACGGCGAGCGGGGCAGGCCCTACCGCCACGTGCTCGCCGGCCTCGGCGTCGGCATAGGAGTGGGGATCCCGGTCGGCACGGGTTTGGGAATAGTCCTGGGGAACCTCCCACTCGGAATAGGGGCGGGGATGGCGTTGGGCTCGGGTTTGGGGGCGGCCTTCGGCGCGGCGCTTGCCGGGCGGGGAGGGGACGAGTGAACGCCGAGTGGGGAGAGGCGGCGTGACCTTCGAGGACCGGGACGAAATGCGCCAGCGCTTTCAGGAAGAGGAGCTGCTCCAGGGTGCCGGCTTCGAGCCCGCCCCCGAAGACGGGGCCGAGCTGTGGGTGAGGCGCGAGGAGGGGCTGCTCAAGCTCTACACGCGCCCGCAGGCCCTGCGAGAGGCGAGGAAGGGCCCAGCGTGAGTCCGAGCGCCCAGAAAAATCCACGAAAGGAGCACGTAGTGGGCACTAATGACGAGAAGGGACGCGAGGAGGAGCAGCGAGAGGCAGAAATCGTCGATACCGTCCGGAAGCTCACCTTTCTGGAGAGCCAGGGTGTCGACGTGCAGGTGACTGCCGACGGCAAAGTCGGGGGCTTCATTCCGGGGGTCAATCCCTCCAAGGAGTCCGCCGACTGGGACGAGGTTGTCGTCGTCTATGAAGACCTCCTTCAGATGCACAAGAGCGAGCGCGACCGCGAAATAATCCTCGAGGCTAGGGAGCGATTTGAAGGGGAGGCAGCGGGTTAGTGGTACCTGTCCCGCACAGCCAAAGAGGAGGCGCCCCAGTGATTACCGAATCGTCCGGGTGCCCGTACCCCGACCCCCATAATACGCACACGACGCCTCTGCCCCTCAACAGGCCGATCCCATCTGACCGGGGGAGCATGGCGTGAAGCCCGAGGATGTTCGGCGGGAGATCAAGAGCCTGGAGGTCCGGCGCCTGCAGATCGCGTCCGAGGTCATGGGCGGCAACCCCTCGGTCGTCGAGGAGGACCGCGGCCTGGAGCGGCGCATCATGGAGCTTGCGAGCACCGACAGGGAGTCCCGCGCCGAGGAGCTCAGGGAAGCGTGGCGCAAGAAACACTCCGGGGGCGAGGCGTGAGAAGACCAAAGCGCATAATACGCACAAGCGGGTTCCTGCTCCCCAACGGGCCGGTCGCATCCGACCGGGGGAGTGCGGAGTGAGTGCGCGGGAAGTGCTGGCGGAGCTCGACCGGCTCGGGATCTCCATCTTCTACCGGCAGCCTGGCCCCGGCCCGGACACGAGGATCGGCGTCGGCGTGGGCCGGGAGCGGGCCTACCCCGAGCTGCTGCGCGCCCTGGAGGAGAGGACGCCGGAGCTGCTGAGGGAGGCGAGCTTCGAGCCCAGCCGGCACACGCCGGGCACCTACCTGAGAAGGCCGGGGGGCGCGGCGTGAGGCGGCACATAATACGCGAGAGAGGGTCCCTGCCCCCCAACGGGCCGGCCCCACCCGACCGGGGGAGCGCGTCGTGATGGCGCTCTTCGGGGCAATGGGGGGGCTGGTGGTGAGTGCCGCGCTCCTGGTCTTCGGGCTTCGGGTGGACGACCGGTGGATAGCCTTGTGTGGGGGAGCATCCAGCGCGGTCTTTATGGCGGCGGTCGCGTTAATTGGCGGGGCGATGTGAGCGGCCAATCGTCCGGGCGCACGGACAACCCGTCTCGGCCAGTCCGAACGCGCCGCCCGCCGTGGGCGGAGCTGGGGCGCAAGCGTCGAGGTGGGCGCATGGGCTTCTGGGCGCCGCTGTCCGTTCGGCGACAAAGAGGGGGCCGCGAAAGTGACGAAGTGTACAAGGTCGGGGATGGCGCCGGCGCGTAGCACAAGGGCGGGGTAGCGGGTGGCCTGGGAGCGGCGCGGGGACGGGCTCTACTACTACCGGAGCGAGCGGGAGAACGGCCGGGTGCGCAAGAGGTACGTTGGCCGGGGCGAGGTGGCGCAGTTGGTGGCCCACGCCGACGAGACGAGGCGGGCGGTCCGGGAGCGCAGG
>CADCVI010000111.1 GCA_902806105.1 uncultured Rubrobacteraceae bacterium
GACCTCGCGGAAGCTGCTCTTGACGATGTTCGCCCTGTGACCGCTGCTCTTCATCCAGGCATTGAAGATGCTGTCGGGTGCGCCCAGGGAACCCGTGCCCCCGGCGATGTTCTCGCCAGCGGTGCGGTAGCTGTAGCCAGCGGCCTTGATGCGAGCACCGAAGGTCTTACCGCTAGGGTTGGTGTGGCTAAAGAAGTCCCTGTTGATCATGTCCGTGGAGTGCGCGCGGGCGGCCTTCTGCAGAGCAGGATGAACGCAAAAGCGCCGAAGGCCCTTATCGGCTCGCGTCTTGTTGTGCAGGTCCAGCATCCTCTTCTCGGTGGTCTTAAGGGTGACGTTGGTACCGGTACACCCCTTCACGGCCACGGTGGTCGCGGCTTCGGCCTCTCGCGGCTGGGTCGTGCTCGCCACAAGAACCGCGGCCATGGCGAGCAGCATCGCCACGACGATTATCGAAACGTACCTTAAAGACATAAAACCCCTCCGTCGATCAAATCGTGCTTGTCTAGACGGTTATCGTCACACGAGGAAGAAAGCTTTAATCGAGGAGGCGTGAGAGGTCAAGCAGGCCGTACCGGCGCCCGTCGCGGGCGCGGACGGAGAGGCTATTTGTTGATGGATCTGATGAACGTAACTATAAAGACGGCGGAGATGAGCATGAGACCGCCGGCGGCGACGAGGCCGAGGGCGACGAAGAAGAGGGTCCCGGAATCCGCCTCGCCCCATTCCCTCGTGGCCCAGACGAAGGCGAAGAGGGCGGCGAAGAAGGTCAGTAGGATCAGGATCATGCCGCCGGGCAGGTCCCGGATCTGGATGGCCGCCTTCTCGACGATGTAGGGGAGCCGCCCCTTCGGGTAGCCGGTCTGCCGGACGCTCTCGAGGGCGCCCTGAAACTCACTCCCGTCGACCAGACCTATGACGCGGGAGAGGTAGTAGGCCTCCTTCGCGGACTTGCCGGCCCGGAGGAGTTCGAGGTAGTTGCGCCTGTAGAGCTCTACCGCGCCCGAGTGCGGAGAGGCGAGCTGCTTCAGGAAGGCGTGCGTGTCGAGGCGGTTCGTGTAGCGCCTGACCTCACCCTGGGAGGGACGCTCACCGGGGGCTAGAGCCTCGTTCCTGCGGCGCATGATCTCGGCGACCTCCAGGAAGAACATCTCGCGGGAGAACTCGAGGGCGCTCTGGCGCTCGCGCCGCCGGGAGGAGATCTCCGTCCTTATCCCGCGGGCCCTGTACTCCTCGCGCCGCATCCGGTAGACCTGCTCCTGGTAAAAGTCCCGATCCGGGAGCGAGTCCGCAGAATCGCGTAGCTTGTATGCCTCTTCGAGGGTCTCAGGAATCCTACGTTCTTCCATAAACTGGCCTGATCTACACTCCTACCCGCCTACCCTACCTTGGGATGGAAATATACCACGCACGCAACTTCCGTAACCCCTCATCAAACCCTCTCCCCGGGCTCCAGAGCGGCGTCCTCGGGCTCCCACAGCGCATAGAACAGCCCGCCGCCTCGCGCCCGCACTTCCAGATGTCCGCCCTCGGTCAGACCCTTGAGCATCTCGTCCGCCTCCGAGACCGTGAGCGAGGTTTCCATCGCCGCCCGCGCCGGAGTCAACTCACCGTGCTCCCGCAACGCCCCGAGAAGCTCCCGCTCCTTGACGTTCGCTACAGGCCGCCCCGCGTTAGCCCCGTCGGAGAGCCCCGCTATTCCGCGCAGCAGCAGCCCAAAAGCGGGGAAGATCGCCCAGCCGAAGGTAAATATCAGCCACCACATTTGCGAGAACAGCGTGAGCACGAGGGCCACGGCTACAACAACGGGCACGACCACCGCAAGCCCCGCGGTAACCTGCGCCTTCGCGCCCATCTTCTCGACGTCGAGGCCGAAGAAGGTGCCGGGATCGTGGCCGCGCCCGTGGAGGCGTAGGTGAGGAGTTCGCTCTTCGCGAGGCTGTAGGTCCTGGTCCGGTCTCTGCTCCAAAACATCCTCCTTGCTTCAAATATAGCATCGTTGGAAGGGACGGGACACGCTCCAGGAGAACGAACCGTCCGTCCGGAGGTGCTAACCTCTCCGCGAGCGGAACGGAGGTCTGGTGGTCTTGAATCTGGATGTTTTGAAGGGGCGTGTCGAGGGCTCGAAGGATGAGCTTCTGGACGAGTTGAAGGAGTTCTTGCGCATGCCGTCGGTCTCGACGCGCAAGGGGGACGACGAGAGCTTCCGTGGCTGCGCCGAGTGGGTGCGGGCGAGGCTCGAGGCGGCGGGGGCCGAGGCGCGCCTGATGGAGACGAACGGCCATCCGGTCGTGTACGCGGAGATCGGCGAGGGGGAGCGGACGCTGCTCTCCTACGGGCACTACGACGTGCAGCCGCCGGAGCCGCTGGAGCTTTGGGAGAGCGATCCGTTCGAACCGACGGTGAGGGACGGTTCGCTCTTCGCCCGCGGCATCGCCGACGACAAGGGCGACGTCATGGCGCGCATCCAGGCGCTCAGGATCTACGGGGAAGAGGCCGGGCCGCTCCCGTTCAAGCTGAAGTTCTTTATAGAGGGTGAAGAGGAGATCGGGAGCCCCAACCTGGCCCCCTTCGTCCGGGCCAACAAGGAACTGCTCTCCGCCGATGCCTGCCTCTGGGAGGGCTCGATGAAGGACGAGGCGGGGCGGCCGATGGTCTTCTGCGGCACGAAGGGCATGGCCTACGTCGAGCTGCGCGCCCGCGGCGCCTCCCACGACCTCCACAGCATGTACGGCGGCATCGCCCCGAACCCCGCCTGGCGGCTCGTGCAGGCGTTGAGGACGATCAAGGACGAGAACGGCGAGATCACGGTCGACGGCTTCATGGACCTCGTGGAGCCGCCGTCGGAGGGGGACATCGAGGCGCTGAGGCGCATCCCGTTCGACGACGCGTCGCTCGGGGCTTCCTGGGGCGTGGACGGGCTGGACCGCGGGCTTACCGGCGAGGCGGCCCTAAGGGAGTACCTGCTGAAGCCGACGGCGAACATCGCGGGCATACACTCCGGCTACGACGGCCCGGGCTCGAAGACCATAGTCCCCTCCGAGGCGTTCGTGAAGATGGACTTCCGGCTCGTCAAGGGACAGAGCCCCGGGCCCGTGGTCGCCCTGATCCGGGAGCACCTGAAGAGGCGCGGCTTCGACGACATCGAGGTCGTGGACCTGCACGGGGTCGAGGCGGCGAAGACCCCCGTCGACTCGCCCGTGGTGAGGACGGCGGTCGAGACGTGGGGAGGGATCGGCTCCGAGGCGCTCGTCTACCCGACGGTCGGGGGGAGCGGGCCTACCTCCCTTATAGCCACCGAGCTCGGGATACCGACGATCATGACCGGCGCGGTGGCCAACTCGGACAGCCGCATCCACGCCCCGAACGAGTCGGCCCGCCTGAGCGACTACTTCGAGGCCGTCCGGTACTTTGCAAGCTTCTTCGGAAGGTTCGCGACTTGACGGAAGGGGCCCACAAGGGCGGTCTGGACCTCCCGGATCGGGTGCGCCAGAGCCTCGCCTCGGCGGTCTCCGAGAGGGGCGTCCAGGCGCGCGTGGTCTCGACGCAGGGTCGCGAGTCCATGAAGCCCCCGCAGGGACACCTCGTGATCGCGGCGGAGCCGTGGGAGATCGAGGAGGTGAGGGGACCGGCGCGGATCGTACGCAGGCTGGAGCACTACAAGACCTTCTACGGCCCCGTCGTCCGACTCGCCGTTACGGTCTACCCGATGGACGGCGAACCGTTGAGCGTCGGGACGGTCCTCAACGTCAGCCAGGTGAGCGGGGATGCGGCCCTCACGGGGCTCGGGCGACAGGGGAGCTTGTACCTCCACTTCTACGCGGCCGAGGCGGGAGACCTCTCCTACGCGTTCTCCAAGGAGGTGCCGAACGGTCCCGAGCAGCGGGCGGAGGCGAAGAAGGTCCTGAGGATGGCCCGGGACGCCTACGCCGGGACGCGGGAGGACCGGCGGAGCTTCCGCCGGGCGGTGATGCTGGCCGAGAAGCAGTTCGAGCTTCCTGTACCTGAACCCGACGTCGAGGCGTAGCCGATCCGAAAAGTCCTGCTTATACTGCGTCAGGTGATTAGGAGAACGATAATCTTGAGCCGTTCGTGAGGGATTTCGCGGCCCGGATCGACCGGGCGCTCGCAGCCGCGAAGGAGCATGGGGTACGCTTCTCGGCGGGCGCGGGGGCGGGGGACGTCGAGATGCAGCAGCTCAACGCCGGCGCTGGGGAAGAAGATCAGCCGGGGGGGAGGCCGCACCATCTGGAGGGACCGCCCGGACCCAGGGACCCCGGTGTTCCCGACGGGTCTTCGAAGCTCTGCTACTTTCTGGACGGGGTGCAGAGCACGCGGGAGATAGGCAGGATCGGGTCTATCCCTATAGTAGTTACCACCGTCGCCGCCACGATCATCAACCGTTGCGACCGGCGTTTCTCCAGGATGGAGATCGAGGGCGGGCCGCCGACCGTGGCACGGGCCGTGATCCTGCCGTTGAGCGTCGGCGATGAAGGGGTCCGCTCGCTCTGGGAGGAACTGACGAACGCCGGCCTCGTCGGCCTCGGCCCGGACGAGACGCCCTACTCCTCCGACCTCCTCCTCGACTCGACGGAGTACGCGAGCGACCCCGATGCCTCGGACTACGTGGGGCTCAGGGAGAGCGCCATGGTGCGGGTGCGGGGCCTGCGCGAGCGGCTGGAGACGGAGCTTCTGAGGCAGTGGGAGAACGACGACCGGGTGCTCGAAGGGCAGGACTGGATCGCCGTTGACGGGCAGCTCCGGGACATCAGGGAGTCGAACCGGCGCGCGATCGGGCTCATAAAGAGCGTGGCGCGCCCGGAGTTCACCGGCGAGGACGTGGGCATGCTCCTCGACCTCGACGCCGGGAAGCGGACCACGAGCTTCGTCCCGGACTGGCAGCTCAGGCGCGACCTGAGCGAGCGGCGGACCTCGTGGTACATGAGGATGTGGCCGCCCCAGAGGGGGGCAGATGCTTTAGGCTCGCTCATGCGGATAGAGGCGCCGCGCGGCACCGGGTCCGACGAGGTCGATGAGATCTCGCGCTGGATCATGGCCGAGAAGGCGCCGCTCGCCAAGCCCGACTCGCGCTGGCCCGCGATGATCTACCCGATACAGTACGTCGAGAAGGTCCTGAAGCCCGCGATACAGGGCTCCGAACGAGCATTCGCCCGGCTGGAGCGCCAGCTCGCCGCGAACGGAGGGAACTAGATGCCGCACCCGCTGCACCCCGAATTCCTGGATTCTACCGACGGCCCCATCGGCCGCGTGGTCACCAGCGAGGACCAGCCCGCCACCGCCCACGAGTTCTTTTTCTGGACCTCCGAATCCGAAGCTGCCCGAAGGCTCGACATCGGCCACATCGTCGCCGCCGAGGCCGAGGACGCCACGGCGGTCGCCGTCCTCGACGACCCGAAGCGCTACTCCGACCTCCAGAGCTTCCTCGACGACTTCTATGCCTTCGACGGCGACCCTGCGGTCGAGGCGCTCTCGGAGCGCGTCGAGATCCTGGTGTTCAGGGCGCGCGTCCTCGCCACGAAGCATCGCGAGGAGCGCAAGAAGAGCAAGCGTCCGGTGAAGACAGGCCCCGTCTACTTCGCGACGAGCGCGGCGATAGAGTTCGCCCTCGGCTCGGAGGACTTCTCGGGGACGAGGATCCCGATGCTCCTCCACGAGAACGGCAACGAGCTCGGCGGCGCCCCCCAGCGTACCCCACTCTACGTGGACGAGGACTACCTCCTCGGCCCCGAGGCCGGACACATGAACATCACCGGCATGAGCGGCCTCTCGACAAAGACGAGCCACGCCCTGTTCACGATCTCATCGGTCTTCCAGAAGGCGGAAGGGAAGACCGTCGCCGCCCTGATGTTCAACGTCAAGGGGGCCGACCTCCTCTTCCTGGACAAGCCGGTCGAGGTGAGCCGGGAGGACGACCCGGACCTCGCCGAGCGCTACGAGCGTTCCCGCCAGCGCGGGCTCTCGCCCGAAGAGAAGGAGATGTACGAGGCGCTCGGGCTGGAGATGAAGCCCTTCGAGAAGCTCCGCATCTTCGCGCCCCTGCGCCACGGGATGGACTCCGGGGACCGGACCGTGTATCCGACCGACCTGCCGAAGGCGAGCCTGAACACGCTGCGGAACGCTCGGGGGGAGTCCGGGATCGTCCACCCGATCGTCTGGGACCTCGGGGACGTGTTGCCGCACGCGGGGCGAATCTTCGAGCAGTCGGACTACGACGACAAGTTCCGGGGCTTCGTGGAGACGTTGAGGGCCGACGGGATCGAGACGCAGAACGAGTTCCAGAGCATGATGCGCGACATCCAGGAGTACTTCGAGGACGAGGAGTCCAAGCCCTCCTGGCGCGGCCACAACCGCATGACCATCAACAAGGTCTGGAACCGCTTCAACGGCCTGCCGAGCAAGTGCGGCGGCCTGCTCGTCGGGGGCCGGGTGGATTACAAGGGCTCCCCGAACGTCGAGGACCCGTTCACCGACCGCGAGATGCGCGTCGTGGACATCTCGCACCTCTCGGGGGTCCCGCAGGATCTCGTGGTCACGAAGGTAATCAACGAGGTTTGGGAGAAGGCCGAGAAGGGCCTGCTCGGGGTCGACAAGCTCGTGATCTTCGTGGACGAGCTCAACAAGTACGCCCCGTCCGGTTCCGCGAGGACTTCTTCTCTGAAGGACACGCTGGTGGACATCTCGGCGCGCGGGCGCCACCTCAGCCTGACGCTCTTCGGGGCGCAGCAGTTCAGGAGCAAGGTCGACGACGAGGTGATCGGGAACGCCGCCACCTCCCTCTACGGCCGCATCGGCGACGAGGAGCTGACGAACTCGAGCTACCGATCCTTCTCCACGACCACGCGCGAGGAGCTTCTACAGCTCGAAAAGGGCCGCCTCCTCCTGCGCCACGCCCACTACGCGGTGCCGGTCTTCGGCCGCTTCCCCCGTCCCCCGGTCCTCATGGGCAAGCAGGGGACGGACATCTACGGGAGCCGGAACGTGGATACGGCGACGGAGGTCCAGAGCGTGATGCGCCGCCTGACGTCGAAGCCGCCGGCGCTCGTCGGCATTCGGGGCGATATAGCTGGGATCGAGGACGAGCGCGTGCGCGAGGCGCTCGATGCTGTGAACGCGCAGTCTCACGATGGTGGTGTTCGGGATCCCTACAACGCGTTCCTCCGGACGCTCAAGAAGCCCGTCGCCTCACGTCGCACCCGGGCCAACTCGGCCGTGCTGCGGGGGCTCGAAAGGATGCGGGACTAGGGATCCGGGTCCCGGGCTGTAGAATGACGGCGGAGGCCGTTGACTTCTAGAAGGGGAGCAGGACGCTGCTAAGGGTCGCCCACATCTCGGATACGCATCTGGGTTACACGCGGTACGCGAAGCTCCACCCGGAGACGAACCGCAACCAGCGCGAGGTCGACGCCCAGGAGGCTTACCGGAGGACGGTCGATGCGATCCTGGAGCGGGACGTGGACCTGGTGATCCACTCGGGCGACGTCTTCGACTCCATCCGTCCGGCGACGCACGTGATCATCAACTTCCTGAAGCAGACGGGCCGGATAGTCCAGCGGGACATCCCCTACTACGGCATCGCGGGCAACCACGAGACCCCGCGCCTGCGCGCGACGACGGCGGCGCTTGAGTACGCGAACATGGTCGGGGCGTACTTCGCCCACGGCTTCGAGGTCGAGCACGAACCGGTGGACCTAGGCGACGCCCGCGTCTCCCTGGCGCTCGTGCCGCACGGGGCGGTCGGGGACGCGCAGGTGGTCGTGACGCCGGACCGGGACGCGGACGTGAACATCATGGTGACGCACGGGACGGTGCCGGGGCTCGTCGTCCACGGCCACGAGCTCGGGCAGATCGACCTGCCGGAGAGCGTCCTCGGTGGGGACTTCGACTACGTGGCCCTGGGCCACTATCACTACTTCCACGAGCACAAGAAGAACACCTATTATGCGGGCGCGACCGAGCGGTTCGGCTTCGGGGAGGTAGATTCGGAGCCCGGGTTCGCCATCCTGACCTTCGACGGCTCGGGCGGGGTCGGGATAGAGCACGTCCCCATAGAGGCGCGGCCCATGATCGACCTGCCGAAGATAGATGCTTCGGAGATGACCGGCGCCGACCTGAACGAGGCGATCGCGCAGACGGCCGCCCGCGCCGACATCGACGGGGCGATGGTCCGCCAGAAGGTCGCGAACGCGCCGGTCGGGCTCGCGGGGACGTTGGACCGTCCGCTGTTGCGGGAGTTGAGGAGGCGGGCGCTGGATTACTCCCTGGAGATCTCGGAGTCCGGGACGGCGGATTCCTTGGGCTCTGAGGGCGAGGTCGAGGCCAGCTTCGGGTCGCTGGAGGAGGAGTTCCGGGCGTTCGTCGGGGGGCGTCGGGAGAGGGGGGATCTCGACGCGGCGTTCGCGGGGGAGTTCCTGGAGAAGGGGCTCGGCTACCTGAAGGGCGCCGGGGCCTCGACGCACGAGGGTTCGCCTTGATCCTGGAGAAGCTCTACCTCCAGAACTACAAGCAGTTCCGGGAGCCGATGGAGCTCCTGCCGCCCGAGGGCGCCGTGGGGATCGTCGGGAGGAACGGCTCGGGGAAGACCACGATCTTCGAGTCGATCCTGTGGGCGTTCTTCGGCTCCCGCGGCGGCGGCCCGCGCTTCGCGAACGACGCGATCCCCTGGTCCGGCGGCACCGTCGCCGACAGGACGGTCGTGGACGTGACGCTGAACCTGGGCGGAAGCTCCTACAGGGTCTCGCGCACGCTCCATCGCGGCAAGACGGAGGCCAGGATCTTCGTCGGGGACGCGGCGGAACCGTACCTGAGCGGCTCTTCGGAGGTCGCGGAGTGGGTGCAGACGCAGCTTCTCGGGATGGACCGGGTCGCCTTCGAGGCCACGTTCTTCGCCCGCCAGAAGGAGCTGGAGTTTTTCGGCGGGGTCACCGGGGTCGAGCGCCAGCGCGAGGTCGCGCGCATCCTCGGGATAGATCAGGTCGAGGCGGCGCAGAAGCTCCTCCGGGCCGACCGGAAGGAACTCAGGGACCAAGCCGCGGCCCTCGAAAGCATCCTCGCGGGCACGGACCACGAAACCCTGGCGGGCGAACTCCGCGAGGCGCGGGAGGAGCGCGACCGGCTCCGGGCCGATGCGAAGCTCCTGGAAGAGAAAGTAGCGGCGGCGACGGCGGCGCTCGCGAAGGCACGGGAAGAGGGCGAGAAGCTCGAGGGCGCCTACCGGCGGCACAACGAGCTCTCGCGCGAGCTTGCGGCGGCCGAGGGGGCGCGGGAACGCGCGTCCGAGCGGGCCGCCGAGCTGAAGGCCCGTCTCGCGGGGCTCGACGAGGAC
>CADCVI010000112.1 GCA_902806105.1 uncultured Rubrobacteraceae bacterium
CGGCAACTCGTGATCCCTCACCCATACGGCTCCTCCCAGGCGGGTATCTTGGTGGCAGGTTGGCGAATCTTCGAAAGGGAAGATATTGGCTACGAGCGAGGTACGGGAAGAGCGCATCCACGAGTTGAACGAGGGGAGCGTTCGCGAAGGCGGCGACTACGTTCTGTACTGGATGCAGCAGTCCCAGCGCGCCGAGCACAACGACGCCCTGGAGTACGCCGCGCAGCGGGCCAACGGGCTGGATCTCCCGCTCCTCGTTGTCTTCGGGCTGACGGATGACTATCCCGAGGCGAACGCCAGGCACTACGCCTTCATGCTAGAAGGGTTAAAAGACGCCGGGGAGACGTTGGAGGAGAGGGGGATCAAGTTCGTCGTCGGCAGGGGCTCACCCGATGAGGTGGCGCTCCGGTACGGCGAACGCGCCTCGCTTATCGTCACGGACGGGGCTTACCTGCGGCCCGAGAAGGCCTGGAAGGCGCGAGTCTCCGAAGAGGCAGGATGCCTCGTGATCGGGGTGGAGTCCAACGTGGTCGTGCCGGTGGAACTCGCCTCGGGGAAGCGGGAGCATGCCGCCCGAACGCTCCGGCCGAAGATACAGAAGCATCTCGAACGGTTCCTCGTCGGGTTGAGGCCGACGAAGGTCGAGAAGGGCTCCCTGGGGCTGGACGTCGAGGACGGCCTGGATCTCTCGGACGTGGACGCCGTCCTCGACGGCATGGACCTCGACGGGGGCGCTTGGCCCTTGAGGGAGATGTACACGGGCGGGGCGACCGCCGGCAGGGAGGCGCTCGGGCGCTTCTTGAAGGAGAACTTCGCCGAGTACGTCGAACACCGCAACCAGCCCCAGACGAGCGACGTCTCGCACATGAGCAAGTACCTCCACTACGGGCACCTCTCGCCGGTTTACGTGGTGCTAGAGGTCATGAACTCCGGCGGGCCGCAGGACGACATAGACTCGTACGTGGAGGAGGTCGTCGTGCGGCGGGAGCTATCCATGAACTTCTGCTTTTACACCCCGGACTACGACTCCTACTCCTGCCTCCCCGACTGGGCCAAGAAGACCCTGCAGGAGCACAGGGACGACGAGCGAGAGTACGCCTATACGCGCAGGCAGCTCGAAGGCGCGGAGACGCACGATCCGTACTGGAACGCCGCGATGAAGGAGATGGTCCACACGGGCTACATGCACAACTACATGCGCATGTACTGGGGGAAGAAGATCCTGGAGTGGTCCCCAACCCCCGAGTACGCCTACGAGACCACGCTCTACCTCAACGACAAGTACTTTATAGACGGCCGCGACGCCAACTCCTACGCCAACATCGCCTGGGTCTTCGGCAACCACGACCGGGGCTGGAAGGAGCGCGAGGTCCTCGGCAAGGTCCGCTACATGTCCGCCGGGGGCCTCGAACGCAAGGCGCGGCCGAAGGAGTACGTCGAGAAGGTAGAGCGCCTCATCGAGGAGGGCCGCCCCGAGGCGCTCTGACCCGTTCCGAAGTCCCGGCCTAGCGGAAGGCCGGGATGCCGGTGATAGCGTTGCCTATGATGAGGGTGTGGACCTCGTCGGTGCCCTCGTAGGTGCGGACGCTCTCCAGGTTGTTCATGTGGCGCATGACGGGGTAGTCCAGGGTCACGCCGTTGCCGCCGAGGATGGTGCGGGCCTCGCGCGCGATCTCGATTGCCTCACGAACGTTGTTCAGCTTGCCGACGGAGATCTGCTCCGGGCGCAGGGTGCCCGCGTCCTTCATCCTCCCGAGGTGCAGGGCGAGGAGCGTGCCCTTGTCTATCTCGATCATCATGTCGGCGAGCTTTTTCTGGATAAGCTGGAAGGAGGCGATGGGGCGGTCGAACTGCTCGCGCTCCTTGGCGTACCCGAGCGCGGCCTCGTAGCAGTCGCGGGCGGCGCCCATCGCGCCCCAGATGATCCCGTAACGAGCCTCGTTCAGACAGGCGAACGGGCCCTTGAGGCCCTTGACGCCGGGGAGCATCGCGCTCCCGGGGAGGCGCATCTCCTCGAAGGTCAGGTCGCACTGGATGGAGGAGCGCATCGAGAACTTGCCGGTGATGTCTTTGGCGTGGAAGCCGGGGGTATCCGTCGGCACCACGAAGCCGCGGATGGGGTTGCCCTCCTCGTCGGTCTTCGCCCAGATGACGGCCACGTCGGCGATCGAGCCCATGCCGATCCAACGCTTCGACCCGTTCAGGACCCAGTCGGAGCCTTCCCTACGCGCGAAGGTCTTCATGTTCGCGGGGTCGGAGCCCGCCGAGGGCTCGGTGAGGCCGAAGGCGCCTATCGCCTCGCCCTTCGCCATGCGCGGCAGCCACTCTTCCTTGTGCTCCTCGGAGCCGAACTTGTGGAGGCCGCTCATCGCGAGGGAGCCCTGAACGCTGACAAAGGTCCTCAGGCCCGAGTCGCCGGCCTCCAGCTCCATGCAGGCGAGGCCGTATGAGACGGCGCTCTTGCCCGCGCAGCCGTAACCCTTGAGGTGCATGCCCAAAAGGCCCATCGCGCCCATCTCGGGGGCGATCTCGCGGGGGAAATGGGCGTCCTCCCACCAGCGCGCGACCCTCGGCTTGATCCTCTCCCCGACGAAGGCGCGCGTCTTGTCGCGTATCTCTAGCTCATCAGCAGTTAGCATCGCGTCGATGCCGAGAAAGTCCATGGGGTCCGGGCGCTCACGCCCGGCCGGCTTGCCGTCCGTCCTAACGTTTGCCACTTCTGCCCTGGTATTCTGCGTGGTATCCATGCCACAAGTCTACCTATGAGAAACGCTCCGGGCCAACGAGGTTCGGATACAATTATCCCTTACCGGCAGCAGGCGAACGAAGGGAACCGGTCTCCTATGAAGTGGCTCAAGGTCTACGGTCTTCCGAAGCTCCCGCTCTCGATGGCGAAGATGGCGATGAAGCTCGGGCTACCAGGGCCGACCTGGTACAAGTGGAAGGCTGCATCGGCCGGCACCGGCGTCATCCTCGACGAGATGATCCGGGCCGCCGACGACCTCGGCTACGACGGCCAGAAGGTCGGTAAGCTCGCCATGAGCCGCATCGGCGAGAAGCAAGGCTCGGACCTGCGCGAGCAGCTCGGGGTCAAGACGATGAAGGACACCGTCGATGTCGTCATGCTCGCAAACCGCTTCTTCGACATCGAGATCACGCTGACGGAGACCAAGGAGGGCGAGTACGTCATAAACGCCGACCGCTGCCCGTGGTTCGGCGGGATGGGCCAGGAGGGCGTCGATGGCTGGGACGTCAAGCCCTGCGCCGCGTTCTCCACCTACGAGAAGGCTATGGTCAACGCCATCAACCCGAACGTGAAGCTTTCGTACACCGAGAAGCGCACGACGGGCGGCCACACCTGCCGCGGCGTCTACCAGTACCGGGACGCCGAGCTCGGCGACGGCCCCGCAGAGGGCGTGCAGCCGGAGATGATCAGCATCGGCCGCAAGCCGAAGAAGGCGGAGTCGAGGGCAGAGTAGCCGGGTTCGGGAGGGGGGTCTCTCGGACCGTTTGAGGTCGAACTTCGTCTCCATGGAGCCGGTTCACGTTGAACCGTACGATCGTTCCTGGCCCCTACTCTTCGCCCGGGAGCGAGCCCTGGTCCTTGGGGTCGCCGGGGGGTGGATCGACAGGGTCGAGCACGTGGGGAGCACCGCGGTTCCCGGCCTCGCCGCCAAGCCCGTCGTGGACCTTATGGCGGGGTTGAGTTTCATGAGGGACGCCGAACGGTGCGTGGATCCCCTCGTAGGCCTCGGCTACTCGTACTGGGCGGAGGGCGCGGAGCCCCACCACCGCCTGTTCGTGAGGTTCGTCGACGAGACGATGACGGCTCGAACCCACAACCTTCACCTCGTGGAGGTCGGAGGCGCGTACTGGCGGGATCGCCTGCTCTTCCGGGACCATCTGCGTGAGAACCCGGAGACGGCCCGGGCCTACGCTCGGCTCAAGCATGGGCTGGCCGACCAGTACCGCGACGACCGCGAGGCGTACACCGCGGCCAAGTCAGATTTCGTCCGCGAGATCGTGCGCAGAGCGCGTCACGCCCTCCTCTAAGCTCTAGAACCGTTATCTCGGTACCGGTCGAAGGCGTCCGGGGCGCGGCCCTTGGCATGCTAGACTCGTTTCGACGACCGTTTCGATACCTCCTGGGAGGCATGCATTGGAACGCATAGAGATAGATACGGCGAGGGGTAAGGAGCGGGTGCCGCCGGGGCAGTACCTCGTCGGGGATCGTTGGCCCATCCTCACCTACGGCGCGACCCCGAGGTTCAACCCCGAGGTCTGGGACTTTACGATCGCGGGGCTCGTGGAGAACCCGTTGAGCTTCTCGTGGGAGGAGTGGAACGAGCTGCCGACCGTCGAGGTCAAGGCGGACATGCACTGCGTCACCTCGTGGAGCAAGCTGGACAACGTGTGGACCGGCGTGAGCGCGAAGCACTTGCTGGACCTCGCGCGGCCGAAGCCGGAGGCGAAGTTCTTTGCGGTTCATTGCGACGGTGGGTACACGACGAACGCTCCGGTGGAGGAGCTCTACGAGGGGGATGCGCTCTTCGCGACGCACCACAACGGGAAGCCGCTGGAGGCGGGTCACGGGTATCCCTTGCGGCTCGTGATCCCACGCCTCTACGCCTGGAAGAGCGCGAAGTGGATCCGGGGCCTGGAGTTCATCCCCGAGGACAAGCCGGGTTTCTGGGAGCGTAACGGATACCATGCCTACGGCGATCCCTGGCAGGAGCAGCGCTACAGCTTCCGTTTCTAGCCCGCAACGAGGATAGTTTGATCCGTAGGAGGGTCCCGGGGATCAGCGTTCCCCGGGACCCTCTTGCACACGCGGGATCGGGAGGGGCTCACCGTATCGCGGCGGGCCGAGGGCTAAAGTGCTCCGAAGAAGCGCAGGGTCCGTTCGAGGCCGGTGGCCAGATCCGTCTCGGGCTTCCAGCCGAGCTCCCTGGCGGCCTTTGTAGGGTCCACCGAGCTTCGCGCCTGCTCACCGGGCTTGGCGGGACCGTGTCGGGGCGGCAGGTCCCTGCCGGTGGGCTCGCGAAGCCCCTCGTAGAGGTCGTTGACGCTGGTCTCGATCCCGGTGCCCACGTTGTACGCCCCGCTCGGCGGGTCGCCTTCGAGGGCGAGCACGTTCGCACGGGCCACGTCCCCCACGTACACGTAGTCGCGCGTCTGCTCCCCCGTCCCGAAGATCGTCGAGGGTCGCCCGGCCGCAAGGTTGCCCGAGAAGATCGCCACTACACCCGCCTCCCCGTGCGGGTCCTGACGCGGACCGTACACGTTTGCGTAGCGAAGGGCCGCGTAGGAGAGGCCGTGTTGGACCCGGTAGTAGTTCAGGTAGCGCTCCCCGGCGAGCTTGGAGACCCCGTAGGGAGAGACGGGGTACTCGGGATGCTCCTCCCTGGCCGGGAACTCCGACTGCTCGCCGTAGATCGCCCCTCCCGTGGAGGCGAAGACGACCCTGCCCACGCCGTGCTCGACGCAGGCCTGGAGCAGGCGCAGGGTCCCGAGTACGTTGACGTCCGCGTCGAAGTCGGGCTCGCGCACGGAGCGGCGGACGTCCATCTGGGCGGCGAGGTGACACAGGGCGTCGGGGCGGAAGGAGCGGAAGACCCCGGCGCAGCCCGAGCGGATGTCCGCCTCGTGGAGGGCGGCGCCTTCGGGGACGTTCTCCCTCTTGCCGGAGGAGAGGTCGTCGAGGACGGCGACGTCGTGTCCGCGTTGGAGTAGCGAATCGGCGACGTGCGAGCCTATAAAGCCGGCGCCACCGGTGAGAAGGACCCTCAAAGCCCCGTTGGGACCCTTCCCGCCACGCTGGCGAACCAGTCGATGGTGGTCCTCAGGCCCTCCTCCGCCTCGACCTTCGGCTCCCAGCCCAGGGCTTCCCGGGCCCGGGTTATGTCTGGGCGGCGCTGCTTCGGGTCGTCTATCGGCAGGGGCTCGCGGGCGAGGGGGCTCGCGCTGCCAGTCAGGCGCAGGATCCTCTCTGCGACCTCCCTCACCGTGTGCTCCACGGGGTTGCCGATGTTTACGGGTCGGCGTTCTCCGCTGCGCATGAGGAGCACCACGCCCTCGATCAGGTCGTCCACGTACTGCACGCTCCTCGTCTGCGTCCCGTCCCCGTAGATCGTGAGCGGGGCGCCGTCGAGGGCCTGGGTTATGAAGTTCGGGATCATGCGCCCGTCGTCGGGGCGCATCCTCGGGCCGTAGGTGTTGAAGATGCGCACGATCCTGGTGTCGACGCGGTGGTGGCGGTGGTAGGCCATCGTGATCGCCTCGGCGTAGCGCTTGGCCTCGTCGTAGACGCCACGCGGACCGACGGGGTCGACGTTGCCGAGGTAGCCCTCGTGCTGGGGGTGGACCAGCGGGTCGCCGTAGACCTCCGACGTCGAGGCCAGCATCAGGCGCGCCCCACGGTCCTTGGCGAGCCCGAGGGCGTTGTAGGTGCCCAGGGCGCCTACCTTGAGGATCTGGATCGGGATCCTCTCGAAGTCCTTGGGGCTCGCGGGGGAGGCGAAGTGGTAGACCTCGTCGACGGGTCCGGGGACCTCTATGCGGGTCGTCACGTCGTGCTCGGCGAACTCGAAGCCCGGGGAGTCCATCAAGTGGGCGACGTTCTCCCGGTCGCCCGTGATCAGGTTGTCCATGCAGACCACCCGGTAGCCCTCCGCGAGCAGCCTCTCGCACAGGTGGCTCCCGATAAACCCGGCCCCTCCGGTGACGAGCGCCCTCTTCTTGCCAGCGACGCTCTCAGCCACGCCCGAAGCCCCTGTAGAGGAGTCCGGCATCCAGGCAGGCCCTGGGGTCGAGGGCGTTGCGCCCGTCTACGAGCAGCTTCGGCGCCTCCATGAGGGAGGCAGCCCTCCCCGGATCGAGCGCGCGAACCTCCTCCCACTCCGTAACGACGACGGCCGCGTGAGCCCCCTCCAGAGCCTCGTATGGGTCGAAGACGACCCTGAGGTCCGGCGCCAGGGAGACGGCCTTCTTCCCGGCGACGGGGTCGTAGCCGACCACGCGCGCCCCCAGGGAGTGGAGGAGGCGCGCTATCTCCAGGCTCGGCGCCTCCCTCAGGTCGTCCGTGTTCGGCTTGAAGGCGAGGCCCAGGAGGGCGACGCGCTTGCCCTTGAGCGTCCTCAGGTCGCGCTGGAGCTTCTGGACCACGGCCTTCCTCTGGCGCTCGTTCACGACGACCGATGCGTCCAGCATGGCGGGCTCGTGGCCGTACTCGCGGGCGACGGCGCGAAGCGCCGCGACGTCCTTTGGAAAGCACGAGCCGCCCCACCCTATGCCGGCGTTCAGGAAGCGCGACCCGATACGCTCGTCCAGGCCGATCCCGTGCGCCACGCTCGCAACGTCCGCCCCGACGAGCTCGCACAGGGAGGCCATCTCGTTGATGAAGCTGATCTTCGTGGCGAGAAAAGCGTTGGCGGCGTACTTGATCATCTCCGCGCTCGCGAGGTCCGTCGTTACGAACGGCACCGCGTCGCGGGGCCTCGGGTCGAGCGGCGTGGGGAACGTCTGCTCCACGATCGGCCGGTAGAGCGCCCTCATGGTGTCCAGGGCGTCGCGACCTTCCGAGCCGAGCACGATGCGGTCGGGGAACAGGGAATCGTAGACCGCGCTCCCCTCCCTGAGAAACTCCGGGTTGGAGACGACCCGGTAGTCGACCTCGCCCCCGCCGACGACCTCCTCGGCCCCCTCCCGCACGAGCATCGAGACGTAGTCGCCGGAACCCACCGGCACCGTGCTCTTGTTGACCACGACGAGCGGACGGTCCCGGGCAGGCCCTCCGTCGCGCTCCACCTCGGCGAGGGCGCGGCCCACGCTGCGGGCGACGGCGCCGACGCTGGAGAGGTTCGCGGAGCCGTCCTCCCCCGAGGGGGTATCCACCGCGACGAACAGAACGTCCGAGCTCCGTACGGCGGCGGGCAGGTCCGTGGCGAAGGAGAGGCGCCCGCCGTCACGGGACAGGAGCTCCTCCAGGCCAGGCTCGTAGATCGGGACGCGCCCCTCCGAGAGCTCGGCGACCCGGTCCTCGTTCTTGTCCACGCACACGACCCGGTGGCCGACGTGCGCCAGGCAGGCACCGGTAACGAGGCCCACGTACCCGGCGCCCACCACCCCTACTTTAAACTCTTCCACGCAACATCTCCCGATCTTCCGCTCCGGGCGCTAGCGGGCCATGGACCGCGCCGAAAGCATCACACGCCCCCACAAAGCACGGATTGTATCCGTCATCTGCCGCGAGCGTCCTAGTAGGCGCCTTCGTGGCGGACTACCGCGTGGACGGTCTTCAAAATGATCTTGATGTCGAGCCCGAGCGACCAGTTCTCGATGTAGTAGAGGTCAAGCCGGATCATGTCCTCGAAAGAAAGGTTGCTCCGGCCGCTGATCTGCCAGTACCCGGAGCACCCGGGGATGGCGGCGAGGCGCATCTTGTGGCGCGCGGTCATCTTCTCGAAGTCCCTTATCGGCAGCGGGCGCGGCCCGACCAGGCTCATCTCGCCCTTGAGGACGTTTATAAGCTGCGGCAGCTCGTCTATGCTCCAGCGCCGGATGAAACGTCCCGTGGGCGTGACTCGCGGGTCGTTCTGCATCTTGAAGATGGCCCCGTCGGCCTCGTTCTTCGCCTCGAGCTCCGCCTGGCGAGCCTCGGCGTCCGTGTACATGGAGCGGAACTTGTAGCAGAGAAAGACCTTCTCGTCGGCCCCGACGCGCTTCTGCTTGAAGAAGACTGGCCCCTTCGAGGTGAGCTTTATCAGCGCCGCCACCCCGAGCAGGAGCGGCGACAGGACGATGAGACCCAGGGCGGAGCCCGCGACGTCCAGGAGCCGCTTGAGGGCGCGCTGCGTGTTATCCAGGCGCGGGTAGCCGACCTCCAGGAGCGGCAGGCCCATGTTCTCGGAGAGGACGGGCGCGCTGCCCATGAGGGTAACGGCCCCGGGCACGACCTCGACCCGGACCTTGCGCAGGCGCATCGAGCGCAGGAGGTTCAAGAATGCGGCGTCCCCGAGCTTCTCGGCCCCCGACAGGATCACGTTGCGCGCCCCCGTCCGGTCGAGCATCGTCCTGAGGGCGGCGAGGTCAACCCCTTCGTCGGAGAGATCCATCTCGCCCACGCAGGCGTAAGAGCCGGGCTTCGTCTCCATCACGTCACGGACCCTCGTCCGGGACGCCGGCTCGCCGACGAGGATGGTGGGGACGCGACCGAGGCCGCGGCGGTAGATCCTTTCGATGATCCGCTCGTAGAGGGATCTCAGGCCG
>CADCVI010000113.1 GCA_902806105.1 uncultured Rubrobacteraceae bacterium
CGGGAGCCCCTACCCCATCGAGGAGTGCCCGAACTACCTCGCCCTGCGGGAAGGAAGGCCGTGCCGGACGGACGGGGAGGTGTACTGGCGCAAGGACGGGACCCTCGTACCCGTCGAGTACGCCAGCCGCCCGGTAGTCGAGGGGGGCGACCTGATGGGTGCCGTGGTCACGTTCTCCGACGTCGGCGAGCGCAGGAGGGGCGAGGAGGCCCTCAGGGAGAGCGAGAGGCGTTTCCGGCAGCTTTTCGACCAATCCGTCGACGCGCTGCTGGTGCACGACGAGGCGGGGCGCATGGTCGACTGCAACGACGAGGCGTGCCGCAGCCTGGGCTACTCCCGGGAGGAGCTGTTGTCGCTCCGCGTCGAAGACTTCGCCACCAACCTGTTGCGGGAGGACGAGAAGAAACCGGGGCAGGGCGGCACGCTGTGGCGGCGCGCCGTGGCCGGCAGGCCGGGGGCGGAGGGCGTCCACCACGGGAGGCATCGACGCAAGGACGGCACGACCTTCCCGGTGGAGGTGCGCGTGGGCGGCGTCGATTACGGCAGCAGGAGGATGATCCTCGCCTCCGCCCGCGACGTCACCCGGCGCGAGCAGGCCGAAGAAGCCCTGAAGAAGAGCGAGTCCGGGCTGGCAGAGGCACAGCGCATGGCCCACCTCGGCAACTGGGAGTTGAGTTTGACGACCGGGGAGGTCCGTTGGTCGGACGAGGTCTTCCGCATCCACGGCTATGCGCCGGGCGAGTTCGCCCCCTCCCTCGACAGCATAACGAAGGCCATACACCCCGAAGACAGGGAATCGGTCAGGGGAACGCTGGACCGCGCCTTGCAACAAGAGCGCGAGCCCTACGACTTCGAGCACCGCGTGGTTCGCCCGGACGGGGAGGTGCGCGTCGTTCAATGCCAGGGCGAGGTCTCGTTCGACGATGAGGGCCGGCCGTTGCGGATGGTCGGCACGGTGCACGATGTTACCGAGCGCAAGCTGGTCGAGGGGGCGCTCAGGGAGAGCGAGGAACGGTTCCGCACCCTCACCAACGCCGCGCTCGAGGCGCTGATCATCAGCGAGCAGGGTAGGATCCTGGAGGTCAACCGGGCCTACACGGAGATGTTCGGGTACGAGCCCTCGGAGGTTACAGGCGACACCTCCCTCGAGTGCATAGCGCCTGAGTCCCGCGCGCTCGCACGGGAGAACCTCCACTCCGGCCACGATGAACCCTACGAGGTCGTCGCGTTGAGGAAGAACGGTGAGCGCTTCGAGGCCGAGATCCGGGGAAAGGCCTCGGCCTACCGTGGCCGCGCCGTGCGGATAACCGCCGTCCGCGACATCACCGAGCGCAAGAGGGCCGAGAAGAAGCTGCGCGAGAGCGAAGAGCGTTTCCGGATCATGGTAGAGGGCGTAAAAGATTACGCGATCTTCATGCTCGACCCCGCAGGGCGCATCGCCAGCTGGAACGAGGGCGCGCATCATATCAAGGGCTACGAGCCCGGGGAGATTATCGGCGAGCACTTCTCCCGCTTCTACCCGGAAGAAGAGGTGCGGCGGGGCAAGCCCGAGCGAGAGCTAGAGGTGGCCCTGGCCGAGGGACGGGTAGAAGACGAGGGTTGGAGGATACGCAAGGACGGGTCCCGTTTCTGGGCCAACGTCGTCATCACGGCGCTGAGGGACGAGGCCGGAGATCTGCGGGGCTTCTCGAAGGTGACGCGCGACATCACGGAACGCAAGAACGCGAGGGAGTCACTGGAGAAGAGCGAGAAGCGGTTCCGCTCCCTGGTCCAGAACGCCTCGGACCTGATCAGCGTGCTCGGGGCAGACGGCACCGTCTTCTACGAGAGCCCGTCCCTCGAATGGATCCTCGGCTACGCGCCGGAAGACCTTGTCGGGAGAAACGCCCTGGACCTGATCCACCCCGACGACGCCCCGCGAGTGCTGAGGGCGTTCGCCAGGCTCTCCGATGGCACCGCAGGCAACCTGAAGGTCGAGTACCGTTTCCGGCACGCGGACGGTACCTGGCGCCACCTCGAATCCAGCGGCACCAACCTGCTCGACGAGCCGAGCGTCGGGGGGATCGTGGTCAACTCCCGCGATATAAGCGAGCGCAAGCTCCTGGAGGAGCAGCTCCGCCACCAGGCGCTTCACGATCCCCTGACCGGCCTGCCCAACCGAGCCCTCCTCCTCGACCGCCTGGGCCGCGCCCTGGAGCGCGCCGGGCGCGACGGGGCTCGCGTCGCGGTGCTGTTCCTGGACCTCGACGACTTCAAGGTCGTCAACGACTCCCTGAGCCACGAGATCGGCGACGAGCTCCTCGTCGCCGCGGCCCTTCGCCTCAAACCCTGCCTGCGCACCGGCGACACTCTCGCGCGCCTCGGCGGCGACGAGTTCGTCGTCTTGCAGGAGGGCACGCGGGGCTGGGAGGAGGCGGCCGGGACAGCAACTCGGATCGCGGAGGCGTTGCGGGAGCCCTTCTTCCTCGGAGGGGGCGAGGAGGTCTTCGTCTCGGCCAGCGTCGGGGTAGCGGTCGGCGCGACGGGCGAGGCCCTCCCGAGTGACCTGCTGCGGCGGGCGGACATGGCGATGTACGAGGCGAAGAGGAAGGGCAAGGCCCGCCACGAGGTCTTCGAAGCGCGCATGGACGCCCCCGCTCTCGGGCGACTTAGGCTGGCGGCCGACCTGAGGCGCGCCGTGGAGCGCGGGGAGTTCAGGGTCCACTATCAGCCCGAAATCTCCCTGGAGACCGGGCGGGCGGTCGGCTTCGAGGCGCTGGTCCGCTGGGAGCACCCCGTGCATGGGCTCGTCCCCCCGGCCCGGTTCGTTCCCGTGGCGGAGGAGACGGGGACGATAGTTCCCATCGGCCGGTGGGTCCTCGAAGAGGCCTGTCGCCAGGCGAAGGAGTGGCGCGAGCAGCGCCCGAACAGCCCGGCCCTCTCGATAAGCGTAAACCTCTCGGCAAGGCAGTTCGGGCACCCCGACCTCGTTCGGGACGTTGCCGGGGCCCTGCGGGAGACCGGCGTGCCCCCGGCCGGCCTGATCCTTGAGATCACAGAGAGCGTCGCGATGGAGGACGCGCGCTCGACAATAGACACGCTTCAGGAGCTCAAGTCCCTCGGGGTGGGGCTGGCGATAGACGATTTCGGGACCGGCTACTCGTCGCTCTCCTACCTCAGGCACTTCCCGGTGGACTACCTGAAGATCGACCGGTCGTTCGTCCATGGGCTCGGGGAGGCCTCGGGCGACGCGGTGCTCGTCTCGGGGATAGTGGACCTCGCCCATGCCCTGGGCCTGATGGTGGTGGCCGAGGGCGTGGAAACCGAGGGGCAGCTCGGGCTCTTGCGGGAGATGGGTTGCGAGCTGGCGCAGGGCTACCTATTCGCCGAGCCCCTCCCGATCGAGGAGGCGGGGCCGCTGCTCGTCCGGGAGCCCCACCGGGTCGTCGGACACCGCGAGGCGAAAGATCAAAATCCCGACTCGGGAGTTGCGCGGGGAGGCCACCGGTGACCTCCCCGGCATAACGGCCAGAGCCACCCTTGCGGTGATCGTCCTGAAGTACCGTTATACGGTGGACCCTCGCGACTTCGAGTGCCCCGTGCTGCTCCTCGACGGTCACCTGCTCAGGATTTAATCCCGCCATCGCCGCCCTCCGATCGTCGGTCGGCCCGACGCGTCGGCACACCTTCTCCCGCTTGAGACGGCGTTGCGCCAGAAAAACGCCGTTTGCGGAGGGGCGTTGTCGGCGGCGGTTTATGCGCAGCCCGTCTCTCATCCTCGGTGCACCAGGGGGTCGCACGCTTCGCTGGGAGGTCTGATCGGCACGGCAGTCCGACGACGCCGGACCCGGAGTTCGTCTCGCGCCCTACCTCATAAACAGCCAGAGCGCGGCGAGGACGCCGTAGAGGACGATCCCGCCTCGAAGCGCCCGGTCACTGACGCGCTGGGCGAGGCGGGCGCCCACCCTGCCCCCCGCGAGGGAGGTCACCCCGATGATGGCGGCGGCGGTCCAGTCCACGGGGGTTAGCAGGGCGAAGCCGAGGGCTGCCGCCCCTCCGATCACGAGTTGCAGCGTCGCCTTGAGGGCGTTGAGGCGTTGAAGCGTGTCCTCGAAGAAGAGGCCGAGGAGGGCGAGGACGGCGACCCCGAGGGCCGCCGAGAAGTAGCCGCCGTAGACCCCGGCGAGCGTCATGCCGGCGATAGCTCCGAGGCCTGGCTTCTCCCGGAGGCCCGAGCGCTTGCCCATCCAGCGTCCGAGCATCGGTTGAACGGCCAGGAGGGCGCAGGCGGCGAGGACTAGGAAGGGTACGATCCCCTCAAAGGCGGATTCGGAGCTCGCCAGGATCAGGGCGACCCCCGCGAGGCCGCCGAGGGCGCTTGCAAGGGCGAGCGGCAGGATCCTGCGCCCCTGGCCCCGGAGCCCCGCGCGGTAGCCGAGGGCGCCCGTGACGTAGCCGGGGAAGACCGCGACGTTGTTGGTGACGTTGGCGATCAGGGGCGAGTACCCGACCGCGATGAGCGCCGGGAACGTGACGAGGGAGCCGCCCCCCGCCGCCGCGTTGAGCGCCCCGGCCACGAAGCCCGCCGCCGCGAGCAGGACAACTGCCCCGAGGCTCAGGTCCAAGGTGTTCCGCTACCTTTTCCCGTGTTCCTCAAGAGTTCAGCTGCCGCCAGCGCTCGTAGACCGCGAGGCCTGCCTCGTCGGGCTCGTGGCGCATGGGAAGGCGGCGGTTCTGCCAGGCTTTGGGGTATTCGTCGTAGAAGGTTTCGAGCTCGAAGTACCTCCCGTCATCCTTGTAGTACCTCGCGTACTGCTCGCGCTCCGTAACGAAGACCACGCTGTCGGGGCTCGCGTAGTAGAGGGCGCCGAGGCACATCGGGCACGGGTGGGCGAGGACGTAGATCTCGCAGCCTTCGAGGCTCGCCGTCCCGAGCTTCATGCACGCCTCCCGGATGGCGACGATCTCGGCGTGGGCGGTGGGGTCGTGCGTCTGCACGACGAGGTTCGGGCTCTCGGCCAGGGTTTCGCCGCCGCGCAGGATCACGCAGGCGAACGGCTTCCCGCCGGCCTCCACGTTCTCCATCGCCAGCTCGATCGTCCGCTCGATCGGGTCCAAGATTACCGACCCTCCTTGTGGGGATCCGGCCTCTTCGAGAGCGAAGTTTCGTCCGCGCCCGGCCTCACGCCGCGTTCACCGCCCGTATGGCTGCCCGCCAGAACTCATCCTTCTCGCCGGGAACGAAGGGCAGGTATAGGGCGACCCGGTCGACGAGGCCCTCGTAGCGCTCCCTGAGGGCAGGCCCGACCTCGTCGGGGGCGGCTTCGACGGCGAGGGCATGGAGCATCTCGTCGGTGATGAGCTTCGGCATCTCTTCCCACTTGCCCTCCCTGGCGAGGCCCCCGAGGCTGTCGCCTACCTCTCCCCAGCCGTGGACGTCGAGGACGGTGCGGTAGGTCGGGGTGGAGGCGTAGAAGGCGGCCTGGGCGCGCATCTTCTCCCGCTGCTCCCGCATGGCCTCCTCGCTCTCGCCCGTTATCACGAAGACGCTGGTGGCCAGCTCGACCTCCCGAACGTCGCGCCCTTCGCCGCTCGCGCCTTCCTCGACAGCCGGTCTGACCACCTGCCGGACGTACTCGGGCGTGTGGAACGGGTGGACGTGGAAGCCGTCGCAGAGCGAGCCCGCGAGGCGCGCGAGGCGCGTATTGACCCCGGCTATGTAGATCGGGATCCCGGGGTGCTCTATCGGCCCGGGGTTGAAGAAAGGCGTCATGAGCGTGTGCTGGTAAAACTCGCCCTCGTACTTAAGCTTCCCCTCGCTCTGGAACGACCCCCAGATCGCCCGGAGCGCCCGGATGTAGTCCTCCAGGCGCGAGGCAGGCTTGTCCCACGGCATGGAGAAGCGGCGCGTGATGTGCGCCTTGACCTGCGTGCCGAGGCCGAGGATGAAACGGCCCCCGGAGAGATCCTGGAGGTCCCACGCGAGCTGCGCCGTCACCATCGGGGAGCGGGAGAAGGCTATGGCGACGGAGTTTCCGAGGGTGAGGCGTTCCGTCGCGCCCGCCGCTACCGCGAGCGGGAGGAACGAGTCGTGCTTCGTCTCGCTCGTCCACAGCCCGGAGAAGCCGAGCTCTTCGGCTGCGCTGGCGACCCCGGTTATGCCGCGCAGGTGCTTGCCATCGACGGGCAGACCGGCGTCCAGCTTCATCTCGTCCTCCTCATGGCAGCAGGATGAGCTTGCCGGTGGTCTTGCGCCCTTCCAGGTCGCGGTGGGCCTGGTCCGTCTCGGAGAGCTTGTAGGTTCCTCCGATGCGGACGGAGAGGTTGTTCTGACCTATCCAGGTGAAGAGGCTCTGGGCTCGCCACATGAGCTCCTCGCGGGTCGCCGTGTACTGGGCGAGCGAGGGACGGGTGACGAAGAGCCCGCCCTTCTGGTTGAGTATCTGGAGGTCCACCGGCGGGACGGGGCCGCTGGAGGCGCCGAAGAGGACGAGGTAACCGCGGGATTTCAGGCAGTCGAGGCTCCCGTCGAAGGTCGTCTTGCCGACGGAGTCGTAGACGACGTCGACGCCCTCGCCTTCCGTGATGCGCCGCGTCTCCTCGACGAAGTCCTGCTCGGTGTACAGGATGACCTCGTCTGCGCCCGCGCTCCGCGCGAGATCCGCCTTCTCCTGCGTGGAGACGGTGCCGATGACCCTCGCCCCCCGCATCTTGGCGAGCTGGCACAGCAGGAGCCCGACGCCCCCGGCCGCGGCGTGTACGAGCGCGGTATGCCCCTCTTCCAAGGGAAAAGTGCTGTGCGTGAGGTAGTGGGCCGTCATGCCCTGGAGCATGATCGCCGCCGCCACCCTGGCTTCCACGTAGGTCACGTTGAAGGGCACGAGCTTCTCTACCGGGGCGACGACGTACTCCGCGTAGGCCCCGGGCACCCCGGCGAACGCGACGAAGTCGCCCTCGGAGAGCTCCTCGACCCCCTCGCCCACGGCCTCGACCTCGCCCGCGCCCTCGTTGCCTAAAGTGCGCGGCAGCTCCCCGGGGTACAGGCCCGTTCTCTGGTAGACGTCGATGAAGTTGACGCCGCTCGCGGACAGCTTGATGCGGGCCTCGCCCGGGCCCGGCTCCGGGACCGGAACGTCCTCGTAGCTCAGAGCCTCCGGACCGCCGAACTCGTTTATCCTGACCGCCTTCATGCCTTACCCCCTGTAGATCCGACCAGATCTTGCCTCGCGGAACATTGTAGCGGGGGAGCGAACGCCCCGGGTGCCACCTTTTGTAACCGCTTGATTGGGATAGAATGCCGCGTATGGAGCAGATGGTAGTGGATAATCGCTACGCGCTGGTCCGGGCCCTCGGGAGCGGCGGGATGGCTAAAGTCTACCTGGCCCACGACGAGGTCTTGGGGCGCGACGTGGCGCTCAAGATGTTGCGCGGAGCCTACGCCGAGGACGACGAGTTCGTCGAGCGTTTCAAGCGCGAGGCGCAGTCGGCGGCGAGGCTCTCGCACCCCAACATCGTCGCCGTCTACGACCGGGGCCAGGCCGAGGACGGCTCCTATTACATCGCTATGGAGTACGTCGCGGGCGGGACGCTCAAGGAGCGTATCGTGCGCGACGGGGCCCTGTCGCCGGGGGTCGCGGCCGGGGTGGCCGAGCAGATCTCCGACGCGCTCTCGGCCGCCCACGATCAGGGCGTGATCCACCGCGATATCAAGCCGCAGAATGCCCTGGTGACGAAGTCCGGCGACATCAAGGTGACGGACTTCGGCATCGCCCGCGCCGCCGCGAGCCCTTCCGTCACAGCGACGAGCGTCGTCCTCGGGACCGCCGCATACATGTCCCCGGAGCAGGCGCAGGGCAAGATCGTCGAGCCCGGGAGCGACCTGTACTCCCTCGGCGTCGTCCTGTACGAGATGCTCACCGGGTCCCTCCCGTTCGAGGCCGAGAACCCCGTCGCCGTCTCCATGCAGCACGTCAACGAGCCCGCGCCCTCGCCGCGCGCGGCGAACCCCGAGGTCCCCGAGGCCCTGGACGCGATAACCCTGAAGCTTCTGGCCAAGAATCCAGCCGACCGCTATCCGAGCGCCGCCGCCCTCGCGAACGACCTGGATCGCCTGCAATCCGGGCTCGCCCCGACCGTCGTCGACGCCGAGAAGACGACGCTCATGGCCGAACCCCTGGCGCCGATGCCGCAAGACACGACCCGGGCGGCGAAGACGGCAGTTGCCGCGCCCCGTCCCGCGCCCCAGACCGAGAGGAGACGCGGGGGCGGCGGTCTCCTAAGGCTCTTGGCCCCGCTACTCGTTGGGGTAGCCCTCCTCGCCGGACTTGCCTATGCCCTGACCGCCGACTGGAGCCCCTTGAACTCTACCGGCACGGGGGAGAACACGGCCGCAGAGGTCGATACCGTTCAGGTCCCGAACGTGACAGGGCAGGGACGGGCAGAGGCAGAGCAGGCCCTCCGGCAGAGGGACTTCGAGGTCCGGGTGGAGCCGCGCGAGAGCACCTTCGATGAGCGGGGAGTGGTGCTCGACCAGTCGCCCGAAGCGGGAGAAAGGGCAGAGAGGGGGGACGAGATCCTGCTCGGAGTAGGTGATGGCCCGGCGAGCGTTACGGTGCCGGACCTCGGCTATGAGTCGACAGCGGCGGCCGACCTCGACTTCGCGGGCCTCGTGCTCGGGAACACCACGTACGAGCCCAGCGACACGTTCGAGGCCGGGCTGATCATAAGGTCCGACCCTGCCGAGGGGGAGCAGGTAGACACGTTCTCCACCGTGAACATCGTGGTCAGCACCGGTCCGGCTTCCGTCGGCGTGCCGAGTCAGCCTTCGGACGGAGGAGCTTTTCAGGGAGAGCAGCCTCAGGATCAGGGGGGGCAGCAGGGTCAGGGTGGTGACGGTGGCAACGGAGGCGGCAACGGAATACCCGGTTTGAACGGCAACATCCCCGGCCTGGGCAACGGCGGGAGAGGCGAAGGTGGCGGCGAAGGTAACGAGGGCGAGGGCAACGGCGACGAAGGCAACGGCGGCGGGGGCAATGGCGGCGAGGGCAACGGTGGAGAGGGCAATAACGAGTAGGCGCGTCTTCGCGGGAGGCCGTCCTGGTCCCTGGCGCCTGCGCCGGCGGGGCTTCAGTTCGTGGCCGGAGGGGTAGACGCCGGCTCGGGACCAGTGGATATCGCACCTTGCGATCCGCTCTGGCAGGAGCTTTTCGAGCTCGAACGAGCGCGCGTTGCGGCGGCTGCGAGAGGCTGGGTCGAGGCGGTC
>CADCVI010000114.1 GCA_902806105.1 uncultured Rubrobacteraceae bacterium
AGGAGAACAGCTAGCCCCGGCCCCGAAGAACCCGCCGATCCGGGCCGCGAGGCGCCCGACGACCGGGGTGCAGTGCCGACGGGCGAGCAAAAACACATCTGGCCGGATGACCCCTGCGTAGTTCGGTCTTAAAAGACTCTACGGTGCCGAGACGGTCACGCCATCGAGGCTCGATCAGGACCGCCGCGGGCTCCCGGCTACTTGTTGGTGTAGAGCCTGAAGAAGTTGTTTACGGACTGCTGGTACTGCTCCAGAGCCTTCACCCAGAGATCCAGGTACGCCTCACCGGCATCCGTCACCGAGTATCTCCTGCGCGCCGGTCCTTTCTTGGGGGTCTCCCACTCGGACGTACACAAGCCTTCCCTCTCCATCCTCCGCAGCGTCCGGTAAAGCGTACCGGGGTTTGGCGTCTCCGCTCCAAACTTCGCCAGCTGCTGCATCAGCTCGTACCCATAGGACTCGTGCTCGCGAAGCGACGCCAGTACCAACGGCTCCAGCCAGTTTTTCGGGCGGGCCTCGACCCTGGGGGCTATGCTCACTGCCTCGTCCGATCCTCGATCTGTCCTGTTTTCTATGACGACGGCTTCTCTCCGTTCTTCCCGGTGGGGTTGTGGGGGTTGCCGCGCTCTTCCTCGGGGGGACCGCCGTTCTCCGCGAGCAGCTCCGCAGCTCGCTGCGGAGTCGGTATCTCTCGCACCCAGTAGGTGGTCTCCTCGAACTCGTGGGAGATCTCAAACACCGGATCGCCGCCCTCCCACGCCCACGGATAAGCCAGTATCGACACCACGCTGTCGTGGCCGATGACGAGACGATCTAGAAAGCTGGCGTCTAGTTTCCAGCCGGCTTCCTGAATAGTTCGTTCTATCTCTTCGCGGTTCATTGTTGCCCACGTTAGTACCCCCGCGGCTCGCGGCCAAACGCGGCCAAGGGGCCGGACCACACGATATGCCCTTCCCGTCCGCGCCCTCGCGTTCATGGACAAGCTGACGCCCTCGACCTCCACGACAAACGGGTTGCCCGGGGAGACACGACCACCGTTCCGGCCACTCCCGCACTACGTCGTTCCGTCCCCGTGAGTCCGATCCTCGGCCTTGTGCTGCGGCTATCGTAATACCCTTGCTCGCGGCCGATCAGCGCGGCAACCGCTTGTCCTATCGGGAGAGTTTCTGGAAAGGCGACGCCTTGTGTGCCGCGTCGAACTCACAGGCCGGGGTACCGGGGACCGGGCAAGGTTTTCTGGCATGCCGGTGGTATCCCGGTAGCGGTGATCATGCCGCATCCCTTCGTTTGCGCGGCGCGCGCGGTGCGACTAGCATCCGGAGCGGCGGATGGTTCGCGCACGCGGCCTCCCCGTGGGGTCGACGACGAGAGCGGAGGAGCTGGAAATGATCGAGAACCCGTACTACACGCCGGAGGTTCACGGCCCTTACGAGATGTTCTCGCTGGGGGACTTCGTGCTGGAGGAGGGCCACACGCTGCGCGACTGCAAGCTCGCCTACGCTACTTTCGGCGAGCTCAACGCGGCCAAGGACAACGCCATTCTGGTGACGACGTGGTTCTCGGGGACGCACCAGATCATGCGCGACATCTACATCGGCCCCGAGCACGCCTTGAACCCGGAGAAGTACTTTATAGTCGTCGCGAACCAGATCGGCAACGGTATCTCCACGTCGCCGCACAACACCCCCGGCACGTTCGCCTCCGGCCCCCGGTTCCCGCACGTCAGAATAGGGGACGACGTCGTGGCGCAGGAGCGCCTGATGCGGGAGCAGTTCGGCGTCGAGGAACTCGCCCTCGTCGTGGGCGGGTCGATGGGCGCCCAGCAGACCTACGAGTGGGCCGTACGCTTCCCCGAGAAGGTCAAGCGAGCCGCGCCCATAGCGGGGACCGCGAAGAACACCCCGCACGACTACCTGTTCACCCAGGCCCTGATGGACGCCATCACGAACGACCCCGGCTACCGCCACGGCTGGTACGAAACGCCCTTCGACGCCCGCGAGGGCCTCGTCCAGCACGGCCTGATCTGGTCCATCCTGGGCCTCTCGACGGAGTGGTGGAAGCAGGAGCGCTGGAGGCCGCTGGGCTTCGCCTCGGCCGACGACTTCCGCACCGGGTTTATAGACGCGTACTTCAGCGTCCAGGACCCGAATAGCTTATTGACTCAGGGCTGGAAGTGGCAGCGGGGCGACGTGAGCCGTCACACGGACGGGGATATCTCCGCCGCCCTCGGGCGCATAAAGGCCAAGACGTTCGTCATGCCGATCTCCGAGGACATGTTCTTCCCGCCCCGCGACTGCGCCGCCGAGCAGGCCCTGATCCCGAACAGCGAACTGCGCATCATCGACGACATCAGCGGCCACTGGGCCCTCTTCGGCTTCGAACAAACGTTCCTGGAGCAGGTCGACCGGAACCTCAACGAGCTCCTCGACGCGGCCGTTTAGGGCCTCTCAAACCTCCGGCACGCCTCCTGACCTCGCTCTACGTCGGCGGCACGAGGCGCTTCGGGCAGCTTCGCGCTTCTATGATCGGCGTCACGGCCGCCTTCCCGTGGCGCCGGTCGCCTCGCCTTGCCACCGGTCTGGCACAGTGTGTTGGGGCACGAGCCGTTCCCCGATACGCCTAGGGGCTCCTCAGCCCGCGCACTCGTCCGTCGGGACGGGGGTCTTGCGGTCCTTCGCGAGCTCGACGAAGTGCTGGACTATGGAGGACGGGATGCCGTAGCCGGCCCTGTCCGAGTCGGCGCGGCTGGCGAAGATGGTGGCGACCACCTCGCCGTCGCCGTTGACGACGGGGCCTCCGGAGTTGCCGGGGCGGACGTAGCCGCGGAAGCCCGTGACGGTCCGCTCCACGGGGCCGCGGTTGTAGGCGTCGGAGGAGATCACGCGCTCCGTCTCGCCCGTCCTCCCGCTCCGCACGTCGTACGGGCCGTTCTCCGGGAAGCCGAGGATGGCGACGGCCTCGTCGTCCCCCGGCTGGGCCAGGGGCAGCGGCGGCAGGCCGAGGCCCCTGACCCTCAGGATCGCCACGTCGTTTCGCTCGTCGAAGACGACGACCTTCGCTGGCAGCGGGACGCCCTTGCCCGCGGGCTGGACCCGGGTAGAGAGCTCGCCCGCGACCACGTGGGCGTTCGTGACGACGAGGTTCCTGCCCGCCACCCATCCGGAGCCCTCGACCCCGTAGCCGCAGGCCACGCCGCTGACGCGCACGACGCGCGAGGCGGCGGCGGAGACTTCGGGGTCCCGCGTGACGTCCTCGTCCGGCTCGGCGACGTCGGCCTCTGGGCCCTTAAACTCCGGGAGGGGGTCGAGGCGGGCGACGGCCTGGGCGAGAAGGTGTGAGGGCATCCGGTCCCCGAGGACCTGGACGAACGCCGACTCGCGCATGGCGGGGTGTGCGCCAGAGAGGAAGGGGGCGCTGAGGGCCAGGATCGCGGCGACCCACACGAGGGTCAGCGAGAGCGCCGCCCCGAGCGCCCCCCCGCCCAGGCCGTCGAGCCAGCGTGACGCCGGGCTCGCGAGCTTCTGGCTTAGGTAGCCGCCCGCCGAGCGGGCCAGGACGTCCCCGAGCACCGCGAAAGCGAGGATAGCCGCCAGCGTGATCGCGGAGCCGTAGAGGAGGTCGCCCCGGTCCCCGAGGAGCGCCGGCGCGAGCCGCGAGCCGAGCGCCGCCCCGAGAACCACCCCCGCCAGCGAGAAGGCCCCGGCCAGAAACCCGAGACGCGCCCCGCGCCAGACGAGGAGCAGCACGAAGAGGAAGACGAACGGATCAAGTACGCTCACTCACCGAATTCTACCGTTTGGTGCTCCGGTTTTGTCCTCTCACCCTATAATCTGCTTTTACGGACTAGCAAGAGGAGTGATGGGGTTGAAGGCCGAACAGTTTATGCCGGACGTGAAGGACCTTTTCGAGGAGAGGGGCGAGCCCGCCTATCGCCTCGGACAGGCCTACAGCGCCCTGACCCGCGGCCTCATCCGCGACTGGGAGGAGGCGACGAGCCTCCCGAAGCCCCTGCGCGAGGCCCTCGCCGATGGGACCCCGGCAGCCACCCTGGAGCTTCTGCGCGTCGCCAGGGCCTCCGACGGGACGCGCAAGTACCTGTTCAAGACCCACGACGGGCACCTCATAGAGACCGTCAACATCCCCGAGGCCGGGCGCAACACCGTTTGCATCTCGACTCAGGTCGGGTGCCCGATGGGCTGCACGTTTTGCGCCACCGGGCTAATGGGCATCAAGCGCAACCTGAAGGCCCGCGAGATCGCCGAGCAGGTCTTCGTCGCCGCGCGCGACCTCAAGCCGGAGGACGAGCGCGTCACCAACGTCGTCGTCATGGGGATGGGCGAGCCGTTCCTGAACTACCGCGAGCTCCTGGTCGCGCTCAAGGTCCTGAACGACCGTGAAGGGTTCGGCCTCGCCGCCCGCTCCATCGCCGTCTCCACCAGCGGGCTCATAGACAAGATCCACCGCTTCGCCGACGAGCCGGAGCAGTTCCACCTCGCCATAAGCCTCCACACGCCCTTCGAGGAGGAGCGCCAGCAGCTTATGCCGGTGGCGTCTCGCCACTCCATCCCGGAGCTCATGGAGGCCGCCCGCTACTACGTCGACGAGACGCACCGCAAGCTCTTCTTCGAGTACACGCTCCTCGCCGGGGTGAACGACCAGCCGCGCCACGTCGAGGCGCTGGCGGAGCTCTTCGACCACCCGCTCTACCACCTGAACCTGCTGCGCTTCAACTGGACGGATACCGGCTTCACCGCGACCTCGAAGAAGCGGGCGAAGGAGTTCTTGCAGCACGCGCGCGACCTCGGCCTCTCGGCGACCCTGAGGCCGAGCCGCGGCGGCGATATCGACGCCGCCTGCGGGCAGCTCGCCGCCAGGGACCTCCGCGGCAGGACCGCGCAGCCCGGGCTCACCGTCGTCCCGCTGGGCTAGCCCCTACTTGAAGGGCGAACCGGGCGAGAGGCTCGACCCCAGGGCCCGCTCGCTCTGGCGGGTGACGGGGGCCTTGCAGGCCCTGCCGATCCTCGCCGGCGGCGCCCTCGGCTCCTACGTTCTCTACAACAACGAGGTGGCGGTCTACCTCGCGGCCCTGCCCGCACTGGCGGCGCTCGCGCTCGCCGTCCTCCTCGTGGTCCTCCTGCCGCCGCTGCTGTGGCAGCGCTGGCGCTACGAGATACGGCTCCTGGAGGTCGATCTCCAGCGCGGGCTGTTGCGCGTCACCCGCACGCTCGTGCCGATGGCGCGGGTGCAGCACGTCGACACCCGGCAGGGGCCGCTCCAGCGCCGCTTCGGGCTCTCGACCGTCATCTTCTACACGGCGGCGGGCCCGAACGAGATCCCCCAGCTCGCCTCCTCGACCGCCGCGGAGGTGCGCGACCGCATCGCCGAGCTAACCCGCGAGGCCGATGAGCTCTAGCCCCGCGCCGGCGGTCGAGGAGCGGCGCCTGCACCCGGTCGGGATGCTGCTCTCCGCCCTGGCGACCGTACGGCGCTGGATCGGGCTCGCCGCTTTCCCGGGCATCGCCGCCCTGGTCAACGGGGAGTTCGGGATGAGGACGCTGCTCCTCGTGCTGCTCGCCTTCGTCGTGCTGGCCGTTCTGAGCGCGGTCTGGGGCGTGCTCTCGTGGCGGGCAACCACCTATCGCATCTCCGGCGGGGCGTTCCACCTCAAGCGAGGCGTCCTCCAGAAGAGCGAGCGCTCGCTGCCCCTGGAGCACGTCCAGAGCGTCAACACCGTGCAAGGAGTCGTGCAGCGGCTCTTCGGGGTGGTCGAGCTGCGGCTCGAAGCGGCGGGGGGCGGGGGGGAGCCGGAGGTCTCGCTCCCCGCCCTCTCCCGCGAGTCGGCGGACGGCCTGAAAGGAGAGTTGACGCGGGCGCGGCAGACCCCCGGCGAGTCGGGGGAAGCCGTCGAGGAGCCCTCCCCGACGGTGCTGCGAAAGCTTTCTACGGGCGAGCTCCTCGTCGCGGGGCTGACGAGCGGTCAGATCGGGGTGGCCATCTCGGTGGTCGCCGGTGGCTCGCAGATCCTGGACGACATCCTGCCCGGCGACCTCGCCGAACGTCTCTCCGAAGCGGTGCTGCCGCGCACGGTCCTCGCCGCACTCCTGCTGATCCTCTTCGTCGCCCTCTTCGCGTGGGTACTCGCGATCTTCGGGACCGTCCTCGCCCACGCGGGCTTCACCCTCTCCCGCTCGGCGGATGGGAAGTACCTGCACATCAAACGCGGCCTCCTCAACCGCTACGAGACTACGGTACCCATCGCCCGCATCCAGGCCGTGAGGCTCGTCGAGGGTGCCCTGCGCCAACCTTTCGGCCTCGCGGCGCTGCGCGTGGAAAGCGCGGGCTTCGGTACGGAAGAGGGGGTCTCCACGGTGCTCTTCCCGCTGCTGCGCCGCAGCGAGGCGGAGGATTTCCTGAGCGCCGCGGCCCCGCTGTTCGCCGCCCCGCTAAGATCCCTCGAACCCCTGCCCGCCCGGGCGCGACGGCGCTACGCCTTCCGCTCGTCCTTACCCGCGCTGGTCGTGGCAGCCCCGCTAGCGGTCTTTCTGTTCCCCTGGGGCCTCCTCGCCCTGCTGCTCGTGCCCCCGGCCGCCCTGTACGGGCTCCTCCGCCACCGGGCAGCTGGCCACGCGCTCAACGAGGACCGCATCGTCCTGCGCACCCGCCGCCTCGCGCGCACGACGGTCGTCGCCCCTCGCGGACGCCTACAATCCCGGGGCTACTCCGTCTCCCCCTTCCAGAGGCGTATGGACCTCGCGACGCTGGAGATAGAGGTAGCGTCAGGGCGGGGCGGAACAGCGTTCCGGCTCGTGGACCTCGCGGCGGGGGCGGCCCGTGGGATCGTCGATGCCCTCTCCGCTCGTTCCGCACTGTCCGAAGGGGGCGAGAAGAGGCCCGTGTAGCCCCGAGGTACGCCGGTGGACGAGGTGCCCGTCGCACGCGCTAGGGCTTCGAGGTTTGCCTACGGCGGAGTCTCCTTAAAGGGCCTGCGTGTGCGGGGGGATGTCCGTCCCCTTACGGCGTCCCTGCGACCGGCTCCTCTGCCGCTGCCTCGATCCAGCCTTGCGTCAGGTAGAGCCAGAACGCGAGCCCGGCGTACCCGCCGTAGGGCGAGAACCTCTCCACTATCTCAGCGTCCGAGACGCTATCCCTGCCCGACAGGCGCGCGTAGGTCGGTCTCGTCCACGAGTCGAGGATGAGCCGGGAGTACCGTCCGAGCATCATCATGACGTGGGCGGCGGCGTACGGGCCCACCCCCGGCAGCGCGAGCAGGCGCCGCTCCAGTTCCTCGTCCGGCAGTTCCTCCGCGGGCGCGTCGAGGGCTTCGAGGTCCAGCGTACCCCCGGCGACGGACCGGGAGAGGGTGAGGAAGTACCTGCTCCGGTAGCCCGCCCGGACGACATCCTTATAGAAGCCCTCGCCTGCCGCCGCCATCGCCTCAGGTGTGGGGAAGGCGCGGCCGAGAGGTCCCGCCTCCGGCGCCCCGGGCGCCCTCTCGCCGAGGCCCTCGACGAGTGCCCCGATCATCCTGGTGGTCGCGGACCACGAGCAGTTCGTGGTGCACAGGGTCTTCACTACGTCTTCGAAGACGGTAGCGCCGCGGACCATGCGCCCCGCGCCCCTCGTCGCCCAGGAGAGCTCCGGGTCCCCGGCCGCGAGATCGTAGAACGGGGAGAGGTCTTCGTCGAGCCGGAGCACGTGGCGCGCCGAACTGAGTATCTTCTCGCCTTCCTCCGCCCCCGGCACGGGACCCACGGCGCTGACGAGCCCCTTGCCCGGCCCGTCCTGGCGGATCGTGACCGTGCGCGGCGCGTATCCCCCTACCGGGAGGGTCGCCTCCAGGGCCTCCGTCCCCTCGTCGAGGCGCGTCGGTGGCAGGGCGGCGAGGCCGTGCGAGCGGAACGTGCGGGCGAGATCGACCGGCTCGCCTCCGGGGCCCGTGAGGCCGAAGGTCGCGTGCCAGGGACCGCTCCCGTCAGGGACCTTCACCATCAGCAGACCTACGGCCTGCCGGCAGCTTCGCCCAGCAGCACCTCGTGGGCCCCGGCCGAGACGTCTATGCGCCGGACGGAGCTCCGGCCCTCGTCGTCTTCCTCGACGGACCAGAGCTCGTCGAGCAGGGCGGACTCCTGCACGTCGACGACGTGGGAGATGATGAAGATCTGGCCGAACGTCTTCTTCAACCGGTCGAGGGCGAGGAGGACGTTGCGACGCCGGTCGGCGTCGAGGGAGCCGAAGACCTCGTCGAGGACGATAAAGCCCAGGGCGTCCGAGCCCTGGGCGGAGATCATCTTCGACAGCGCGACCCTGGCGGAGAGGCTCACGATGTCCGCCTCGCCGCCGGAGAAGCGCGAGAGCTCGTAGGCATCCGAGAGGCCATCGAAGAGCCTGACCCCGTAGTTCTGGTCGAACTCGATCCTCTCGTACCGCCCGTCGGTGAGGTCGCGCACGAGCGAAGAAGCCTCGCGCTCCAGGTTCGGGCGGACCCTCGCGGTCAGCTCCCGGTAAAACTCGGAGAAGAGCTTGTCCATCTCCCCGAGCTTCGCCGCCCCGCTGGCCCTCTCGTCGGCGGCCTTGCGACCCTCCTCGTAGCGCCCGAGCTCTCCCTCCAGAGCCTCGACCCTGCTCTCGACCTTCTGCGCACGTTCCCGGAGCTCGTCCCGTTCCCTCCTGAGCCCCTCCCGCGATGCCTCCCCCTGCGCGACCTTCTCCCGGTTGGCGAGGTAGGCGCCCTCGTCGAAAGCGAGCGCGGCCAGCTCCCCGCGCGCCGACCC
Source organism: uncultured Rubrobacteraceae bacterium (assembly GCA_902806105.1). The sequence goes on from CADCVI010000114.1 coordinate 8,772, forward strand.
GGCCTTCTCCTTCGCCTCGTCCTCCTCCGCGAGGGCGTCCCCAAGCTTCTCCTCGACTCCCGGGCGGGCGGCGAGGCGTTCCTTCAGGGTCTCTACCTGCCCGTGAAGCCGTTCTATCTCCGCCCGCTTCGCGCGAAGCTCCTCGTGCCTTGTCCCGTCGTAGGCCAGACCTTCCCCGAGCCGGGCCGCCTCTCCTTCGAGCTCCAACGCCTCCGCGAGCGCGCCCTCGACGCCGCCGACCTGGACCCGCTGCGGGCAAATGATGGTGGGGATCATGCGGTAGGTAGACCCGTTCATCATTCCA
>CADCVI010000115.1 GCA_902806105.1 uncultured Rubrobacteraceae bacterium
ACCCCGACGCCCTGCGCTTCGTGCTCGAGGTCAAGGACGCGGGCATGCGCATCGTGGAGGCCTCCTCGTCCAAAAACGCCAACGCCTTTCTCGAGCGCATCAGGATGGACGAGTTCGCCCGGGAAGAGAGCCTGAACTACGACTTCGTGGAGTCAGGCACGACGTTGCTCGACACGCTCGACGCCAACGTCAGCGGCCGGGACTTCGAACGGGGCAAGCCCCACCCCACGATCTTCTTGACGGCCGCCGAGGAGCTCGGCATCTCCCCGGAGGAGGGCTTCGTCATCGAGGATGCCGCCAACGGGGTGCAGGCCGCAAAGGCCGGGGAGATGGCGGCCCTCGGCCTGGCGCGGGCCGACGACGAACAAGCGCTAGAGGAGGCGGCGGCCGACCTGGTCGTCACCACCCTCGACGACGTCTCGCTGGAGGCGCTCTCCGAGGGACGCCTCGACCGTAGGGACGGTCGCTGATCCTGTCTATCAAGAGGGAGAAATATGACTATCGTTAGCGTTCTCGGCTCTGGCATAATGGCCACGGCCCTCGCCTTCCCGCTCACGGACAACGGCCACGAGGTGCGCCTGGTAGGCACGCACCTCGACCGTGAGATCATCGACTCCATCAAGGAGACACGAGTGCACCCGGGCCTCGACCTCGAGGTCCCCGGGGCGGTCAGCGCCTTCCACCTGGAGGAAGCCGAGGAGGCTTTCGACGGCGCCGAGGTCGTCATGAGCGGGGTCAACTCCTTCGGGGTGCGCTGGGCGGGAGAACGACTCTCCTCTCTGCTCGAACCCGGCATGCACGTCCTCTCCATAGCGAAGGGGATGGAGGCGACGGAGGACGGCGACCTGCGCATCCTGCCCGAGGTTCTCGCCGGTCAGCTACCGGAGGACCTGCGAAAGCGGGTCTCCTGGTCGGCCATCGCGGGGCCCTCAATCGCGGGAGAGGTGGCCGTGCGCCGGGATACCTGCGTGGTCTTCACCGGCCGCGACGCCGGAGTGCTGGAGGAGTTATCGGGGCTGTTCAGGACCCCCCACTACCACGTGTGGAACTCGACCGACCTGGTCGGCGTCGAGGTGTGCGCCGCGACCAAGAACTGCTACGCCCTCGGGGCCGGTTTCATGGAGGGAATCCTCGATGGCGATGGCGAGTCGGAGGGGCGGTACCGCAACTACGACTACGGGGCCGCGCTCTTCGGCCAGGCCACGAGGGAGCTGGGACGGTTCATGGAGCTGCTCGGCGGCGATCCCGAGACGCCCTTCGGGCTGGCCGGGGTCGGGGACATGTTCGTCACAAGCATGGGGGGGCGCAACGTGAAGGTGGGGCGGCTCGTTGGCTCGGGGCTGCGGTTCTCGGAGGCGCGCGAGCAAATGCCCGGCGTGACGCTGGAGGGGGCGGCGGCCATCGAGGTGATCGGCGGCGCGCTGCCCGGGCTTACTGAGCGCGGGTTGATCGGACCCGAAGACTTCCCGCTGATGCGCCACCTGCACTCCGTTGTGGCGTTGGATGAGCCGTTGGACATGCCCTGGGGCACCTTTTTCGGGGGCGAGCCAGAGAAGAAAGCAGGGAGAGAATAGAGATGGGGTCACGCATACCGCAGGACATCGAGAGGCAGGTCTTCGACGTTGTCGTGGTCGGGGCGGGTATCAACGGCGCGGGCATAGCCCGCGACGCCGCGATGCGCGGTTTGCGGGTGCTGCTTCTGGACAAGGGCGACATCTCGAGCGGCACGACGCAGTGGGCGACGCGCCTGATCCACGGGGGCTTACGCTACCTCGAGCACTACGAGTTCGCGCTCGTTAGGGAGTCCTTGAAGGACAGAGAGGCGCTCTTGCACATCGCGCCGCACCTGGTCAGGCCGCTCGGCTTCCTGGTCCCCATTTACGACAGGAGCTCGCGCGGGCCGCTGATGATGCGTCTCGGCATGAGCCTCTACGACGCGCTCTCCTACGGCAAGAGCATGGACCGCCACAAGATGTTCGGCCGCAAGCAGGTCCAGAACCGCGAGCCCGGTCTCAACCCCGAGGGCCTGAAGGCGGCGGCCTACTACTACGACGCGCAGGTCGAGTACGCCGAGAGGGTCGCCGTCGAGAACGCGATCTCCGCCCGCGACCACGGCGCGACCGTCGTCACCCACGCGAACGTGGAGAACCTGATCATCGAGGAGGGCGACGTGAAGGGCGTGGGGTTCACGGACGTGTTCACCGGCGAGAGTTACACGATCCGCGCCCCCGTCACGGTGAATGTCGCGGGCCCCTGGGTGGACGAGGTCCTCTCCGACCTCCAACAGCCGGGCGCCGGCGAGAACGTCGGGCGCTTCATGGGCGGCACCAAGGGCAGCCACCTGATCGTCGACCCGTTCCCCGGTGCCCCCAAAGGCGAGGCACTATACGTCGAGGCGCGCAAGGACGGGAGGCCATACTTCATCGTGCCGTGGAACGGCAGGTACCTGATCGGAACGACCGACCTGCGCTACGAGGAGGACCTCGACCACGTCGAGGCGAGCGAGGGGGAGATCGAGTACCTCCTCGACGAGACGAACTACGTGATCCCGTCGGCGAACCTGACCCGCGGGGACGTACTCTTCACCTACTCCGGCGTGCGCCCCCTACCCTACAACCCGGAAGGGTCCGAAGGCGGCGTCACCCGCAGCCACGTCGTCTTCGACCACGCAAAGGGGGGGGCCGCCGCGGGCGGCAAGGTCAAGAGCCAGGGCGCCGAGCTGCCGCGGGTCGGGGGCCTGCTCTCCATCGTCGGCGGCAAGCTGACGACCTACCTCAACCTGAGCCGCCAGACCGTAGACGCCGTCTTCGAGAAGCTGAACAGGAAGGCCCCCAGGAGCACGTCCCGCAAGACCCCGCTTCCGGGGGGCGAGACCTCCGACTTCGGGGCCTTCGCGGCCGGGTTCAAAGCCGCAAGCACGGTACCCGACGTCCTCCAGGACAGGCTCCTCAAGCTCTACGGTGTCAGGGCGTCGGAGGTCCTCAAGATAGGCGAAGACGACCCCGATCTCCTCGTGCCGCTCTCCCCGATCGAGAGCGTCGAGACGTCGCTCGTCGGGGCCGAGGTGATATGGGCCTTCCGGGAGGAGATGGCCCAGACGCTCTCCGACGTCCTCTTGAGGCGCACGATGGCCGGCTACGGCCCCAGGGTCGCCCTCGACGTCGCCGAAGCCGCCGCACAGGTCGCCGCGGGGCATCTCGGGTGGGAAAAAGAACGCGCCGAGCGCGAGGTGCGCGAATACCGCGAATGGGTCGAGCGCTACACCCCGAAAGAGTTCAGGGACCGCGAATCGTCGCCGGCCTAGAGATGTCGCCGATTCGAAGGAGGGCCCGTGATCTCCGCCGTGATCTTCGACCCGGAGGGCACGCTGTTAGAGACGGAGGAACTGAAGGCCATCTCCTACGCCCGCGCCGTCGGGGAGCCGGACCCCGACGTCGACGAGGAAGCCGTCGTGACCGCCTACACGCGGAGGCTGATCGGGCGCTCCCGCCAGGAGCTACTCGGCCGACGAGTACGCCGCCTCCTCTCTTGGGCCTTGCCTGGCTACGCTTCCGGGTGGCGGCGAAGCGCTTGTGTGCTGCAAAGGAAAAACCAATTACGAAGGCTACGACTTCAGCGTCGTCTCCGACTGAGTAGGACACGATGCTAACAGGCCTATCGAGAGCCTGAAAGGAACGCCGTGAAGGTAGCCACCGAGAAGCTGCGTAGCGCCGCCCACGCGGCCGTGGATGCCCACGTCGACAGCGGGATGACCGTCGGGCTCGGATCCGGCTCGACGGCCTCCTTGGCCGTGAAGAGGATTGGAGAGTTGCTCTCCTCGGGCGAGCTCGAGGACGTTCGGGGGATACCGACCTCGGAGGCGACCGCGCGGCTGGCCCGCGAGGCCGGCATCCCGCTAATCGATCTCTCCCAGGGCAGGACCGAGGTCACGATAGACGGCGCCGACGAGATCCAAGCGGGCCGGCTTGCCCTGATCAAAGGCCACGGCGGCGCGCTATTGCGGGAAAAGATAGTCGCCGCCGCAAGCGGAGGCCTGATCGTGGTCGCCGACGCCTCCAAGCTGGTCGACCGTTTGGGGAGGGATGTGCTACCGGTCGAGGTCGAGCCCTTCGGGTGGGAGTCGACGTCAGAGGCCCTCTCCTACCTGGGCTGCGAGCCACGGCTCCGACCCCACGACCGGGACCCGGAACGCCCGTTCGTGACGGACGGAGGCAACTACACGTTGGACTGTCGGTTCTCCTCCATAACCGACCCCGGAGCACTGGAGGTCGCGATAAAGCGCGTCCCCGGCGCCCTGGAGTGTGGCCTATTCGTCGGCCTGGCCAAGGTCGCGTACGTCGCCCACGAAGACGGTACCCGGGCCATGGCGGCGTCGGCCCGGTAGCCGCGGGAAGAAAGCAAAACAGAAAGGCACTCGTACGGGAGGTACTCCTGGGGCTATTCTCGGGTTCGGGTGTGAGATGCGAGACGGTTTCGAGGACTCGGGTAACCACGGGGATCGCGTGGCCGAGTTGTTCAAGGAGGCGGCCGGAAGCCTACCGGCGAAAGGGGATCCCGAGGCCTTCGTCGAGGGCGTGCTCGCCCGCTCGACCGACCGACTTTTTCCCCTCGACTCTCCGCTGGGCAACGTCTACGTCGGCGTCGGCGAGCGGGGGGTCAGGATGGTCGGCCGCGCCGACAGCCCGGAGGAATCCTGCCGCCGCTACGGGTAGCGCTTCGGCCGGATGCTCTCCTGGGGCTCGGACGCGAGGACCCGGCGGATAGCTGACCGTACGGCGCGGGTGTTCGCGGGGGAGAAGATCGAGGTACCCGTGGACCTCTCCGGGGCCGCCACTTCCGTCAGGACGCTGCGCGAGTACTTGAGCTCGTCAGCCCCCGAACGGTGGGGCCTCCGGGCGGCCTCCTGGGAACGCCGCTGTGCGCGGCGCGGCTCCCTACCGCTGGGAGGGCTCCTCGGCGAGGACCTCCTCGGCCCACCCGAGCGCCGCGTTGGTGGCCGGGAATCCGACGGTGGTCAGCGCGAGGACGACCGCGTGCAGGATCTCATCCTCCGAGGCCCCTATCCCGAGGAGCTTGCGCGCGTGGGAGCGCACGGCCCCCTCCGACTCCGCGCCGACGGCAACCCCGAGCTTGACCAGGCGCCGCTCCTTCTCGCCCAAGGGGCCGGCCTCGTGCTCGGCGGCGCCCAGGGTGTCGAATGCTTCCTTCACCGCCGGGAAGCGTTGCTCGAACCGCTTGTACACCTCCGGTAGGTAGTCCGTCACGACTTGTCCTCCTTCTCCGCGCTGTTCCTGGTACCCGGATGCTAGCAGCCGGGGCTCCTGCCGGTGGCACTCCGCGGCGGAATATGCTCAGCCCACGGTTCGTTCGCTAGGCACCTCTTAAGAGGGACGGCCCGCCCGGGCGGCACGAGGCGGGTGCCTCCTCGAACCCCGCCGTGCAGTGCGGCGCGGTCTTCCAGGCGCTGCACCCGCGAACTGGAGCTTTGGGCCTCTTCCACCAGCCGCCGGATGCCGGCGAGCGTCGTCTCCTCTCCTGCGGCCATGATCCTGACCCGGATGGACGAGTCGGTCGCCACCGTAGGCCGCCGAGATCGGGCGCGAACTCAGGAACGGGTTCGTGCGGGCTCTCGCGGCCACCAACCTCGTCCACGGGCTCACCGAAGCGGGCGAGACGAGGAGGCGCTTCGGGTCGCCCGAGAGGGGTTGACCTTCGCGCAAGGGTCGCCCAGCCTGACGCTGCTGCTCTTCCAGTTCACCGTGTTGGGCCACGGTCTCCTGGCGATGTTGAGGCTGGGAGAGGCGCGCGAAGCCTACGTGGAGGCACTGGAGCTTACCGACAGTACGGCCCCGCTGCGTCGATGGAAGTCGGCCATAGCGCCCAAGTTGTGCGCGAGCCGGGCGCTGGCCGGCGATTGGGCGGGCGCCCACACGCTCGCGCTTGAATCGCTGAACATGAGGGACGAGCTGCCGGCGCGCCTGGTGTGGATGGACTTTATGCGCCACCACGAAACGGAGGTACTTTTGTGCGGCGGCAGCGAGGAGCTGGCCTGCGAGGACGCGCGGCGTCTCGGAGAGCGGGTCGGGAGCAACCCGCGCTTCCGCCTCGTCCACCTCAGGATGCTGGCCGTACTCCAACGGTGGAGGGGTGACGCCGACGGGGCGCTCGAAACGCTGCGCCGGGCGGAGGCGCTTGTCGAGGAGATCGGGCTTCCGGGCGAGTCCTGGCAGGTGCGGGGCGCGCTCGGGACCCTCCTCGAGGACCGCGGCGAGCCCCCAGGGAGTTACCTGCCTTGATTCTGCTCTCCTTCTGGGATCTCACCGACGAAGTCCCTGGCGAGTCTACCTGGCGGTGCCCAGAGGATCGCATCGTCCCTCGATAGACTACCCCCCGACGCGCGTTCACGTCTTCGCCGCCGACACCTTTGAGCTGGGGCGCGAGAAGATCCGGCTGGAGTCTGGGGAGTAGATCGCGATCTACTCCCCAGAACGAAGCGTAGTGGACGCCATGCGTCTGAGGAACCAGTGGGTACCGACGTGGCCTACGAAGCCTTCAGACGCTATCTACGGCGTCCCGGAGCCTCTCCGGGCAACCTGCTGCGGCTCGCCAAGCAGCTCAGGACCGAGCGCCTCATGTCCAACGCCTTGACTATGTTGATGGATAAGCTAGGCGGCGGGCAGTCTTTACGGCCTTGTATGCTCTGTATTACACTACATGTCGAAGCGCGATATGGAGGTTGACGATGCCCAAGTCCAAGCCATTTACCATAAGACTCTCTGATGAGGTAGGGGGCTGGCTGGAGCGCGAGAATCGGCGCACGAGGCTGCCAAAGAGCGCCTTGCTAGAAAGCCTGGCTGAGGAGTCCATCCGCACTCGCCGTTTCCCCGGCATCGGTTTTCGTGGAGCCGAACACTCTAGGCGAGCGTGGGTGATCGGCACGAGTCTAGACGTGTGGGAGGTCGTGGAGATTTACGAGGGCAAAGGTCGTGAGAGGCTCCTCTCCGAGCACAGCGTTTCGGAGCGTCAGTTAGACCTCGCACTCTCCTACCGCGAGGCACATCCGCGCGAGATAGACGAGGCGCTCGAAGAGAACGCGCGCACGCCGGAAGAGTGGCACGAACTCTATTCGGCTGTCGTGCCCCCCCCGCCTGTACACAGCTAGGGTGCCCTTCCCCGGGCATGCTGGACTCGGATGAGGATCCTGCTAGATGCCCACGTCTCCGGCAGGACGGTGGGCAAAGCCCTCACAGACAGTGGCCACGACGTGCGAGCTCTCGACTCCCAGATAGAGCTAGAAGGACTCTCCGACCCGGAGGTCCTGGATCTGGCCACCAGAGAAGGCCGAGTCCTCCTGACCGCCAACATCAGAGACTTCGCGCCCCTTCTGAGGGAGTGGGCCGGCGAGGGCCGCACGCACTCTGGGGTGATCCTGATCCCCTCCAGCGTGAGGAACGAGGCCTTCAGAGTGCTCATCTCGGGCGTGGAGAAGACACTGTCGGGCACCACGCAGGACGAATGGGTGGACCGTGTGGAGTGGCTCCAAAGAGCTTAACCCGATATGCCGAAGAGGGGAGAGGTTGAGGCGCAGCATGGTAAGTGCCACACGCCTTTTATAGGCTATCGCCCGCCCTTGGCAACCTGGCGAGCACGTGCTCCGCGATGGGCGACAACGAACGGGCCATCCGGCACGCCGAGGACTGCGTGGAGGTGGCGCGTGACGCCGGCATCGGGTGGATCGAGGCCCAGGCGTTGGGCACCCTGGGCGAGATCTACGAAGAACTCGGTCGGCCTCGCGAGGCGGTGCGCAACCTCAGGGGCCAGAGGGATGTCGCCCGCCGGATCGGGGACGCCCCAAGCGAGGCCCGCGCGCTACGTAAGCTCGGGAAGTTCTACCGGGAGTCCGGACACCCCTGGCGCGCGGCCGTTTTTTACGACAACGCCGTGCAGGTTTTCGAGCACCTCGGCGACGGCGAGACGTTCCGCGAGGTGCTCCTCGGCCACGGCATCCTCTGCGTACAGCGGGAAGCCTACGAAGAGGCGCTGGAGTTCTTCCGTCGTGTGCTGAGGTCCGCCGAAGAGGACGACGCCGGTTCGGCGAAGGCCCAGGCCCTGATGAACGAGGGCAACGTGCAGGACGTTCTCGGGCGTCCCGACCTCGCGGAAGGGCTCTGCCTCGACGCCCGCGACACGGCCCGCGAAGGCCAGTACCCCACCACCGTGGGCGACGCCTCTTGGAACCTGGCGCAGCTTCTGGAGGCGCAGAACGAGAGCGAGAGGGCTAAAGGAGCGGCGAGGGATGCGGTGGACGCCTACCGCTCAGCCGGCAGCCCCAAGGCGGGGATGGTGGAGGCGTGGCTGGAGGATCGGAACTTCGGCTGATTGCATTGGCGCTGGCGAGCGGAAGGAGGCGTTATGGGTAGCGAAGCAGGCGTCCCGAATGTGATCGGGTTGCGGCGCACCTCGAGCTACAGTACCCCGCTGCCGTAGGGGCGGCGCTCGGAGACCCTGCTCCTCGCGAGCTTCGCCCGGCGGCGGTCGACGGCCGCGGCGAGCAGACCAAGCTCTTCGGAATCCATGCCGGCGACGGCGGCGATGATCCCGTCCGGGTCCGGTGCCTCGCTTTCTGTGTGCCTGCACATGCAATGTCGCCGGTCCGGCCGGGCCTCAAGCGGGCGCGGGGGTCGGACAAGGGCGGCCTTGGGGGCAAGGCCGGGGTCGCCCGTCGGCGCCGGGATGGCCCCGCGCGACCGAGCCACTTGGTGGTTAGCCCTCGGTTCACCAGGGCCGCCGACCGACCTCTTCCGGCCCGACCTGTACGGGACTATGCAGGTCCTTGGGCGTGGGTGCAGTTCGTCTTCGCTCCGCGCGAGTTGGGGGACGCGGCTTGAGGGCCGCTTTTTCCCGCCTTTCCGCACCTTTTGCCCGGCCCTTCACGGCCCATCCCGGTTCTCTGGCGGGCTATGACCACCTCCAGAGCACCGCGCCCTCCGGCGCTTCGGGAGTGGTCCAGTATGCGTTCGGGGGCATCTTTTTTCGCCTCTACCATATGTGTTG
>CADCVI010000116.1 GCA_902806105.1 uncultured Rubrobacteraceae bacterium
GCCGCAGGCTGGCGTGAAGACGAGGATTGGCCGGGTCCTGTCCGACGCGGTTTCGTACCTCCGGGCCTTCCCGGGCTCTTTTTCCGTGCTGCACACCGCTCACCCTGGCTGAATCGCCGCCTGCGCGGGCGCGTGCCCGGTCTCCCAAGCATTTTTCCGGATCGCCTGCGCCTCGGCAATGATGGACCGAGCCTGATGGTCACCGCGGCGGACCGGGGAGACGCCCCGACCGACGTCAGACTTCGAATCATCTACGGCCAGCGCCGCTTCCACGTCCACGACGACCCTGTCTGGAAGACCATCCCCAGCCTCGTACCCCCACCCGGCACGCGCGGACGCCAGGACGACGGGCACACGGGTCTTCTCCACCCGCCCCGCGACGCACGTCGAATCTTCGGTGGAGAAGGCGGAAGCTGGGAACCGGACGGGGCGTACTCGACCACTATTCTACAGACGGACCTCGACTTGAATGCCGTCGGAGGGCACTACACCGCCAGACTACAGGAGGCCGGCTGGAGACTCGTGGAGCGTGGGGAAGATGGTCGGCAGGGATGGAGCACCTGGCGCTTCACGGATGAGCGGGGCGGATCTTGGGGCGGCACCTTCAGCGTATTGCGACTATCGGGACCCTCCACGCGGTACCTGCTGCAAATCCATGCCGGTAGGACCGAGTCCCAACACGCTCAGTAAACGTTCCTCTTCGTGGCGAAACAAGAGGAAGGCGGCGGGGCGAGCATCTGTGCCCGCCCCGCCGCCTCTGTGCGATCGGCAGGTAGCCGACCGGCTGAAGTGCCTGCTAGTCCCTGGCTCTAGATCACCGAGCTGGAAGGGCCACCGGCGACGTAGATCGTCTCGCCGCTGATGTACGAAGCCTCGTCGGAGGCGAGGAAGGCGACGACGTTGGCGATGTCGTCGACGCGGCCGAAGCGCCTGAGCGGGATGTTCTTGGCGAAGCGCTCCTTCATGTCGTCCATCGTCATGCCGACGCGCTCGGCGGCCTCCTTGGTCATCTCCGTCTCGATCCAGCCCGGGGCTACCGCGTTGACGTTGATGTTGAACCTGCCGAGCTCAAGCGCGAGCGTGCGCGCCATCGCCTGGAGGCCCGCCTTCGCCGCCGAGTAGTTGAGCTGGCCCTTGTTGCCCAGAGCCACGATCGAGCTCGTCATGATGATCTTGCCGGACTGCTGCTCGACCATGTACTTCTGCGCCTCGCGCGAGCACAGGAAGCTGCCCTTGAGGTGGACGTCGAGGACGGTGTCCCAGTCGTCGTCCGTCATCTTGAACGAGAGGTTGTCCCTGAGGAGCCCCGCGTTGTTGATGAGGATGTCGATCCTGCCGAAACGCTCCTTGACCTTCGCGAACGCCGCCTGCACCTGCTCCGTCTTCGAGACGTCGCAAGCTATGGCGATCCCCTCGGCCCCCGCGGCCTCGATGGCCTCGACGGTCTCCCGGCCGGCCTCCTCCGTGAGGTCCAGAACCGCCACGTTGGCCCCATCCTGCGCCATCCTTATGGCCTCCGCCGCACCTATGCCCCTGCCGGCGCCAGTTACGATCGCTACCCGATCATCGAGCCTACCCATGTTTACGCCCTTCCTCTCACATGCTTCCGGTCCGAACCGGATCGACATTACTGCAACTGGCAGCCATTATATTAAAAATGAACCTATGTGTCGTACGAGTATAGATGCAACAAAAGTGATTTAGGGGTTTGGGCTTCGTTGCGGGGGGTTCGGAGGGCGTAGAAATGGCGTATACGGCCTCCCGGGAACTTCTACCGGGGGGCCGTATACGCCGGCGTGCTGCCTTACTGCATGTAGATGCCGCCGTTTATGTTCATGGTCTGGCCGGTGATGTAGTCGCCGTCGACGACGAGGTAGCGGACGCACCTGGCGACCTCTTCCGGGCTCCCGATGCGGCCCAGCGGGATCTTCGCCTTGATCTTCTCGCGAACCTCTTCCGGGACGTTGCTGAACATGTCCGTCTCCATAAAGCCCGGGCAGATAGCGTTCACGCAGACGTTGTAGCGGGCGAGCTCCTGCGCCGCGGACTTGGTGAAGCCGATCATGCCGGCCTTCGCCGCCGCGTAGTTTGTCTGCCCGAAGTTGCCCGCCTGCCCGACAAACGACGAGATGTTGATGATCTTGCCGCTCGACTGCTCCGTGAAGTGGGGCAGCGCGGCCTTCACGGTGTAGTAGCTGCTGTTGAGGTTCGTCTGGACTACCTTGTCCCACTCCTCGGCCGTCAGCTTCTTCATAGTCTTGTCTATGGTGATCCCGGCGTTGTTGACGAGGATGTCTATGCGACCGAAATGCTCGACGGTCTGCTCTATAAGCTTCGTCGCCTGCCCCACGTCCGAGACATCGGCCTGTAACGCCACCGCCTGGTCCTCACCGAGCTTGTTTACAAGCTCTTGAGCTGGTCCCTCGGAGTTGGCGTAGTTGACGACTACCTTCGCCCCTCCACGCCCGAGTTCTTCGGCTATGGCTCTCCCGAGACCTCGCCCCGCACCTGTTACTACTGCTACGGCACCTTCCAGACTTCCCATGTATTCCTCCCTATCCCGATTTCTCCTCGCGCAAAGTCTATTGCCGCGGCTAGCCCCGGGCAAACTATGTGCGCCCGGCACCTTCAAGCCACGAAAAGCATCACCCGAAGAGTTACAATCCGGGGGGAAGGAAAGGCTTGACAGGTACATATATATATGTAGAATGCACATATGGTGGAAGCGAGAGTGATGAGTGACAAGCAAGAACCGAAGCGGGGACCGGAGGTAAAGCCTAGAAACTGGCTTGTACCGGTGCTCCTTCTGACGCTCCGGGAGTGGAACTCCTACGGTTACGAGCTCATGGAGCGGTCTGCTGCCTTCGGGTTCGAGGCGATGAACCCTGGGACGCTGTACCGGACGCTGCGCCAGATGGAGAAAGAAGGCATCGTGGAGTCTTCGTGGGAGACCTCGAAGGGTGGTCCGGCGCGTAGGATGTATTCGATCACGGATGCCGGCGAGGCGTACCTCGAGTTCTGGGCCAAGGCGCTCGAACAGTATCAGCGCAACATGGATACCTTCTTCAAGCTCTACACCGGCCGTTCGCTCCGGCCCGAGGAGAACAACAAGAAGGAAGACTAGCGCCGGGAGACCGGGCAACAGACGAAGAAAGACTTGGGGGACGCCACAATTACGGCGTTCCCTTTCTTTTGCCCGCGAACAGCCCGATGGCAGGCCATGTCGCGATAACGGGCGCCGGGTGTTACGCTGCGGCGGGGGCCGGTACGGGCTGGCCTGGATGGTACGGAAGGGCGATCGAAGGATCCTTCCGGGGATCAGCAGAGGCCGCGGTCCGTTCGGTCGCGGCAGAGGAGGTTTTCGAGATGACGCAAGGGTCCGGTAACCCCGCGGAGGCGGGTCTCAAGTCCATGCAGGACGTGTTCGGCGGGGCCGTTGCGGCCCAGCAGCGGAGCGTTGGCATGGCTCAGGACTGGACGCAGGGCGTGATCGAGTCCTACAAGAGCCAGGCCGAGAGCTACCAGTCGCTGATGGAGGCGATGAAGAGCTCCATGGCGGCGCTCGAGACGACCCTCAAGAGCCAGGAGGAGACCAACAAGGCCCTGCGCCAGAGCCTGGATGCTTACAAGAACGCCCTGGAGAACGCGAGCCAGACGCAGGAGAGGAACATGGAGCTCGCGCAGCGTTTCTTCAACGACATCGTGGACACGCTCCGCGCGCAGCTCGAGAGCAGCCGCTCGCTCCTCCTGGAGCCCGCGGCGAAGCAGCAGGAGTTTTTCCAGAGCATCTCCCAGGAGTGGCTCGACGCCTACATGAAGCTGCTCAACGCCCCGATGGAGCTCTACAAGTCCAGCACGGAGAGGGCCGCGGGGCGGGGCGGCGGCGCCTAGCCCCCGGCCATTTGTGCGGTAGGCTGTTTGGTAATATAGATGACAGATGTAGGCGAAAGAGGAGAAGGACAGCGTGAGCTTCGGCAACGGAAATGGTAGCGGTGAGATCGTCATCTCGACGGCCCTCAGGACCGCGATAGGTACCTTTGGTGGCTCCCTCAAGGATGTTCCGGCCACCGACCTCGGGGCGACGGTCGGCAGGGAGGTCGTCAACCGTTCCGGTATAGCGGCCGAGCAGGTCGATCAGGTTATCGTCGGCAACATCCTCTCGGCCGGCCAGGGCATGAACCCGGGCCGTCAGGTCGGGATCAAGGCCGGGCTCCCGGTCGAGACCCCGGGGATGACGCTGAACAGGATGTGCGGCTCGGGCCTCCAGGCGATCATCTCGGCGGCCCAGGAGATAGCCCTCGGCGACGCCGACGTGGTCATGGCCGGCGGCATCGAGAACATGGACCGGGCGCCGTTCCTGCTGGACAAGGCCCGCTACGGCTACAGGATGGGCATGCCCAAGGTCGACATGTACGACCACATGGTCTTCGACGGGCTCTGGGACGTCTTCAACGACTACCACATGGGCATCACCGCCGAGAACGTCGCGGAGCGCTACGGCATAACCCGCGAGGAGTCCGACGAGTACGCCGCACGCAGCCACCAGCGGGCCGCCAAGGCCAACGAGGATGAGATCTTCAGCGGGCAGATCGTGCCCGTCGAGATCAAGCAGAAGAAGGAGACTGTCGAGTTCGTCACCGACGAGCACGTCCGGCCCAACGCCACGGTCGAGGGCCTTCAGAAGCTCAGGACTATCTTCAAGAAGGAGGGCGGCACGGTAACCGCCGCCAACGCCAGCGGCGTCAACGACGGGGCCGCCATGATGCTCGTCACGAGCGAGAAGAAGGCCGGGGAGCTCGGCCTGCCGATCTCGGGCAGGCTCGTCTCAGCCGCCGTCGCGGGCGTCGACCCGTCGGTGATGGGGACCGGCATGATCCCGGCGTCGCGCCTTGCGATGAAGAAGGCCGGCCTCACCGTGGACGACCTCGACGCCGTCGAGGCGAACGAGGCATTCGCCTCCATCGCCATCGCCGTACAGCGAGACCTCGAGGTCCCCGACGAGAAGATGAACCCCATCGGCGGGGCCATCGCCCTCGGACACCCCATCGGCGCCACCGGCGCGATCCTGACCGCCAAGATCCTGGATCACCTCGAGCGCACGAACGGCCGCTACGGCCTCGTTACCCTGTGCATCGGGGGCGGCATGGGCATCGCCGCTATCTTCGAGCGGGTGTCGTAGGTAGCAGCAGAGACCGGCCGGCTAAGGCCGGTCGTTTCACCGGAGGGGGCCGCGAAACATGCGGCCCCCTCCGCGTCGTTCTGGCGCAGGGCCTGGCACGGATGGGGTAGCATGCCGATCGGAGCGGCGGGGAACGAGGATCGGAGGAGCTGGTTTGGATCTTGCGGGGCGGATGCAGCGTTTGGGGACGGAGACTGCCTTCTCCGTGCTCGCGAAGGCGAAGGCTCTGGAGGCCCAGGGGCGGGAGATCGTGCACCTCGAGATCGGCGAGCCGGACTTCGACACTCCGGCGCACGTCGTGGAGGCGGGCTGCCGAGCGTTGCGAGAGGGCAAGACTCGCTACACCCCGGCCGCCGGTATCCCCGAGCTTCGCGCCGCGATAGCCGAAGACGTCTCCCGGAGCCGGGCCGTGGCGGTCGAGCCGGAGCAGGTCGTGGTCACGCCGGGGGGGAAGCCGATCATGTTCTTCGCCATCCTCGCCCTCGTCGACGAGGGGGACGAGGTGCTCCTGCCGAACCCGTCGTTCCCGATCTACGAGTCGATGGTGAACTTCGCCGGTGGACGTCCGGTCCCGCTGCCGCTGCGCCAGGAGAACGGGTTCCGCTTCGACCTCGATGAGTTTCGCGCGGGCCTGAGCGAGAAGACGAAGCTCGTGATCCTCAACTCCCCCGCCAACCCGACCGGCGGCGTGCTGACGCCCGCAGACATACAGGGCCTAGCCGAGATCCTGCGCGAGCGCCCCGACGTCACGATCCTGAGCGATGAGATCTACTCCAGGCTCCTCTACGACTGCCCCTTCGCCAGCATCGCCTCGGAGCCCGGCATGGGCCCGGATGAGCGCACGATCATCCTCGATGGCTTTTCGAAGACCTACGCGATGACGGGCTGGCGCATCGGCTACGGCGTAATGCCCCGCGACCTCGCCGAAGTGGTGACCAAGCTCCAGGTAAACTCCAACTCCTGCACGGCCGCCGCCTCCCAGTACGCGGCCCTGGCGGCGCTCAACGGCCCCCAGGACGACGTCGGACGCATGCTGACGGAGTTCCGGGCCCGCAGGGACCTGATCGTGGCCGGTCTGAACGACCTGCCCGGCGTCGAATGCATAGTCCCCCAGGGTGCCTTCTACGCTTTCCCACGCATAACCGGGACAGGACACGGCGCGGACGACCTCGCCGACCTCCTCCTGAACGACGCCGGCGTCGCCTGCCTCTCCGGTACCGCGTTCGGACGCCACGGCGAGGGACACCTGCGCCTCTCTTACGCCAACTCCCGCGAGAACATCTCCAGAGCCCTCGAAAGCATGGGCGAGGCGCTCGCGCGAACGCCGGCCGGGTAGCGCGGCCCGAACGGCCCGCCGCCCCTACGTCATTTGGTCAGGTTGGTAAGAGCGATGGCGAGCAGGGTTTGGAATAGCTTTTCGCCCAGGTGCGGGAAGGGTTCTTGCGCCCCTTACTGCGTCCGGGCCACCTAGCCGCGGTCCGCGGCCGGTGCCGTGAGTTTTATGTCGACGCGCTCGGCACCATCCTGCCGGCTCACCTTCTCGGGCAGGCCGAGGCTACGGAGGAGCTTGAGCATGGGGGTGTTGTTGGGGAGGACGTACGCGTGCAGCTTCTCCACGCCCTTCTCCCGCGCCACCTCGATCAGGGCCCGCGTAAGGCCCACACCGAGGCCAAGGCCCTGCACGCGGTCCTCGACGAGCGCCGCGTACTCGGCGCTCCCGTTCACGTCTTCGCTCCGGTCGTAGCGCACGACGGCGATGACCTCTTCCTCGTCCCGCGGATCCAGGGCGACCAGAGCGTAGCGTTCCACGCCGTCGACCTCCGCGAAACGCCGGGCCTGCTTGTCCGAGAGCTGCTTCATCGGGCCGAAGTAGCGCATCTCGACCGTCCTCGCGCTCAAGCGCCCGAAGAGCCGCTGCAACGCCTTCGCGTCACCGGGGCGTATCTCACGCACCGGCACGGGCGTGCCGTCCGCCAGCGTAAGGAGACCGCGGACCTTCATCGAGCCCGTATCCTCGTCATATGCGTCATATCTATATGCAATACTCACATAGAGGATGTTACCCCGTGGGGCAACTTTAACAACGTCGGCCGGTGTCGTGGATCACCACTCCGGCGTAGTGGCATCAGAATGTGTTCGAGGTTTTCATCCGGGTTTCGCGCGATTCTCGTCTTCGGGATCCTGCAAAACGGGCTGCATGCCGGACTTGATGAGCTCCAGAAACTGCTCCTGGGAGATGGTCAGATACTGGGCGAAGCGGTCTGGCCTGAGGAGTGCGGACATGACATCGTGCAGGGCCTTGCGGTTCGCTTCGAGGAGAACGTCGAGGGAGCGCTGGTAGTCCTGGGCCAGGGAGCCGGTCCAGGTGGACTCCGAGCCTTGTATGGCTTCTTCCAGCGTCTCGCCTTCCAGGGTACGGGCGGCGAGCTCGACGGCTCGGTAGGTCGGGGTCGTCAGGCGGCGCTCGGTGGGGGAGAGCAGGCCGGCGGTCGTGTTCAAACTGATCACGTACCGCAGGAGTTCCGCTATGGCGCGGGCTTCTTCGGTGGAGATCTTCAGCTCCGCACGACCGTTCTGTGGTTCTTCAGCCACGGGCACCTCTCCTCAAGGAAGCGTCAAGGGGATTTTAAACGTCGCGCGCCGGAGCCGCCAAGACGAGGCCGGGGCAAGACGTTTGTACTGCCCTTCGTGAGGTACGCTAGGAAGATGCGTAGGGTTAAGAAGTGGTGGCACGGTCGGGTTTCGCCCGCGCTCGCGTCGTCCCGGTGTGCTGCGTGGGGCGGGATCTTCCTCGTCGTCGGTGGCCTGCTCGGGGTTGCGGCGCAGGTCTTTTTCGTGCTGATGTTCGGCGTCTTCTCGCTCTATGGCTTCGAGTTCGCGTTCGGCATGCTAGAGGTCGTCTTCTTGTTGCAGGGCTCCGTGGTGCCGCTCGTCCTGGCGGTCGGCCTGGTGGGCATATACGGCATGATGGAAAGTCCCGGCCGACTCCGGCGGTGCGCGGGGATTGGGCTGGGCCTCGTCCTCTTGTCCGCGTTCGTGATGGTCACGACGAACGCCTACGAGACCCTGCTACAGCCACGTTACATCGCGTACAGCCCCGAACAGGGCATCCCCCTGACGCAGACCATCCTGACCTGGACGGGGTGGAGTTGGCCTATCGGTGCCACGCTCCTGGGCGTCGGTGCCCTGGGTGTGCGGCGGCTGGGGCTGTGGCGGGCGCTGCCCCTCGTGCTCGGCCTGTTGGGTGCGCCCCTCGCGTACCGGTTGTTCCTCCACGCCATAACGGGCGGGAACCCGGAGGCGGGGGTGGAAGGTGCTTCCCGCCTCCTCCTCGATGCGCAGCCGGTGGGGCTGAACCTCGGCTGGGTCCTCGTGGGCTACGCACTGCTCCGCGCGAGCGGCAGGGAGTCCATCGCCGAGACGAACCAGCGGCTGGCGCGCCGCCTCTACGAGGGGGCGTGGGGTAGGGGTGATCTGGGGGTCCTGGACGAGCTCGCCGCCCGCGACGTCGTCGACCACTACCACGGGCAGCGCGGCCTCGGGGACCTCAAGCGGAGCGTCGCGGGCCTGCGCGTTTCTTTCCCCGATCTCCGGTTCGAGGTCCAAGGGCAGGAGGCGGAGGACGACAGGGTGACGACGCGCTGGACGGCGAGCGGCACGGACGCGGGCGGGGTGCTGTGGTATCCGCCGACGGGGGAGGCCGCTACCTTCTCCGGCACGTTCACGGACCGCTTCGAGGACGGAAGGCTCGTCGAGCACTGGGGGGAGTCCGACACGGCGGGGCTGCTCCGCCGGCTCGGGCTCCCCCCGAAGGGGTAGGAGCTGCGCCCCTAGCGGGCCTGCTCCTCCGCCCTGGGCTCCCCGGCGCGGCCGTTGCTCTCCGGGGTTTTCGGTGCGGCGGGACGGGGGGCGAAGGCGCGGTGGCCGGTGATGGCGTGGCCGACGATGAGGGTGTTTACGTCGTGCGTGCCCTCGTACGAGTAGACGCCCTCGATATCCGCCATGTGCTCCATTACGCGGTAGTCGAGGAGGATGCCGTTGCCGCCGAGGACGTCGCGGGCGAGGGCGGAGATCTCACGCGCCTTCGCCACGTTGTTCATCTTGAACATCGAGACGGTCGCGGGATCGAGGTTCCCGGCGTCCTTCGTGCGGCCCACGTGTATGGAGAGAAGCTGGCTCAGGGAGACCTCGTTGACCATCTTCACGAGCTTGGCCTGCACGAGCTGGTGGGAGGCGATGGGCGCCCCGAACTGCTCCCTCTCCTTCGCGTACGAGAGGGCCACCTCGTAGCAGTCCGTCGCCTGGCCGAGGCCGTCCCAGCCCACGCCGTAGCGCGAGTGGGTCAGGACGGAGAGGGTCGAGCCGAGGCCCGTCGCCCCCGGCAGCCGGGCATCCTCGGGGATTCGGCAGTCCTCCATCCTTATGTGCGTCTGCCAGACCGCGCGCTGGGAGGCCTTTCGCGGCAGGACCTCGGCGTGGAAGCCCGGGTTGTCGCCCTCGACGAGGAAGCCCGAGATCTTTCCGTCCTCCGTCTTCGCCCAGATCACGGCCACGTCCGCGAAGGAGCCGTTGCCGATCCACTTCTTCTCCCCATCCAGGACGTAGCCGCCCGAAACCTTTCTCGCGGTCGTCTGCATCGAGCCCGGGTCGGAGCCGGCGCTCGGCTCGGTTAGTCCGAAGCAGCCTATCGCCTCGCACTTCGCCATCCGAGGGAGCCAGCGCGTCTTCTGCTCCTCGCTCCCCAGCTCGTGTATCGCCGCCATCGCGAGGCCGCTCTGGACGTGCAGAAAGGTCGCAAGAGACCCCGAGCCGCGCGCTATCTCCGCTACGGCCAGGCCGTAGGCGACGTTGTTCCAGCCCGCGCAGCCGTACTCGGGGGAGAACGGGCCGCCCATGACGCCGAGCTCCCCGAGGGGACGCAGCAGGTGGTGGGGGAACTCCGCCCGGTCCCAGAAGTCGGCGGCGGTCGGGATCACCTCCCGGTCCACGAACTCGCGGACGCTGGCCTGAATCGTCTTCTCCTCCTCCGACAGGAGGCTTGCGACGTTGACGAAGTCCACGGGGCGCGTCCCCCGCCGGGTTTCTTCGGGCGTTACGGTCATCCTGCGTCCCCTCGCTCTCGCCTTGCTTCCATCGGGCGTCAGGGGGCCTCGGGCGGGACGGGCGGCAGCCTGGCTCCCTTCTCCCCGACAAGAATATTGTTTTGCATGGACACGGTCAATCGCCGGTAGTCCTGGCTGAGGCTTGTGAGACGGGGCCGAGGAAAGGGTAAACTGTGCGCAGGAACACAAGTATCGGGTTACGAAGCATGCCCGGAGAAGGAGGAGCAGGTTCGATGGCGGATTCTACAAAAGGTAACGGAGGCACCGGTGTAGGCGGGACCACGCCGCAGGGGATGTCGATGGCGCCGTTCGAGATGTGGTCTCAGTGGTTCGCGAACAACATGGGCTCGGCGACCCCTGGCGGGAGCATCCCCTGGCTGACCAAGCCGGGTGTCCCGACGCAGGGCGACTTCGAGGGCCTGCCCAAGGGCGTGATCGCCAACGACCCGCTGCTCTCCGTTATGGAGAAGCTCTGGGACGCCAACCCCATGCAGAACGTGCTGCCGATAAACTGGCTGGAGATCACGCGGGCGCTCCAGACCCTCTGGCTGCGCGAGCTGTCCGATCCGAGCAAGGCCATAGAATCGGCCGCCGAGTTTAACGCGAAGGTGTGGAGCTCGACGTTCGAGGTCTGGCAGGAGTCGATGGCCCGCATGTGGGGCCTACCGGCCAAGGAGGAGAAAGAGGAGGGCAGGGGCACGGCCGGAGCCGACAAGCGCTTCTCCGCCCCCGAGTGGGAGGCCAACCCCTACTACCAGACCCTCAAGGAGTCCTACCTACTCGCCTCCGAGTACCTCCTGAACGCCGCCGATGCGAAGGACGGCGAGGAAGACGAGGAGCAGAAGCGCCTGAAGTTCTACCTCAGGCAGTTTGTCGACGCGATGGCCCCGGCGAACTTCCTCCTCACGAACCCCGCCGCGCTCAAGCGCATCGCCGAGACCGGCGGCACCAGCCTCGCCGAGGGGACGCGCAACCTGCTCAACGACCTGCGCGAGGGTCGCCTGAGCATGACCGATGCAAACGCGTTCCAGCCGGGGGAGAACCTCGCCATAACGCCGGGCAAGGTCGTCTACCGCAACGAGCTTATAGAGCTTATCCAGTACGAGCCGACGGTGGAGAAGGTCCACGAGACCCCCATACTCTTCTTCCCGCCCTGGATCAACAAGTACTACATCCTCGACCTCCAGCCGAAGAACAGCATGGTCAAGTACCTCCTCGACCAGGGCTACCAGGTCTTCATGACCTCGTGGAAGAACCCGGACGCCTCCCTGGAGCACCTCCAGTTCGAGGATTACATGACCCTCGGAGTCCTCTCGGCCGTCGACGTCGTGCGCGACGTCACCGGCGCGGAGAAGGTCAACCCGGTCGGCTACTGCGCCGGAGGGACGCTGCTCTCCGTGACGCACGCCTGGCTCGCCGAGGGCGGCGACGAGAACCCGTTCCACGCCTCGACCTTCATGGTCGCGATGCAGGACTTCTCGGACGTCGGGGACACGTCGGTATTTATCGACGAGCCCCAGATCGAGTTCATGGAGCAGCAGATGAAGGAGCGCGGTTACCTCGACAACCGCAAGATGGCGAACATGTTCAACTCGCTGCGCGCGAACGACCTGATCTGGTCGAACGTCGTGAACAACTACCTGCTCGGCCAGAAGCCGCCCGCCTTCGACCTCCTCTACTGGAACTCCGACGGCACGCGCATGGCCCGTGAAGCTCACAGCTTCTACCTCAGGAACACCTACCTCGACAACAACCTCGTAAAGCCGGGCAAGGTCACGATAAAGGGCCGCCCGATAGACCTCACGAAGATCTCCGGCGACGTCTATGCCGTCGGCGCCGAGAAGGACCACATCGTCCCCTGGTCCTCCGCCTGGCAGATAAACAAGATCGCCAAGGGCGCCAAGGTTCGCTACGCACTCGCCAACTCCGGCCACATCGCGGGCATGATCAACCCGCCGTCCAAGGGCAAGGGAACGTACTGGGTGAACGAGGAGACCGACGCCTCGGAGACCGCCGAGCAGTGGAGAGAAGGCGCCGAGCAGCACGAGGGCTCCTGGTGGGAGGACTGGACGGCCTGGCTCGCCGAACGCTCCGGTGAGATGATCGACCCCCCGAGCATCGGCAGCGAGAAGTACCCGGCCCTGGAGGATGCCCCCGGCTCCTACGTCCGGGAGACCTAAACCTCCGGAACCGGCACGAGAACAGACACGACAGAGAGGGCGGGGCCGCGGACATGGCCCCGCCCTCTCGCGTTCCTCGATATGGACGGCCCCTTCGGGGAATAAGGCGCGAGCGATTGAGAAGAGGCGCCAAGCGTTCGGGTCGCGGAAGGTCGCGCAGGACCTGGACGAAGATTACGCACGCTATGCGCCGGGTACGGGGGAAGTCTTTTCGGCAGCGTAAGTCCGGAGAAGACCATCAGCCTCCTGGTTCACGGTTTCTAGCGGGGGATCCAACGCTGACGCATCGTCGCTCGTTCCTTGTGCGGGTGGTCCCGTGCAGCGTAGGCGTCTGGCTTCGATGCTTGTTTTACGATGGTGCTGCGTTGTTTACGAGAGCGCGGGCTCTAGGAACGTTTCCGCTGGTCCTTCGACTCGCCGGGGGCCATCCCGGAGCGTTCGGAGAGCCAGGAAGAGACCTTGGGCCACAGGCCCCTCTTGGCGCCCCTCCCCGTCATCAGACCCACGTGGCCGGCGTCGAGGACGAAGAACTCCTTGTCCTCGCTCCCGACCAGGTCCATCACCGCCTCCGCCTGCGGCACCGCGCAGATGTGGTCCTTCTTCCCCGCTATCGACAGCAGCGGCGTCCCGATCCTCGACAGGTCGACCTTCTTGCCCCCGAGATCCAGCTCTCCTCGGGCGAGCTTGTTGCCCTGGTAGAAGTCGACGATCCAGCGCTCGAACGCAGCACCCGTGATCGGGGTGCCGTCGTTGACCCACTTGTTCATGGCGAGCCACCTCTCCGTCGGCTTGTCGCGGGAGATCTTCTCCCACATGCTCGCCCGGTTGCCGACGTAGTTCTGGACGGGCTTGAGCATCCGCAGGCCGGTGTCGATGATCTCGCCCGGCACGATCCCGAAGGACTCGGCGAGATTCTCCGCCTCCAGGTGCTCTTCGGCCGCCCACAGCCCGAGCAGCCCGGTATTCTCGGGTGAGAAGTCCACCGGCGCGGTGAGCAGCACCAGGTTCTTCAGGGGGGCGTCGGGGAACAGGGCGGCGTGGATGGCCGCCATCGTTCCGCCCATGCAGTAGCCGAAGAGGGTGTAGCCCTCCGCCCGCGACGTCCACAACACCCGCTTCGCCGCCGGCCCGAGGTAATCGAGCACGTATCCCTCGAAGGAGAGGTCGGCGTCTTCTTCGCCGGGGACGCCCCAGTCGAGCAGGTACACGTCGAAGCCCTCGTCCACGAGAAACTCGATGAGGCTGTTGCCGGGCATGAGGTCCAGGATGTACGGCTTGTTGATGAGCGCGTAGACCATCAGGATCGGCACGGGATGCTTCTTCTCCCGGCTCGGCTCGTATCGGTAGAGCCTGGCCTTGTTCTTGGTCCAGACGACCTCCCTCGGCGTCCTGCCCGTCCGCACCCGGACGCCGTCCCGCAAGAGCCCGGCTCCGCGGGCATGCTTGCCCATAGCTTCCCGGACCCCGGGGGGTAAGTCGCCGGCCTCCATCTTCTACGCCTCCCCCTTCTCGAGCGCCTCGAGCACCCGGTCCATCTTCTCCTCAAGGCGCTCCATCCGCTCCTCCAGGCCCCGAACGGACTCGGCGGTCGCGGGCTCGGAGCCGCCGTAGACGAACTCGCCGAATGCCTCCTCGATCCGGTCGAGCTTGTCCTCGACGCCGACGACGAGCTTCGCCACCCCGGCGAGGTCGGAGCGGCTCGGCATCTGTAGCTTCTTCAGGCCCTCCTCGGAGGCCTTCTTGAGCTCCCGATACGAACGGGCCGCCTCCTGCCTGAGCCGCGCGTTCGACTCCAGAAACTCGCTCTTGCCGAGCAACTCGTCGGCGGACTTTGCCCACTGCTCGCTCGTCGCCTCGTACCACCTCAGAAAGAACTCGACGGGATCCTCCGGCAGGCCTCCCCCCAGCATGATCTCTTCTCGTATGCTCCGCGCCATGCGGTCCCAGAGCGGTCCCAGGGTTTCCTCCGGGCCCGTGCCGAACGGTGATCCTCGCTGCGAACCCCGTGCAGCCCCCCGAAACCACCGCCTCCACATCTCCTCGATCTCGTCGATGCCCAGGGAATCGTCGGTCTCGCGTTCCCCCTCCCAGGCCTCGAACCAGCGCCGGTAGAGCCCGTAAGGGTCCGCATACCTTTGTTCCCCGCCGGACCGCGAACCTTTGTTGCCGCGGTCCTCGAACTCTTCCGCCACCTCGCACCTCCTCGCCTCGCGACGGACGCAGAACGTCCTCCGCTCTCCACCCCCGTTGTGACCCCGTAGTCTCCCACCGATTAACCTTCCACGCTCCAAGCCCGCAACGAGTTTCGTCACGGCTCGATACATTCTCGTACCCTTGCGAACCCCCGTCCACGCAATCCCAGCCTCCAGGACATTCCGAACCTTCACCCTCTGCTCCTACCCGCCCTACACATGGATACCCGGACCTTCAGAGACGTTCCTCGGACCCCCACAAACTACCCGATGCTTGAAGCTTGACAGAGATATACATATGTGTAAAATGCACATAATGCTTGGGTTTGGGAACGGGTTACTGTCGGGTATGTACCTAGGCTCAACAGGCAGTTGTTTTGTAGCGGAGAAAGGAAGCATGGTATGGACCAGCATAAGCAGCAGGTGGTCAATCAGGCGGCCGAGGAGTGGACGGAGGCAGCTCGCCAGTCCTTCCAGACTCTGGCAGATAGGACCGTCACCCTGCAGGAGAGCAACCTGAGGCTGACGCAGAACTTCTTCCAGCAGTTTGTGCAGCAGCTACAGAGCCAGACCCAGGGCAACCAGCGCGTGACGCAGACGTTGCAGGAGCAGGGGCAGAAGCAGCAGGAGGCGTTCCAGACCCTCGCGCAGGAGTCGGCGAACGCTTACGCGGACTTCCTGAACTCTGCGATGTCGTTCTACCAGCAGACGATACAGCAGGCTGCACAGGTAGCGCAGGGCAACATGAACACGGCGGGTCAGATGGCGCAGCGGAACACCGAGGCTGCGAATGAGATCATGCAGAGCGGCGTGCGGGCCGCGCAGCAGAGCGTGGAAGCCGGCAGCAACGCCGCGCAGCAGAGCACGCAGGCCGCGGGCCAGGCGGCTTCTCAGAGCACCCGGGCTGCGGCACAGGCCGCCGAGGAGAGCACGCAGGCCGCGACGCGGGCCGCCGAGGAGAACGCGCAGGCTGCAGCCGAGGCCACCAAGGCGAACTCTCGCGCCGCCAAGAACTCCACCAAGTAGGGTTCTCAAAGGCCGCAACGGGGGCGGGGTACGCTACCTGGCGTACCCCGCCCTTTTGCTTGCCCGGGAAACCAGCAAGGTTTCTCACGACTCCATGTCTGCTCGCGCGCCTAGAAAGGCTTCCGTAAGGCGCTGAAGCGTCTCCGTCGAGCGTTTCGGCAGGCGATAACTTGCTTCGTGGTGTTTTACGCACCGGCGGCTTTGCTTACGGTTCGTAGCGGTGTGCGGTGGGTCCGACGCTCTGTTGTGTACCAGGCTCGAAACTACAGCGCTTGGTATATCGATCAGCCGGTTCCGCTCACCGCGTCGATCAGTGCGTCAGTAGATCGAGTGAAACAACCGCTGCTACATGAATGGGGGTGATACGAAAAGAAGACGTCCGGGGCCCTTCTGCCGCGGTAACGCTATATGCATGTCAGGGCTGGCCCATGTACAACGGGCCACGGTTGTGTGGGAGGGCCGGGGCATACCCCGCGCGGTTTCCACACGATACGAATCTTGCTGGACGAGTCGTATATGGAGCGGGTTCTGTCTTGACCAGGTCTATGGAGAAGGGAGAGGGGGCGAGGATCGTTGCGATCCTCGCCCCCTCTCCCTTCGTGTGTTCCTCGGGTTAAGCTTTTTCGGAGCGTTCGGAGAGCCAGGAAGAGACCTTGGGCCACAGGCCCCTCTTGGCGCCCCTCCCCGTCATCAGACCCACGTGGCCGGCGTCGAGGACGAAGAACTCCTTGTCCTCGCTCCCGACCAGGTCCATCACCGCCTCCGCCTGCGGCACCGCGCAGATGTGGTCCTTCTTCCCCGCTATCGACAGCAGCGACGTCCCGATCCTCGACAGGTCGACGCGGCGTCCGCGAAGCTTTATCTCGCCCTTGACCAGCTTGTTCTGCTGGTAGAACTCGCCGATCCACTGCTTGAAGGTCGCGCCCGGGAACGGGGGACCGTCGTTGACCCACTTGTTCATGGCGAGCCACGTCTCCATCGGCTTGTCCTGGAACAGGCGCTCCCACATGTTCACGTAGGTGCCGACGTAGTTGGTGATCGGCTTGAGCATCCTGTTTCCGGTATCGATGAGGTCACCGGGGATGTTGCCGTACGCGTCCGCGATGGACGAGGCCGAGAGGTACTTCTTGTTCGTGAACATCCCGTAGAGGCCGAGGTGCTCCTTGGAGAAGTCTATCGGGGCGGTCATCAGGATAAGGTTCTTGAGCCCCTCCGGGAAGAGCGAGGCGTACATCGCGCTCATCGTGCCGCCCATGCAGTAGCCGATGAGGCTGAACTCGTCGGTGCCCGACGTCTTCATGACCTTCTTGGCGGCGCGCGGCATGTAGTCGAGGACGTAATCCTCGAACGTCATGTCCTTGTCCTCGTCGCCGGGGATGCCCCAGTCGAGGAGGTAGACGTCGAAGCCCTGCTCGACAAGGTACTCGATAAACGAGTTACCCGGCATCAGGTCGAGGATGTAAGGCCGGTTGATCAGGGCGTAGACGATCAGGATCGGCACCCTGTACTGCTTCTCCTGGCTGGGCTCGTAGCGGTAGAGCTTGGCCTTGTTCTTGGTCCAGATGATTTCTTTGGGCGTCTGGCCGGTATCGGCCTGGGCGCCCTCCATGACGATCTTGGCGCCCTGGGAGTACTTGTCGAAGAAGTTCTCGACGTCGGAGGGCACGACCTTCGGCTGCTGGTCTATCATCTAGCTCTCTCCCTTCTTGCGCACGTCGCCAACCGTGACCTGGCCGTTCGGCCCGGTGCCGTCTATGCTGGCGAGATCGACGCCCATCTCCTCGGCCCTGCGCCGCGCGGCGGTGGTCGCCCGAATCTCGGGCTCGGAAGAATCTTCGGAGTTCCCGTTCCGGCTTGCGGCCTCTGCTGCGGGAGCCTGAGCCGACGCCTGCGCGTTGCCCAGGGACTCGACGGCCGCGAGCAGCCTGTCCAGCTTGCCCTCGACGGTTCCGAGGCGATCCTCGACGTTGCCGACGCTGCTCTCGACGGCCCCGAGACGGCTCTCCACGCCGCCGACGCTGCCCTCTACGGACCTGATGCGGTTTACCGCGTTGCCGATCTTACGCTCGACGGACTCGAAGCCGTCGTTGACGGACGCTTCGAGTTCCATGTCTTCGAGCGCCTCCTCGACGCCGTCGACCTTGGATTCAAGCGCTACGACGAGGCCGGCGACGCGGGACATGTCGGAGCGGGTCGGGAGCTGGACGGTGTGGAGGTACTCCTCGGAGTTTTTGGAGAAGACCTTGTAGAGGGTCGCGTAGTTCTCGAAGAAGCGGCTGGAGCCCTCGAGGAAGTCTTCGCTCTCTAGTATCTCGCCGACAAAGCGGCTGAGCGGCTCGCTCGTTGCGTTGTACCAGCGCACCCCGAAGGAGAGCGGGTCGGTCGGGAGCGCGTCGCCGTTGAAGATGTTGGTGCGGACCTCTTCGAGCATGTTGAGCCAGCGCGGGCCGAGTTCCAAGAGGCTCGTGCTCATCTCGGCGGCCTTGCGGTAGGTCTCGGCCGTCATGGCGAGCCACCGCTGCGTGTTCTCCTGGATGCTCTTCTGGTCCATCTGCGGCATCCCGCCCATACCCGGCATGCTGCCCGGGGAGACCGCAGCGGCGTGCTCCTTGCCGTTCAAGCCAAGGGTACCGTTCTGCGATACCGCCGAGATCCACTGCCGGTAGAGCCCATAGGGATCCGCGTACCCACCGTCCTGCGCGCTCTTCATCGCATCCGTCCATACCCTGGAGGTATTCTCATACCACTGCCCCCAAAGTTTTACCGGGTCTGCGAAAGCCCCGTTGCTCCTCTCCAATTTACTCAAACCTCCCTGGCGTAAGCCGTGTGCAAGATGCTCCAAACCAACCGGTCCGTAGCGTCTGGTCAAATCGTGAGCCGATTATACTAGGAATCCGATCCCTAGTCTCGTTTACACATATGGGTGCAGTGCACATACCTGCGCGGCGGAAGGCTGAGGTCCCTGTCGCACGGTATCTCCTATGGGGACGAGGGTTAGGCGCGGGTGTTGTCGTGGTCGCGCAGCTCGCGCCTCAGGAACTTGCCGGTGGCGGTTTTCGGGATCTCGTCGAGGAACGTTATCGTGCGCGGGTATTTGTAGTCGGCCATGCGCTCCCTGGCGTAGGCGACGAGCTCGTCCTCGGTGATGTCCGGGCCGTCCTTGAGCGCGACGAAGGCCCTAACCGTCTCGCCGCGGTACTCGTCAGGGACGCCGACGACGGCTGCCTCGCGGACCCGGGGGTGGGTGTAGAGGACGTCTTCTACCTCGCGCGGCCAGACCTTGTAGCCGGAGGCGACGATCATGTCCTTCTTGCGGTCCACGATGTAGAACCAGCCGTCCTCGTCCATCACCGCGACGTCGCCGGTGAGGAAGTAGCCGTCGTGGAAGGCCTTCTCGGTCTCCTCGGGTTTGTTCCAGTACTCCTTGAAGATCATGGGTCCCCTGGCCGCGAACTCCCCGGCCTCTCCGACGGGCGTCGCCTTCGAGGCATCCTCGGTGTCGACGAGCCGCGCCTCGCAGCCTGGAACCGGGACGCCGATGGAGAGGGCGCCGCTCCCCTCGTCCACGGGGGCGCGGGTGCCGAGGGGCGTGGCGTGGGTCGGGGAGGCGGACTCGGTGAGGCCGTAGATGTTGTGGACGTAGACGCCGAACTTCTCCTCGAACCGCTCGGTGATGGTGGGCGCTATGGGGGCGCCGCCGCTGTAGCATTTGGTCAAGCTGGAGAGGTCGCGTTCCTCCGCGCCCGGCGCGTTCATCATGGAGATGAACGCCGTGATCGCGCCCACCGTAAACGTCGGCCTCCACTTTTCTATGAGGCGTAGCGCCTCGGCGGGATCGAAGCGGTGGAACAGGACGAGCGGGACGCCCGCGACCCCGGCGAGCGCGCCGTGTCCCACGAGGCCGGTGATGTGAAAGAGCGGCGCCACGCCGAAGACCGAGTCCTCCTCGCCTATCTGCATCCAGACGCGGTACACCTCGG
Organism: uncultured Rubrobacteraceae bacterium; assembly: GCA_902806105.1. The sequence continues at coordinate 19,660 of CADCVI010000116.1, forward strand.
CGTTGTATGCCACGCTGGAGTGCGTCTCCACCGCCCCCTTGGGCTTCCCGGTGGTCCCCGACGTGTACACGAAGCATGCAGCATCCTCGGGAGAGACGGCCTCTCTCGCGTCGCCTCCCGGTGCCGCCTCGCGCAGGGCGCCCAGCAGGTCCTCCGCGCCCTCCGGCGCCCGGCCGGGCTCCCGCCGCTCGACGCTTCTGAGCGGCGCCGGGACTTCCCCGTCCGGCAGGAACTCGAGCTCGCCCGTGGTGAAGACGTGTTCGACCCCCGTGTTCGGCACGACATCTTTCGCTACGCTCTCGTACAAGCTCGTCAGGCACACGAGGACCCTGGCGCCCGAGTCGTTGAGGTGGTAGTCGAGCTCCCGGCCCTTGAGCATCGGGTTCAACGGCACGACTACGGCGCCGCGCTTCCAGGCTCCGTACTGGGCGATCAGAAACTGCGGGTTGTTCTGGGTGTAGATCGCGACCCTGTCGCCCTTGCCGATGCCGCGCCCGGCGAGAACCCGTGCGAAGCGTTCGGCGAGGTCGTCGAGCGCCCCGTAGGAGAGCGTGGCGTCGAAGTAGCGCACGGCGTCGCGCTCGGGGGACCTGCGGGCCGATGCCTCGAAGAGGTCGACCATGCTTCTCGTAGGGAGCGGCAGCTCGTCGGGTACGTGCTCCGAGTACCTTCCCAGCCACGGCTTCGCGTCGTACGCCGTGAAATCCGCCATGCTCGCTCCTCCTCCGGCCCCGCCGCGCGGCACCCAGTTCTCCCGACGCACGCATTCTTTCGCCGGGGTACGCCCGTGTCAACGGAGCGACCGGGCGCTAAATCCCTCGAACAAACGCAACACGCACGATTCATCCCGTCGCGAAACCAGGTCGCCCACCTCCGGGGGAGAGCTGCGAGGCAAGCTTGCCCCCTACGCGGGTTGCTCCGCGCAGGGGGCGTGGGTATATTGGCCCCGCATCGAGCCTTTGGCTCGGGAAGCTTGCGGGGAAGGGAGACAAGCATGGCCGCCAACGGTCACGAGACGGTATTCACGATGGAGGCGACGCCCATCAAATATGGGCCCGGGTCCTCCGAAGAGGTAGGCTGGGAGCTCAAGCGGATGCGGGTCGGGCGGGTCATGCTCGTCTCCGACCCTGGGATCGTGGCGGCCGGGATCACGCCGCGCATCAAGGAGCTTATAGAGGCCGAGGGGATCGAGGTCGAGGTCTGGGACGGCTCCCGCGTCGAGCCGACCGCCGACTCCTTGCAGGCGGCGGCGGACTTCGCCCGGGACGGCAACTTCGACGGGTTCGTCGCCGTCGGGGGCGGCTCCAGCATCGACACCGCCAAGGTCTCTGACCTTATCGCGACGCACGGCGGCGAGATCATGGATTACGTCAACGCCCCCGTGGGCGGCGGCAAGAAGCCGCCGAGCCCGCTGAGGCCCCTCCTGGCGGTCCCGACCACGGCGGGGACCGGGGCCGAGGCGACGACCGTCGCGATCCTGGACATCCCGGATCAGAAGGTCAAGACGGGCATCTCGCACCAGTACCTGCGTCCGGATCGCGGGGTCGTGGACCCGCTGTTGACGATGACGATGCCGTCCGAGGTGACCTCGTCGTGCGGCCTCGACGTCGTCTGCCACGCCGCCGAGTCGTACCTCACGAAGCCCTACGACCAGCGCCCGAGGGTCGACGACCCGAACGAGCGCCCGCCGTACCAGGGGGCAAACCCGATCGCGGACATGTGGAGCGCGAAGGCGCTGGAGTACGGGGGCAAGTACCTCAGCCGCGCGGTGGCTAACGGCGAGGACGTCGAGGCGAGGGGACACATGATGCTCGGGGCGACGCTCGCGGGCATCGGCTTCGGCTCGGCGGGCGTCCACATCCCGCACGCGTGCGCCTACCCCATAGCCGGGCTCAAGCACGTCTACGAGCCCGGGGGCTACCCGAAGGACCACCCGTTCGTGCCGCACGGCTGGTCCGTAATCGTGACGGCCCCTGCCGCCTTCCGCTTCACCTACAGCGCCATGCCCGAGCGCCACCGCGAGGTCGCAGAGCTCCTTGCCGGCGAGAAGATAGAGAAGGCCGACGAGAACACGCTCCCCGAGATCATCATCCAGCTCATGAAGGACGTAGGAGCCCCGAAGGGCGTGCGCGAGCTAGGCTACGACGAGAGCGACATCGGCGACCTCGTGGAGGGCGCCATGAAGCAGCAGCGGCTCCTCGTCGGCGCCCCGAAGGAAGTCACTGAGGATGACCTCGCGAACATCCTCCGCGAGTCGATGGAGAACTGGTAGGGAGTAGCGCGGCCCAAGGGCCGACACGCCAACCAGGTAGCAGGGGGGCCGGGTGCGAAACCCGGCCCCCTCCTTTCTTACTCGTAGAACTCGGGGGCTTTCTTCAGGGCGGCGAACTTCTCGGCGTCGTGGCCGTAGCCCATCACGGCGTCGTGTTTGTGGGAGAGCTGTTTGATCTTGTACATCGAGTCGAAGTAGGCGACGGTGTCGTAGACGATGCCGGAGAGCGCCCAATCTTTTATGTTCCGCTCCAGGTAGACGGCGTCTGAGGTGAAGATGAACGTGCCCGAGTGCTCGGTGTGGGCGACCATGCCTATGAGGCCGGGGGTGTGTCCGGGCCAGTGGTGCAGGTGCAGGTCGGGGGCGAGCTCGAGGTGCGGGCCGACCATCAGGTCGTAGTTCAGGTTGGGCAGGTCGAACTCGCCCTTGGCGCAGGCGCCGGCGAAGTCCGCGGGGCCTGTGTGCGTGATCTTGAGGGAGTGGGCGAGCTCCTTGTCGTGGACTATGATGCCGCGCTGGCCCGCCTTCGTGCCCCGGAAGAAGTCCAGGCAGCCGCAGTGGTCGACGTGGAGGTGCGAGATCACCACTATGTCTATGTCGCTCATCTTGAGGTTGAGCGCCTCGAGCTGCTGGGGCAGGTACTGCTGCTCCGTGGCGCGGTACGGGAAGACGCCCCTGAGGGCCTCGGGCCAGCGGCTATCCCACTCGGGATGGCAGGTGCCGTCGAAGAGGACGTAGCCGAGCTGTGGATGCTCGACGAGGACGGTGTATGTCGGGACGGTGACCCACTCGTTTGTCGGGTTCTTGTCGTCGACGGTGGCCGGGTGCGGGTTCAGGACGAGCCACGCCAGGTCCAATTCGAGCGCTCCGTTGTCCAACACGTATAGTTTCATCTACAAGGAACTCCTTTCCATGGTTTCCCCACAACGCGGCGAATTCTATAGCCGGTGACGAACCCGCGGCAAACCTTCCTCCCACCCGGGAATGAAGCTCCGTTCGGAGGCCCTGGGGGTCGCACGCTTGCGGAATGCGGCATCGTCCATCGAGCATGGGCCGAGGGGACTCCAACCGCCGGGGCCCGGATAGGTTAACCTTGCGCGATCTTCGAACTTGCACCAGGAGGACCTGCTTTGCCCTTTGAGATCAAACCGACAGACCCGGCGGAGACCGGTGAGGCCCCGCGAGCGAGCGTGCTATCGGACGACGACTGGGGCAGGGTGCTTGCCCTTGCCCGCCGCCACGGCTTCGACGAGCGGGGGGAGTACGAGGACCTCCTGAAACCCGCGCCGGGCGAGAGCGGAGACCTCGCCATCGCCGCCTCCCAGGAGCTCGCCGTCGCCCTGAGCGAGGCCCTGAGAGAAGAGTCCATCGCCCCCGGGGCGCGCGGTGAGGGAGAACCCGGCATCCGCGTCGGCCCTCCCGACGAACCCGGCATGCAGGTGGACTGGGCGAAGGCCCGAAACGTGGGCGAGATCTCCGAATCCGGCCCGATGACGGTGACGCGGCTGCCCGGCTGACCGATCCCGGGGTTCGTGAACCGGATTGAATCTGATACGCATACCATGTACATTTCTTGCCTGTGGGTAACGTGGTGGAAGTCTAGAAGCTCCGCGCAGGCGCGGAACGCAGGGACGGGTGACGTTTTCGGGCGTACGAGACGCATCCTGTTGTCCTGGTATGCGTGCAAGGCTCGCCTGTGCCGGGAGGGGGGATCGATGGGTATGCAAGACCGCGATAATCTGCACCAGAAACCCGGCAAGGCGAACTTCGACCAGATCTACGACCTGGAAGACCCCAGGGGCTACTTCAACACCCTCGGGGAGTTCGACTACTGCACGCCCCGGCACGGCCAGCGCGTCTTTCGCACGCTCACCCGTGCCCTGCGCGAGGAGAAGAAACGGGAGGGGGCCGAAGCTCGCGGGCTCGGCGTGGTGGACGTCTGCTGCTCCTACGGTATAAACGCCGCCCTGCTCAAGCACGACCTTACCCTCGACGACCTCTACGCCCGCTACGGCTCCGCCGAGGTCGCTGGCCTCTCCGGCGAGGAGCTGGTCGAGGCCGACGCCGCGTTCTACCGGGAACATCTGACGGGGGAGGCGCCCGAAACCGTTGGCGTAGACATCTCCCGGAATGCCGTCTCCTACGGCGTGCGTTCCGGGCTCCTCGACGCGGGTTTCGCCGAGAACCTGGAGGAGGACGAGCCGACCGAGGAACTTGGCCAGGCCGTCGCGGGCGCGGGCCTCGTGACCGTGACGGGCGGCGTGGGGTATGTCTCCGAGCGTACCTTCGACAAGCTGCTCGACCGGGCGACGGTCGGGGCAGAGGGGAGTGCGCCGTGGGTCGCCGCCTTCGCGCTGCGCTGGGTCTCCTACGAGAAGATCTCCGAGGTGCTCTCGGGGTACGGCCTCGTCACCGAGAAGCTATCCGGGCACACGTTCACCCAGCGGCGCTTCGCCGACGACGCAGAGCGCGATTACGTCCTCGGCGAGCTCACCGGCATGGGTGTCGACCCGGCCGGCAAGGAGGATGAAGGCTGGTACCACGCCGACTTCTACCTCTCCCGCCCCGCCAAGGAGGCCGAGAAGCCCGTCGAGGAGCTTTTGGCCCCGGCCCTGTAGGATCGAGCAGCGAGCCCCTACGCCGTCGCGAAGCGCCCCAGCACAGCTCCGGGTCGGACGGGGCCCAGGTAGTCGTGGAAGATGCGGTAGTAGGCGACCTCCTCGCGGGTGCGTAGGGCGGGCTTTATGGCGTCTTTCTCGCCCTCGAACTCCTCCTCGGTGACGGTCCCTTCCATCTGCTCCTTCAGGACCGACGAGGCGCCGGAGCCGTCGCCGAACTGCTCCTTCTTGCGCCACAGGAAGTCTTCGGGGAGCCAGCCGTCGAAGGCCTGGCGCAGGAGGCGCTTCTCGGGCTGCCCGGGGCCCGAAAGCTTCCAGCCGGCGGGGAGGGAGAGCCCGAGCTCGATCATGTCGAGCTCCAGGAACGGGACGCGGGCTTCGAGGCCGTGGGCCATCGTGACGCGGTCGCAGCGCTGGAGGTTCAGGTTGTGGAGGCCTTCTATGGTGCGGACGAGCTCGTCGTGGAGCTCGCCCTCTGTCGCGAACTCCGTCAGGTACTCGTAGCCCGCGAAGATCTCGTCGGCACCCTCCCCCGTCAGAACTACCTTGACGTGCTCGGCGGTGAACCGCGCGAGCAGGTAGTTCGGCACCGCGCTCCTGACGAGCGAGGGATCGAAGGACTCGATGCAGCGCACGACCTTCGGGAGGACCTCCAGGGCTTCCTCGGCCGTGTAGATGCTCTCGTGGTGCTCCGTGCCGAGGTGTTCCGCCACCGCGCGCGCCGCCAACAGGTCCGAGGATCCCTCCAGGCCGACGGCGAAGGTCTTGAGCTTCTCTCCGCGACCCTCGTACCAGCGGGCGGCGATAGCGGCGACGAGGCTCGAATCCAGGCCGCCGGAGAGGAAGACGCCCACCGGCACGTCGCCCATCATCTGCCGCTCGACGGTCTTTACGAGCCGCTCTCTAACGAGCGCCAGCATCTCGTCCGGTATGGGGGCGCCTGGCTCGGAGGGGCCATCGAAGCGGTTCAGGGCCTCGTCCTTGCCGGGCACGGCGGAGCGGAAGCGCTCGAGGCCGCCCTCCGGCGTCCAGTAGCATCCGGGGGGGAAGGCCTCGACGTCGCCGAGCCAGTCCTCGTCGAAGGCCCCGAGCTCCGAGGCGAAGACCGTCCGGCCGTCCCGGCTGGCCCAGTAGAGCGGCTTGATGCCCACCGGGTCCCGGGCGGCGACGAAGGAGCCGTCCTTCCCGGCGAGGACGAAGGCGTACATCCCGAGTAGCTCCTTCAGGGCGTCCGGGCCGCGCTCGGCGACGAGGTGCAGGGCTACTTCATTGTCCGAGCTCGTCGAGAAGCTCACGCCGGAGAGGGTGTGCCTGATCTCCTCGTGGTTGTAGACCTCGCCGTTGCCCACGAGGGAGAGAGCGCCCCGTCCCGTCCTCAACGGCTGCTTGCCGCCAGAGACGTCCACTATGGAGAGGCGCCTGTGGCCGAGCCAGGACTCGCCGATGCGCGTCTTGCCCTCGTCGTCCGGGCCGCGGTGGGTGAGCCGGGAGAGCATGCGCTCCGCCTCCTCGGGGTCGAGCCTGCCGTGCTGGGCCACGATGCCGCACATCGGATACCGTCCTCAATCTCGCCTCTCGGTCTGACGCAACATCTTCGACCCTCGGGAGGGGTGCGTCAATGCGACGTTGGTACAAAGCCGGGCACCCCGGAGCCCCGCATCCTCCTCCCGAGGGCCGTTGCACAGAAGGCTTGTCGTCGACTAATCTTCCCCGGGTCGAAAGTGAGCATCCGCGTAACAGCGGTCGGATCGGAGAGGGGCGCGATGGGGGAGAGGGGCTACGGTACTCTGGTTTCGGTCGTTGAGGAGACGCCGGTTTTCTTTGTCGCGGCCCTGAACCTGGGGCCTGTCGCGGGGGATCTGCGCGGCAACCTTCGGATGGCGGAACAGGAGATACGCGCCGCGAAGAGCGCCCATCCGGGCCTCCGATGGATCGTATTGCCAGAGCTCTTCACGTCCGCCTACGCCGACCTCCCCTCCGTTCACCATCACGCCGAGGACGCGAAGGCGGGGGCCTCGGCCCTCTTCTTCGCCGGGCTCGCGCGGGAGCTGGACCTTTACGTGGCCTATGGCTTCCCCGAGAGAAGGCTCGACGGCACCGCCGACAGCGTCAACCTCGTGGGGCCCGAGGGCGTCCTCGCCACCTACGCGAAGAAGCACCTCGTCCGGGAGACCGGGGAGCACCACGTCTTCGTCGCCGGTGACGGCCCGGTAATCGTGGAGGCGGGCGGCCTGAGCGTCGCGCTTGCGATCTGCTGGGACCTCGGCTTCCCCGAGTTCGTCCGGGAGGCGGCGGCCCGGGGCGCCGAACTCGTCCTGGCCCCGGCCGGCTGGCGCGAGCCGTTCGGCCCCCAGTACGACCTCGCCTGCGCCGCCCGCGCCCTCGACAACGGTATCTACGTCGCGAGCGCCAACCAGCTCGGCGACTATCCCGGAGCCGCTTTCGGCTCCCCCGGCGGCGTGTACGGCCCCGACGGGCTGCGCATCTCGGAGCCCGTCGGCGTCAGGAGCGTCGCCGTCGTGGAGCCTGCTCTCCCGGTGAGGTGGCGCAACGCCTTCGGGGATACCCTGCCAGAAGAGAGGCGTGGCTCTCTGTTGGAGACCGTCGCATAGGGCCAGTCTGACGGACCGACACCGTAGCCTGACGCGATCCTGCTGCGGGAGGCGAGAAGAACGGGGCCGGTCGCGGCAGGATCATACGAGGCCCCGGGGAAGACGCACGCTGCCGCCGACGAGGCAGACGGTATGGTGGTGCGTGTAGAGGGCTCGCCAGCTTTCCCGGAGGATGCTCTGCTCCCGGGGTGCATCGCCGTCGTCGTGGTCGGCTTGCGTTCGAAGGCTTGCGAGGCTTTGAGCGATGCACGGCCGCGGCCGAAGGGCTCGAGCACAGCCCTCTTACATTCGGTCGGGCGCGGCCGGTAATATACTTGCGGGATGCTAAAGAGAGAGATCAGGGACGCCGGGGACTCCCGCGTCGACGGGCTGCGCAGGACGTTGGAGGGCAAGCTTGATGGCTTCCTGAGGACCGACCCGGTCTCGCGGGCGCTGTGGTCCACGGATGCCTCTATTTACAAGCGAGCCCCCGTAGCGGTCGCCGTGGCGAGGAGCGAGGGGGACGTGAAGGCGGTCGTCGACGCGGCGCGCGGCGCCGGTCTGAGCATCACGCCGCGCGGGACGGGGACCAGCCTCGCCGGTCAGGCGACCGCGCCGGGGATCATGCTGGACGTCTCCGAGATGCAGGACATCGTGGAGATCGACCTGAACGGGCGCCGGTGCTCCGTCGAGCCGGGCGTGATCCAGGGCGAGCTCAACGCCCGCGTCGAGCCACACGGCCTCGTCTTCGGGGCGGACACGTCGACCTCCGACGTCGCGACCCTGGGCGGCATGGTCGGGAACAACTCGGCTGGGATGCGCTCCCTCGTCTTCGGCACGACGGCGGACCAGATCCTCTCCCTGCGCTGCGTCCTCGCGAGCGGCGAGACCGTGGACCTTCGCCCGATGCCGAGGGCCGAGGCCGAGAGGCGTGCCCGTGGCGGGGACGCTACCGCCCGCCTCCTGCGCAACGCTCTGGAGGTAGGGGAGAGGTACGGCGACGAGATCAGGCGCCGCTACCCGAAGCTGATCCGGCGGGTCTCCGGCTACGGCCTGGATGCCCTCCTCGACCCCGACACCGTCGACCTGACCCGCCTGGTCTGCGGCTCCGAGGGCACCCTGGCCGTGATGACCCGCGCGGACTTCCGGCTCCAATCGCTCCCCCCGGCGCGCGCCCTCGCCTCCTTCCAGTTTGATTCCCTGGCGGCTTCCGCGCGGGCGACTGTCGAGTTCTTGAAGATGGACCCCTCGGCCGTCGAGCTTCTGGACGACGTGGCGATCGGGCGCGCCCGCGGCTCGAACGCCTACATGGGCTCGACGCGCTTCGTGCAGGGCGACCCGAAGGCGCTCCTGCTCGTGGAGTGGAGCGGGACGCAGGAGGAGATCGACGAGAGGTTCGCGAGCCTCGACGAGATCGCCCGCGAGGTCGGGGCTTCCGTCGCGGTCCCGCTCCGCTCGAAGGAGGCGCAGGCCCAGACCGTCAAGCTCAGAAAGTCAACGCTGCCCCTGCTGCTCGGGACGGCCGAGAAGGAGAAGCCGGTCGCGTTCGTCGAGGACGCGGCGGTGCCGCCGGATCGCCTGGAGGAGTTCGTCCTCCGGTTCGAGGAGATCGTGGAGAAGAACGGGACGTGGGCCTGCTTCTACGGCCACGCGAGCGTGGGAACCCTCCACGTACGCCCCGCCCTGGACACGGGCGACCCGGAGGGCGTGGCGCGCATGCGTAGGATCGCCGAGGAGGTCGCGGACCTCGTGGCGGAGTGCGGAGGCTCGGTCTCCGGCGAGCACGGCGACGGCCTCAGCCGCTCCGAGTTTCTTTCCAGGATGTACGGGCCGGAGATCGTTCGAGCGTTCGGCGAGGTCAAGGCCGCGTGGGATCCGGAGGGCATGCTGAACCCCGGCGTGATCGTGGACCCGCCGAGGATGGACGAGCAACTCCGCATCGCCCCCGGCCGCAAGCGCCTCCCGCTCGCCACGAACTTCGACTTCTCCGACCAGGGTGGCTTCGCCCCGGCGGTCGAGCTCTGCAACGGCTCGGGCTTCTGCCGCAAGAAGAACTCCGGGACGATGTGCCCTTCGTACATGGCCACGATGGACGAGAAGGACACGACGCGGGCCAGGGCGAACGCCCTGAGATCCGTCCTCGACGGGACGCTCCCGCCGGAGGAGATGACCGGAGAGGGCATGAAGGAAGTCTTCGACCTGTGCGTCGCGTGCAAGGCCTGCAAGAGCGAGTGCCCCTCGCAGGTTGACGTCGCCAGCATGAAGACCGAGGTCCTCAATCAGATGGGCCAGAAGCACGGCTTCAGCCTCCGCCAGAAGGCCGCCGGCCACATCAGGTCCCAGCTCGCCATCGCGGCCCGCTTCCCCCGCCTGTACAACGCCATCGCCGGCACGAGCCTCGCCCGCCACGCGGCCGGGCTCGCGGGCATCGACCCGCGCCGCTCCCTCCCGAAGGTGACGACGCGGACGTTCTCCACGCGCTTTCCCGACCTTCCGCAGGGGGACGGGCCGGTCGAGGTCGCGCTCTTCAACGACACCTGGAACGAGTACCAGCGGCCCGGGATCGGGGAAGGTGCCGTCCGCGTGTTCGCCGCCGCGGGCGCGAGGGTCCACCTCCCGGACGTCGTCTGCTGCGGCCGTCCGATGCTCTCCGAGGGGCTCGTGGACGAGGCGCGCGAGAACGCGAAGAAGAACCTCGACATCCTCACGCCGCTGATAGAGCGCGGGATCCCGCTCGTCGGCCTGGAGCCGAGCTGCATCCTCACCATGCGCGACGACTACAGGAAGCTCCTCCCCGGCGACGAGCGGGTGGAGGGGCTCGCGAAGGCCACGCGCCTGTTCGAGGAGGCGGTTCTGGAGCTCGACGCGGAGGTTCCGCTGGAGGGCGGCGGTCCCGTCCTGCTCCACGGTCACTGCCACCAGAAGGCGATGGTGGGGACGAAGCCGACGGAGGACGCGCTCGGGCTCGCCCCCGGTACGGAGGTAGAGGTCGTGGACTCGGGCTGCTGCGGCATGGCGGGCCTGTTCGGCTACGAGAAGGGGCACTACGAGGTCTCCATAAAGATGGGGGAGAGGCGGCTCTTCCCGGCGGTCAGGGAGGCCGCCGGGCAGGTGCTCGTCGCCCCGGGGACGTCATGCCGGGAGCAGATCCTGGGCGGCACCGGCGGCCACGCCATCCACCCCGCCGAGTACCTGGCAAACTGCCTCCGGACGGACGGAAGGGGCTAGGGGTGTCCGCCAAGGAGCCCGGGGCTGCGTACTGGTTCGCCTTCCGTGGCAACGCCCTGCTGATCCATGAGGACGGACCTGTCCGCGTCCCGGAGGTGGGCTCCCTGGATGAGCTGGACCTCGCCGCCTACCCATACAGACCGATCGGTTCTTTGCACGGGCGGAAGTGTCACGTGGTCGACCTCGACTCAGATGCCGAGCCGCCCGAGGGGATGGTCTTCCGGGAGCTTCGCGGTCTGTTCGCCGCCATCGACGAGGATCTTTTCAGGATGGCCGGACGGGCCGTCCAGATTCTGGAGTTCGCCCGGACCCACCAGTTCTGCGGCCGGTGCTCGGGAAGGACGGCCGATGGGCCGGACGAGCTCTCGAAGAGGTGCTCGCGGTGCGGGACGGTCTACCATCCGCGGCTGAGCCCGGCGGCCATCGTGCTCGTCAGGCGTGGGGACGACGAGCTCCTGCTCGCCCGCTCGCCCGGCTTCCCGAAGGGGATGTACAGCGTGCTCGCGGGATTTGTCGAGCCCGGCGAGTCCATCGAGGAGACCATAAGCCGCGAGGTCCTGGAGGAGGTCGGGGTCGAGGTCGAGAACGTGCGGTACTTCGGGAGCCAGCCGTGGCCCTTCCCGCACTCGCTCATGATCGGCTTCACGGCCGATTACTCGGGAGGGGAGATCAGGCCGCAAGCCGACGAGATAGAGGATGCGGGCTGGTACCGCCTCGACGCCCTCCCGGACCTCCCGCCGGGGGTGAGCATCGCCCGCACCATGATCGACGACTTCATCTCCGGGAACGGGCGGGCACGCCTCACGCGCCCCGGCTCGCCATGAGGACCCCACCGAAGCAGACCACGAGGCCGACAACGGCGTGGGAGCTGATCCCCTCCCCGAACATCAGGTAGGCCCAGACCATCGTCGTGGGGGGCGTGAGGTAGACGAGGCTGCTGACCCGGGTGACGCTGCTGAACTTGAGATTCAACCAGTAGAAGCCGTACCCGCCGAAGGTCGAGAAGACCACCCACCACGAGACGGCGGCCCAGAACCGCGTCCCGCCCGTGGGCTCGATCCCGCCCCAGAAGAAGGCCAGCATCGAGAAGAAGAGAGCGCTCGTGGCACACTGTATGGCTAGCGCCACGTCCAGCGTCGTCTCTGAGTACGCCCCTGGGAGCGCTTCGAGCCTCGCCTTCGAACTCGACCAGCGCTCCAGCAGCGTGGCAGCGACGAGCCCCGACATGCCGATGAAAGGCATGGAGTAAGCCCAGAGGGGTGCCCCAGCAGTCCCGGGGACGCCGCGCACGGCCTCCGCCACCACCAATGCGACCCCGGCTAGCCCGACGGTGAGTCCGAGCCACTGTCGCGCCCTCACGCTCTCGCCGAGAATGGGACCGGCAAGAGACGCGGCGAGCAACGGCTGGAGGGCCGCCACCAGGGCCGTGGTCCCGGCGGAGACCCCGAACTCGATCGCCCCGACGACCCCGATCAGGTAGACGCCCTGAGCGAGTAAACCGATCAGCCCCTGCACGACGACCTCCCCCGAACCGGGCCAACTCCGACGCAGCAAAAGGACCACCGCGAGCAACAGACCCGCCGCAAAGAGGAACCTCCAGGCCATGAGCGTCGGAGTGCTCGCCACCGGCGTACCGAGCCCGGCGGCTATAAAGCCCGAACTCCACATCACCACGAACCCCGCCTCAGCCCCTCCCCGCCTCCCCCCGATTATGGCTTTACACCGGCAGCAGAAGCGGGTATGAGGGGCTCTCCGATCTCTTAGTAAACACACCGGTGAGTATACTAGCGGGGGTGGATGTTCTTGTAAACATACCGGGCGGTATACTCTCTGGGAGTACGACGTTGAGGAGGGTATGAGCATGAACGCGGATAGGAGAGGGGATCGGCCGAAGGTTCCGACGGCCCAGCGGATCCTCACGGCTGCTTCGG
>CADCVI010000117.1 GCA_902806105.1 uncultured Rubrobacteraceae bacterium
CTACCTCCTGGAGAGCACGGATGGCCTCGGAGCGGAGGAGGCGATCCTTCGGGTGCGCGCTCTGAGGCCAGGCTCCATAGAGACCCCGGCCCAGATCACCGCCGTTCGGGCGTGGGCCGGGCACCAGGCACGCAGAGAAGCTTCCGGATAAGGTAAGAAAGCCTCTTCACTGGACGGCTACGGCCGCCTACCCCCTCTAGCTGGTTCTAACCGGACCAAACGCCCCTCACTCCGAGCGAACTACGGTGTCAAGGACGTCAGGGTAAGCACTTTCCGTCTGCTGCCCCCGCCCCTCTCGGATGCGGCAATGGGTGATTGTTACTTTTTTGACAAGCTTCTGTGCCTGTGATATTTGTTTCTTATAAAAGAACATGTTGCATATTACGCAACAAAAAGGACCAAAGATTCGGGGTGGGGCGCAACTCGGGGCCGGTGGTTTGGTCGGAGTCGCGGGGAGATGCTGGAAGGAAACGCCGACGTCGTTGTGGTGGGGGCGGGGATCGTGGGTTGTGCTGTCGCGGAGCACCTGACGCGGCTCGGGTGGCGGGACGTGGTGGTTCTGGATCAGGGTCCTCTGTTAGCCACCGGTGGTTCTACCTCGCACGCCCCCGGTCTCGCCTTCCAGACCAACCCGTCGAAGACGATGTCCGCGTTCGCCTGTTATGGGGCACGGCGCCTCTCCGGCTTGGAACTGGAGGGTCAGCCGTGCTTCCATCGCGTGGGGAGCATAGAGGTTGCGGCGACCCCGGAGCGGTGGAGGGATCTCAAGCGCAAGCACGGGCTGGCGACGTCCCGGGGTACCGCGTCGAGGCTACTGACGTCCGGGGAATGCTTCGAGAAAGTACCGCTGCTGGATCCCGGCAGGATCCATGGCGGATTTTACGTGTCCTCGGACGGCATCGCCAGAGGCGTAAGGGCGAGCGAGGCCCTCGCGGGCGAGGCCCGGTCGCGCGGGGCGGCTTTCTACGGCGGGGCCGAGGTGACGGGCATAGAGGTTGAGGATGGGCGGGTTCGCGCGTCTGGAGAAGGGCTACCGGATGTGGGGGACGGACATCACGACGGAGCACGACCCCGACGAGGCGGGCCTGGGCTTCGACGCAAGGTCCGACGAGGGCGAGTTCGTCGGTCGCGAGGCTCTGGAACTCCGGACGGCCGAGGGGCCGAGGCGGCGGATGCTCGGCATGCTGCGTGACGAGGGGGTATCGAACGGGGCGAATCACTCCGCCCCTGCGTCCATGAGAGGCAAGGAGTAGTTTCGGATGGTGTATCCGACCATGATGCCGGACGACCTCGGGATCGCCCGCAGGGCGACGTTGAAGCCCATCCCGGAGATCGCCGCCGGGATGGGCATCGGTCCCGATCTCTTGGAGCCCTACGGCGGCTCCGTCGCGAAGGTGAAGCTGGAGGCGGTAGAGGCGCTTGCGGAGCGGCCCCGGGCGAAGTACGTGGTGGTCTCGGCGATCACGCCGACGCCACTTGGCGAGGGGAAGACTACCGCGACCGTGGGCCTCGGGCAGGCGTTCGAGCACATCGGCAAGCGGGCGACGGTCACCGTGCGCCAGCCCTCGATGGGCCCGACGTTCGGGATCAAGGGCGGTGCCGCCGGGGGCGGCTACAGCCAGGTCGTGCCGATGGAGATGCTGAACCTGCACCTGACCGGCGACACGCACGCGGTGACCGCGGCGACCAACCTGCTAGCCGCCATGATCGACAACCACGTCTACCAGAACGACGACTTCTTCCACGTCGACCGCCACAGCGTCACGTGGCGGCGGGTCCTCGACGTCAACGACCGGTCCCTGCGCAACATCATCACAGGGCTCGGCTCGCGCACCGACGGCGTCCCGCGCGAGACAGGGTTCGATATCACGGCGGCCTCGGAGGTGATGGCGGTCCTTGCGCTTTCGACCTCGCTAAGGGACATGCGCGAGCGGCTGGGCCGGATCGTGATCGGGCGGAGCACCGCCGGGGAGCCGATCACGGCCGAGGACTTGAAGGCCGCAGGCGCCATGACCGTCATCATGCGCGAGGCGATCAAGCCGAACCTGATGCAGACCCTGGAGAACACCCCGGTCCTCGTCCACGCCGGTCCCTTCGGCAACATCGCCCACGGCAACTCCTCCGTGGTGGCGGATCTGATCGGCATCCGCTCGGGGGACTTCCTCGTGACCGAGGCGGGCTTCGGCGCGGATATGGGCGCGGAGCGCTTCTTCAACATCAAGTGCCGGACCTCGGGCCTTGCGCCCGATGCCGCGGTGCTCGTCGCGACCGTCCGCGCCCTGAAGGCCCACTCGGGCCGCTACACGGTCGTTGCCGGCCGCCCTCTCCCCCCGGGGATGCTCGCGGAGAGCCCCGACGACGTTCACGCCGGGGCAGAGAACCTGCGCAAGCAGATCGAGAACATCCGCCTCCACGGCGTCTCGCCGGTCGTGGCCGTGAACGCCTTCCCAACCGACCACCCCTCGGAGCACGAGGCGATCCGCGAGGTCGCCGAGGGGATGGGCGCGCGGGTCGCCGTTTGCACGCACTTCGCGGAGGGCGGCAGGGGTGCTGTCGAGCTTGCCGAGGCCGTCGCCGAAGCCTCGGAGGAGCCGTCCTCGTTCCGGTACCTCTACGGGGACGGTGTGAGCCTGCGCGAGAAGATCCACGCCATCGCCACGAAGGTCTACGGCGCGAGGGCCGTGGAGTACGACCTCTCCGCGGCGCGCCAGATCGACTCGTTCGAGCGGGGCGGGCTCGGGAGGCTGCCGGTCTGCATCGCCAAGACCCACCTCTCGATCTCCTCGGACCCGGCCCTTCTGGGGGCGCCCACGGGCTGGACCCTCCCGGTCAGAGAGGTTCGAGCCTCGGTCGGCGCAGGTTTCATCTACGTGATCTGCGGCGACGTGCGCACCATGCCCGGTCTCAGCCCGATCCCCGCCGCGACCCGCATAGACATAAACGAACGCGGCGAGATCGTGGGGCTCGCGTGAGGGAGGAACCCGCCACGACGGACTACTTCGACGAACCCCTGCGCCGGTTCCTGGCACCGACGGCCTCCCGGGAACCGGCCCCAGCTCGTGGCACGGCCGTCGTTTCATGGCCGACCTTGCCGAGAAGGGGATGACCCGCCACCCGATCAGCCCGTTCCGGCTGGAGCGCCTCCTATGCCCTGCCGCCCGCCCGGCGCCCGGATTCGACGCCGGGCGAAACGCAGGCATCGCGCCTTTCCCCGGGCCGCCGCGGTGAAGCCTTTCTGGTAGCGCGGTCCACGTTGTTCCGAAATCGGGTGGCGAGGAGCGTGGAAAGCTTGAGCACAAAAGGTATAAGATGCACGGCCATGGAAACTACCGATCGCAAGGGTGGGCACGTCCAGTCGGTTGACAGGGCGGTCTCCGTTCTCGAATTTCTGGGGCGCCGGGGATGGGCCAGGGTGACCGAGGTGGCGAACGAGCTGGACATCCACAAGTCAACCGCGTACCGGCTGCTCACGACGCTCCGGGACCGGGGCATGGTCGAGCAGAGCGCCGTTACGGAGAAGTATCGACTCGGTTTCGGGCTGGTGCTGCTCGCGAGCTCGGTCACGGCCGACCTCGATATCGTGCGGTGCTCGCGTCCGGTCTGCGAGCGTCTGAGCGAAGGGACGCAGGAGACCGTTACCGTCGCGATCCTCGAGGGCGACGACGCGGTGGTCATCCACCAGTCCATCTCCAGGTCTTCCGCTCTCAACGCCGACTGGGACGGCATGCACACGCCCCTGCACGCCACGGCCGCCGGGAAGGTCTTCCTGGCCCACATGCCGCTGGATCAGCGGCGCCGCATCCTCAGGAGGCCGCTGGAGCGCTTCACGGAGTACACCGTGGTGGACCCCGCGATCCTCAAGGAGCGGCTGCGGGAGAGCCAGACCCTGGGCTACGCCTACACCGTCGAGGAGCTGGAGCTCGGGCTGAACGCGCTGGGGGCGCCGATCCGGGATGCCAACGGCTCGGTCGTCGCCGCCGTGGCCGTGTCGGGACCGGCCTTCCGGATGCCGGAGGAGTCCATGCGCGAGGTGGCCGAGACCGTCCGGGGAGCCGCCGCCGAGATCTCCCAGTGCCTCGGGTTCCGCGGCCAGGAGGATGCGCCGTCCCCCTGATCACGCCAGGCCCCGAACGATTGTCGCCGGTCAGCGCAGGCTCATGATCACGGTCTTGATCTCGGTGAAGGTCTCCATCGGGTAGCGCCCCCCGACCCGCCCGATCCCCGACTGGGAGCCCGCGCGGCCGCCGAAGGGCAGGTGGCTCTCCCAGTGGTTGGAGGACGCGTTTATGTTGACCCACCCGGTTCGGACCCCCTCGGCGAAGCGCATCCCGCGGGCGAGATCTCCCGTCCAGACGGCGGTGAGCAGGCCGTAGGGCGATGAGTTGACGGTACGCAGCGCCTCCGCCTCGTCCCTGATAACCGTGACGGGGACCACGGGACCGAAGGTCTCCTCGCGCGCGACCTCCATCTCCTCCGTGACCCCGTCGAGCACCGTTGGCCCGTAGTAGAGCCGCGTCGGGAAGCCCTCGGCGCGGCCGCCCCCGTGCAGGAGCACGGCCCCGTGATCGAGGGCGTCGGCGACGTGGCGGTCCATCTTGCTCGCCGTCGGCTCGTTGTTGAGCGGCCCGAGCGTCGTCTCCGGGGCGAACGGGTCGCCCAGCCGGATGTCGCGGTCGATCGCGGCCCGGACCTTGTCGAGGTAGGCGTCGTGGATCCCCTCGTGGACGAGGAAACGCTCGCCGGCGGTGCAGCTCTGGCCCGCGCACAGGAAGGCCGAGACCAGGGTGGCATCGGCGGCGGCATCGAGGTCCGCGTCGTCCAGGATCACCATCGGCCCGTTGCCGCCCATCTCCAACAGGAGCGCCTTTCCGGCGGCGCGCCGGGCGACCCTTTGGCCTGTGGCGGTAGAGCCGATAAACCCTATCGCCTGGGTGCCGGGGCTCGCGGCGACCTCGTCGCCGACCACGGAGCCGGGACCGGTGACCATGTTGAAGACCCCGGGCGGCAGGCCCGCGTCGACGATGCATTCGGCCAGACCGACCGCGCAGATCGAGGTAGCCGAGGCCGGGGCCCAGACCACGGCGTTTCCGCAGGCGAGGGCCGGTGCGAGCAGCTCCGCCGGCATGGTGTAGGGCCAGTTCCATGGCGTGATGATCCCGACCACCCCTCGCGGGACGCGGTGGAGGAACACGCGCTTGGACGAATCGACCGAGGGCGGCATCGAGCCGTCGAGGCGCGTGGCGTCGGCGCTCGCCATCCGGAAGTACTCGGCGAGCTCGTCGACCTCGTCGTAGGACTCGGCGTGGAGCGGCTTGCCCTGGTCGAGGGTTAGCGTGTGCGCGAGATCGTCGCGGCGGCTCTCGATGAGGTCCGCCACGCGGCCCATCGCGGCGGCCCTCTCGAAGGCCGAGAGCGCGGCCCACCGGGGCCAGGCGTCGTTCGCGGCAAGGATGGCGCGGCGGGCGTCCTCGCGGTTGCCCTCGGGGACGGTTCCTATGGTTTCTCCGGTCGCCGGGCTCGTCGCCTCCATGAGGTTGCCCGAAACGCCCGTGACCCAGGCGCCGGCGACGTACATCGGGTAGTCCTTCGTCTGCGTGATCATCTTCTGCCCCTGGAGAAGGCGTTTTTGTAGATTTCCTCGTAATCCTCAACGCCGACCTCGCGCGGGTTCCCGACCGTCTGGGGGTCCTCATGTGCGATGCGAGCCAGGAGCGGTATCTCGTCCTCGGAGAAGCCGAGGTCCTGCATCGTCGGAATGCCCACGTCCTCGGTGAGGCGGTACAGCTCCTCGATCCCGGCCGCCGCTGCCTCCATCGGGGGGAGCCCGTAGACGTCGGCGCCGAGGGCCTGGGCTACGCGGGCGTATCGTTCGGGTGCCGCCGGGGCGTTGTACTCGCAGACCGGGCCGAGGACCCGGGCGGTGAGGGCGCCGTGCGGGCAGTCGTGGACGCCGCCGGCCGACTGGCTCATGGCGTGGGCCGCGCCCGCGCTCTCCGTGCCGTAGGCCAGGCCCCCGAGGGTGGCGGCGTGTGCCATGTGCGTCCTGGCTTCGAGGTCGGAGCCGTCATCTAGGGCGGTCCGCAGCCAGCGCGCTACAAGCTCTATCGCCGCGAGGGCGACGGCGTCGTTGAACGGCTGGTGGTAGTCGCAGGTGTAGCACTCCAGCCCGTGCGAGAGCGCGTCCATCCCGGTGGCCGCGGTGATCGCGGGCGGCAGGCCGGTCATCAGCGAGGGGTCCACGAGGGCGACGCTCGCCCCGATGAGGGGCGTGCCGCCGACGTTGAACTTTATCTTCCGCTCGTGGTCGGCGATAACTGCCCACAGCGTGACCTCGCTGCCGGTGCCGGCCGTGGTGGGGACGGCAACGAGCGGCGGAATGCGCTTCGTTATCGCGGTTCGCCCGTACTCGTAATCGGCTATCGAGCCCCCGTGCACGGTCTCGACGCCTATACCCTTTGCGGTGTCGATGGAGCTGCCGCCGCCCAGGGCCACGAGCCCGTCGCAACCCTCCTCCCGGTAGAGCTCGCTCGCCCGCCCGACGAGCTCGACGTCCGGGTTCGGGTAGACCCCGTCGAAGAAGACGGCGCCCTCGAGGTGCTTTAACGCCTCGTCGGCGAGCCCGGCCGCGGCCACCCCCCTGTCTGTGACTAGAAACGGCCTGCGCATGCCCAGCCCTCGCGCCAGCTCCCCGAGGCCGGAGATGGCGCCGGGTCCGTGCACGATGCGGGCCGGAACCTCGACGGTGCGTACCGTTTCGACTTCTACGCTCATGCGGTCTCCTTTCTCTCCGCGACCGCTCACGCCACGGTGCTGGCCGGCCCTCTACGCTCCACCCGGAGCCACTTTTCGAGCGCCATGCGCCTCGGCGTCAGGTATTCCTCCGGTGTTCCGAGGCGTTCGAGGAAGGAGATCGCGTCCTCGCACATCGCCCTGCTCTCGGGGACGTGATCCTCCCAGACGTTCACCGCCTCGCCAGGGTCCCTATCGAGGTCGTAGAGCTCCGGCGTCTCGGCGGGCCCGCCGAGGATCAGGGAGCGGTTCCTCGTGGCGACGGTGAGCGGCATGTAGCTGGATATGCGCCGGGGTCGTGAGTCGACGGCCGTGGTGATCTCGCCCTCAGCGAAGTACAGGGGCCAGGAGCTGACGACGAACGGCCGGTGCTCCTGCCTCACGCCCCCGAGCACCTCCAGGAACGATTCTCCCTGCATGCTCGCCGGGTGTTCGACTCCTGCCAGCTCCAGGATCGTGGGGGCCAGGTCCGGAGCCGTCGTAAGCGCCGCCCGGCGTCCCGGCTTCAGCCCGGGGGCACGCACCACGAGCGGTACCCGCGTGAGCTCCCGATACAACGGAGACCACCCCACGGTCAGCAGCCAGGATTCGGGCAGCCAGGCGGGCACCACCGCGCCCTCCTTGACTGTCGCCTCCGCGTCGTGGAACCACTCGGCCTTGCCGAAGTAGCCGTGCTCGCCGAAGTAGAAACCGTGGTCCGAGGTGAAGACGACGATGGTGTTCTCCCTCAGCCCCAGGACGTCGAGCTTGTCCATGAGGCGCCCTACCCAGAAATCGACCATCGTGACCTCGCCGCAATACAACGCGTGTGCGAGGGCGATGTCGTCCGGCGTGAGCCCGGCCTCCTCCCACTTGCTGTAGGCCGGGTAGAGCTGGCGCCCCCCGTACTGCGGCCTGTACCTCGCGGTGTAGTACGCGGGAGCATCCCACGGCTCGTGCGGGTCCCAGGTATCCACGTAGAGGAAGAACGGCTCCTTGTAGTGCCTCTCCAGCCAGTGCTCCGCCGCGTCCACCGTGCGCGCCACGAGGCGGTCGGACTCGGACCTCCACGTCGCGCGGTAGTCGGAGCGCTCGTGCGGCCTGGTATCGTCCCCCTGTCCACGCACCCAGATGAAGTCGTCGAAGCCGCGGTCGTACCCGAAACCGCCGCGCACGAAGAACGGCGTGTCCACGATCCCCATCGTCAGGTAACCGGCCTGAGATAGTAGCCCCGGGAGCGTCGGCAGGTAAGTCGGCAGGGGCTGCCAACCCATGAAGGTGTACGAAAAGGTTCCGGTCAGGATGTCCGCCCGGGCCGGCATCGTGGGGAAAGAAGAGATCAAGTGCCCGTCGAACACGACCGATTGTCGCGCCAGGGCGTCTAGATGGGGCGTTTGAATGTTCGGGTTTCCGTAAGCACCGAGGTGGTCGCGGCGGAAGGTGTCCGAGACTACCACCAGGATGTTCGGACGATCTAGCATACGATCCTCCTGCAACGTAATTACTGCTTGCCGGGCTACTGCGCCCGGGATCCCCCATCACCCCGACGAGGGTGGCGCACGACGGCCCGCGCGATACTGGCCGCCGTCCTGCTCCTCCGTACTTCGGAGGGCCTCTCCGTCCCAACAACCCAACCGATCAACCCGTCGCCCCAGGACGAACCTCCGCGAGCCGGACTGGCAAACCCGCACTCGTCTGAACGGAGAGAGGGAGGAGGCGAGCCCCCCGTTAAAGGCCACCCCACCCAGCCGCCCCGGAGAAGGAGCGCCAGAAAGTACCGCCCCGGGCCTCAGTTGTTGCGTCATAAAAAACACGAACCTCATTACAGAACATATATCACGTTTGTTACGAACTGACAACGGCTCGTGTGATCGCCCCCGAGCTGGCGATTTGGGGCTCGGGAAACGATGAGCGGATCGTCTTCAAGGGGCGGAGGCGGGGGGACCATTCCATCTCACGAGCACGACTAGCGGCGTGCAAGAGATGATCAATCGGCTACGTTTGTTGTTTCATATGCTACCGTTGCGTATACTGGTGTAGGTGTGAACGGTTTTGTCGAGGTGGTCTGGGGAGGTCGTTATGGAGTCTTCCTTCGCAGAGAAGGTAGAGCCCGTAATCAGGGTGGAGAACTGCTCGGTGGTGTTCGGGCGGCGCTCCCAGCAGGCGCTCGAGATGAAGAGGGCCGGCAAGTCCAAGGCCGAGGTCGAGCGGGCCACCGGCGCCACCATCGGA
>CADCVI010000118.1 GCA_902806105.1 uncultured Rubrobacteraceae bacterium
CGGACGTGGCCGACGTCGTATAGGAGGACATCCTCGTCGCTCTCTACGATTCGCACGTTTTCGTCGCCGAGGTGCTCCGCGACCCACTCGGTGGAGACTAGCGCCTCGGGGCGCGCGTACCCCTTCTCCTCGATCTGCTTTTCGGTCATGGTGATCCTCCCTTATCTAAAACCGCACGAAGAGCTATTCTAAACCATCTCCGACACGTTTTGTCGGGAATGGTTGCCTCCGGGGTCGGGGGGTATACTCCCCGACCATGAGAGCAGATACGAGGTACGAAGATCTTATCGGCAGGACGGTTTCCGAAGGCGTCTTGAGGCGGGAGGAGGCCCGTGAGCTCGGGCGGCTGACCCATGGGGATCCCGGTCCCGCGATGGCGGCTGCGGCGGGGTTGCGCGACCTGCTGTTCGGGCCGAGGATTTCGTACTCGCGCAAGGTCTTTATCCCGCTGACGAAGCTGTGCCGGGACAACTGCGGCTACTGCACCTTCGCGCACGGGCCGCGTCCGGGCGAGAGGGCCTACCTTACGCCGGAGGAGGTGCTGGAGGTCGCGAGGGCCGGTGCCGAGGCCGGGTGCAAGGAGGCGCTCTTCACGCTCGGGGACAAGCCGGAGAAGCGCTACCCGGAGGCGAGGCAGGAGCTCCGGGAGATGGGCTTCTCGACGACGATCGAGTACCTGGTTCACTGCTGCGGGCTGGTCTTCGAAGAAACTGGCCTGTTGCCGCACGCGAACCCGGGGGTGCTCTCCGAGGAAGAGGTTCGCGCGTTGCGTGGGGTCTCGGTCTCGCAGGGGATCATGCTGGAGGGCATCTCGGAGCGCCTACTCGGGCGCGGCATGGCCCACTGGGCCTCGCCGGACAAGGTGCCCGCCCGCAGGATCGAGACGCTGGAGGCCGCGGGCCGCCAGGGGGTGCCGTTCACTACCGGCATTCTCATCGGGATCGGGGAGACGGTCGAGGAGCGGGTCGACGCGCTGCTCGCGATCCGCGAGGTCCACGAGCGCCACGGCAACGTCCAGGAGTGCATCGTCCAGAACTTCCGGGCGAAGCCGGGGACGAGGATGGCCCTCTCCCCCGAGCCGGTCGAGGCGGAGATGCTCGCGACCATAGCCCTCGCCCGGCTCCTGCTCCCCGGCGGCGTGACGGTTCAGGCGCCGCCGAACCTGGCGGAGGCCGGTTCCGGTGGCAGGCCGCCCTACGCGCGCTACATAGAGGCCGGTATCAACGACTGGGGCGGGGTCTCCCCCGTCACCCCCGACCACGTAAACCCCGAGCGGCCCTGGCCCCACCTCGACGAGCTGGAGAAGGCGACGGAGGCCGAGGGGTACCTGCTCCTCGAACGCCTCGCCATACACCCGTCCTACGCGCTGGACGCGGAGCGCTGGGTGGAGGAGGGGCTCCGTTCGCGGGTGCTCGCGGACATGGATGCCGAGGGCTTCGCCAGGGTCGAGGACTGGTCGCCCGGGACGACGGAGGAGGTTCCCGCCCGCGCGATCCGCGAGGTGCGCGGGGGTCGCCCCTCGAAGATGCGCCCCGAGTTCGTGCGGGCGCTGGCGGGGTCGGGCGAGAGGGACCTTGACGAGGCGGAGATCTCGCTGCTGTACACCGCCCGCGGGACGGAGCTCTCGGAGCTCTGCCGGGTCGCCGACGAGCTCCGGCAGGACGTGATCGGCGACGAGGTGACGTACGTCGTCAACCGGAACATAAACTACACGAACCAGTGCTACTTCCGGTGCCGCTTCTGCGCGTTCTCAAAGGGCCCGAAGTCCCTCAACCTGCGCGGCGACCCATACTTGCTAGAGCCCTCGGAGGTTGCACGAAGGGCGCGCGAGGCCTGGGAGAAGGGCGCGACCGAGGTGTGCATGGTCGGGGGCATCCACGCGAAGTTCACGGGCGACAACTACCTCCAGTACCTTCGGGCCGTCAAGGACGAGGTGCCGGGGATGCACGTCCACGCCTTCACGCCGCTGGAGGTCTTCCAGGGGGCGCAGACGCTCGGCATCTCCGTCGAGGAGTTCCTGGTCGACCTGAAGGAGGCGGGGCTCGGGACGCTGCCGGGGACGGCCGCCGAGGTTCTGGACGACGAGATCCGGGCGATCATCTGCCCGGACAAGGTGAACACGCAGGAGTGGTCCGACGTGATGCGCGCCGCCCACGCCGTGGGGCTCCGCTCGACCGCGACGATAATGTTCGGCCACGTGGACGGTCCCCTGAACTGGGCCCGCCACCTCCTGGTGCTCCGGAACCTCCAGGCCGAGACTGGAGGCTTCACGGAGTTCGTCCCGCTGCCGTTCGTCCACATGGGGGCGCCGCTCTTCCTTCAGGGCCGCAGCAGGCGCGGGCCGACCTTCGCGGAGACGGTGAAGATGCACGCAGTCGCGAGGATCTCGCTGCACGGCTACATCGACAACATCCAGGTCTCGTGGGTGAAGCTCGGCGAGGAAGGGGCGAAGCTCTGCCTCCAGGCCGGCTGCAACGACCTCGGCGGCACGCTCATGAACGAGAGCATCTCGCGAGCGGCCGGGGCGAGCCACGGCCAGGAGATGACGCCGCCGGAGCTTGAGCGCATAATCTCCGAGATCGGCCGTGTCCCCCGCCGCCGAACGACGCTCTACGGCACCCCGGAGCGGGAGTACTCCCCGGCCCGCTAACCGGGGACGCTTCTCTAGGCGTCCCTCAGTCCCGGTATGCCACCAGCCCGTCGAGCGGCCGGTGCGGGCGCCGTTTCGGCGGGTCTCCGGCGGCGTAGCCCAGGGTGAGGAGGGCGTGCGGCACGAGCCTCTGGTCGAGGCCGAGGGCCGCGGTCACCTCCCCGGGGCAGAAGAGCGGGGCGCACATCCACCCGGCGTCGAGGCCCTGCTCGTAGGCCGCGAGCAGGGCGTTCTGCGCGGCGGCGCCCAGGGACTGTACGGCCATCGTGGTCTCGTTGCGCTGCCGGTCGGGATCGGGATAGGTCTGGAGGTCGCCGGGGTAGAGGCAGATGAGGAGCAGGACGGGCGCGTCGAGGAGGCGGGCGTGGGAGCCCTCCAGGCGCTTCTCGACGATCGCGGCGTCCTGGCCGTCCATCTCCAGGTTCCTGCGCCACTCCTCCCCCATCGCGTCCGCGAGGCGAGCCTTCGTCTCCCGCTTCGTCACGACGGCGAAGCGCCAGGGCTGGGTGCCGTGTGGCGAGGGGGCCCAGCGGGCGGCCTCCACGACGGCCTCGATGGCGTCGCCGGGTACCTCCTGCTCCAGGTAGCGCCGGACGGAGCGGCGGCCCCTGAGGGCGTCGAGCAGGGGCTCAGCCGCGCCCTTCGGGGCTTCCAGGGTGCCCCAGGAGGCGGCGCGCTCCGGTCGGATGGAGATGACCGGGTTGTCTTGTATCCTCATCGCCTCGTACTGGTGGTACTTGCCGCGCAGGAGCCTGACGGCGGCGGCGTGCTCACCGGTCCCCGGCTCAATGAGTGCGGCCCTGCCGCGCACCATGACGTAGGCGAGGATGGACCAGTCCTCGGCGTAGCGGTCCGTGACCAGGGCCACGCGGGGGTTTTCGAGGATATTGCGGACGCGTTTGAGGCGGGTGACGGGCACGTCCTTTGGCTTCTCGTCGAGGGCTACGTACAGCGTCCGGCCGTCGTAGGCGAAGCAGACGGGGATCGCGTGGGGCGCGCCGTCCGCGTCCGCCGTGGCGAGCCGGGCGACGCGCTGGCGCGTGAGGAAGGCGGTCTCTTCCGCCGAGAGGATGCCGGTCTCCGCCCTCAACCGGCCCTCTCCCCCACGCTCTCGCGGACCCTCGGGGCTACCGCCTCGGCGAAGAGCCGCATGTTGGCGAGCGCCGCGTCGTGGGTGATGCCGGGGAGGCGTCCCCAGAAGCAGAGGTGGTCGTAGGGGACCTCCTCGTGGAGGGAGGCGAGCCTTCCGGCTACGTCCTCCGGGGTCCCGACGAAGAATTTGTCCCGATCGAGGTCCTCGGGGCGCAGGCGATGCGGGGTCGGTCCCTCTGGGTCGGCGCCCCACTCGGCGTAGCGGTTCGCCTGGTAGGCGAGGCCGGGCGCGACGAGATCCCAGGCCCTCTCGCCGTTCTCGTGGACGAAGACGGTGGTGGAGGCGTAGAAGGGGATGGACGAGGCGTCGCGGCCCCTTGCCTCGATCCTCTCCTTCAGGACGGCGTGCGTCTCCCCGAGGGGGACCCGGCCGCTGGAGGCGAGGAAGCCGTCGGCGAGACGCGCAGCGCGGTCGAGGGCGGGCTCCGTGTATCCGCCGAGGTAGATCGGTATCTTCCGTCCGGGGCGCGGCTCGAACGGGAGGTCGGGCAGGTTCCAGCGGCGTCCCGCGTATCCGGTACGGCCCTCGTTCCAGGCGCGGCGGATGATCTCCACCCCCTCCTCCAGCATGGACGGCCGGTTCTTGCGGTTGTACCCCAGGGCCTCGAACTCGTGAAAGACGTACCCGAGACCGACCCCGAGGGTGAACCGCCCCCCGGAGATGAGGTCGACCACCGCCGCGTCCTCGGCGACGCGCAGCGGGTGGTGCATCGGGAGGAGCAGGACGTTCGTCCCTATGCCGATGCGGGTAGTGCGCGCGGCGATGGCGGCGGCGACCACGAGCGGCGAGGGGAGGTAGCCGTCGTCGACAAAGTGGTGCTCGGAGAGCCACACGTCCGAGAAGCCCAGGGCCTCGCCCTCGGAGATCTCCTCCAGAAGCTCCGCGTAAAAACCCGCGTAGCGCCCCGTGAACGGCAGCTCCTGCCGGAAGTCGTACCAGAGCCCGAAGGTCGGGCCGTTGCCGTGTGCCAAGGTGCCTCCCTCGAATCTCCGGGTCGCCACATACTCTAACCCAGCGACAACTCGACGCCAGCATGTTAGTCGCATGTGATACGCTGATTTGCATGTCCAAGATGATCCAGATACGGAACGTGCCGGAGGACCTGCATCGCAGGCTCAAGGTTCGGGCGGCCCGGGCGGGGATGACGCTTTCGGATTACCTGCTCTCGGAGATAGAGCAGGTCGCGGACAAACCGTCACTGCGGGAGTGGCTGGAGACCGTTGCGCGCGACGAGCCCGTGAAGTTGGACGAGCCGCCGGAGGTCACGATACGCCGGATGCGAGACGCAGACGACCCGCGCGACCTCGGCTAGCGGCTCTTGATCGTCCTCGACGCTTCGGCCGCCACCGCCGTGCTCCTGAACCTCGATGGCCCCTCGGCAGCCATCCGCGAGAGGATGGGACGCGCAGACGTGAGCCTGCACGTTCCTCACCTCTTCGACGTCGAGGTGCTGCACGCGATCCGCCGGCACAGCTTGAAAGGTGCGCTCTCGGTCGCATGGAGCTACAGGGCCACGGAAGCCCTACGTAACCTGAGAGCCGTAAGGTACCCCCACGCCGCGCTCTTGCCCCGGATTTGGGAACTGCGCGAGAACCTGACCGCTTACGACGCGGCCTACGTCTCCCTGGCCGAGACGCTCGACGCGCCATTGGTTACCAGGGACGCTCGGCTGGCCCATGCATCAGGGCACCGCGCTGTAGTGGAGCTATACGAGTAGCGCCCCTCCTGCAACCCGTAGACCAGGGAGATCTAAACGAGCCACCGACGGAGTCAAACCCGGCTTCAAACACCGCGGCGGTTGCCGTAGACCAGGACGTGAAGCTGCGGCAGGACCGTGACGTCGTTCCACCCTTCGACGACGACCTTCTCGGCGAGCCAGGCGTAGCGGTCGAGGAGGCCGCGCACGTCGGGCTCCGTGGGGTCGTCCGGGGCCGCTCCGGGTGGGTTGTCGTTGCCGACCTGAAGGTACATCGGGACCCCGGGGTACCTCGCGGCCACCTCTCTGGCGTAGGCGTAATCCGCGTCGTCCATCACGACGACCTTCAGGAGGACTTCGGTGCGTGGTCCCCCCGCCTCGACGCAGGTGTCCAGCTTGAGCCAGTCCGTCTCCATGTTCGAGCTCGGCGGCTTCGGGGAGATCGTCAGGTGGTCGAGCTCGGCGAACCACGGTTTGGAGACCGTGCCCTGGGTCTCGATGGC
The DNA here is from genome assembly GCA_902806105.1 of uncultured Rubrobacteraceae bacterium. The sequence continues at coordinate 6,003 of CADCVI010000118.1, forward strand.
GAAGGTGTAGCCGTGCTCGTGGCCAAGCTTTACCAGGTCTCCGAGCGGCTGCAAGGCGGGGTTGCCGCCGGAGAGGGTGACGAGGATCGGCCTTGGGGAGAGCTTCCGCACCTCGTTGAATATCTCCTCCGTCCCTACCCTCCGCCACAGGCCGCGGTGCTCGGGCAGGACGGCGAAGAGGCTGTCGCAGAAGCTGCAGCGGTAGTCACACCCGCCGGTTCTCACGAAGACGGTCGGGCGCCCGATCACGCCGCCTTCGCCCTGGATCACCGGCCCGAAGACCTCCGAGACGGTGATGGTCTTGTCCCTCGATGCCATCTTCACGGCCGGCGCTCCGGACGATACTCGGCCCACGTCTTCTGCGTCTCGCTGACTCTGACGGCTACGACCTCGGGCCACAGGGAGCTCGCGAAGTCGTAGAGCCAGCGAGCGACGTTCTCGGCGCTCGTGACGCCGGGCACCACGTCGTTGAGGTTGCGATGGTCCAGCTTCTCGTCAACGAAGTCCTTGAACGGCGCGAGCTCACCGTAGTCGCGCACGAAGCCGTCCTCGTTCAGCTCCGCGCTCTCCAGCACGAGCTCCACGCGGTAGGAGTGGCCGTGCGGCCGCGAGCATTTGTGCGAAGGCGGGAGGTGGTCAAGGCTGTGCGACGCCTCGAAGTCGAACCGTTTCGTGATGACGTACATCGCTAGTCCCGGCGTCCCGCAAACGTCTTCTGATCTATGGTGTTCTTCTTGCGCATGGTTCGATCTTACCGCGTCGACGGTCCGCTGGTCGGCTCATAAATCCAGCCCGTAGTCCCGATCGCGGTACTCCGTCGGATCGGGAATACCGGCATCCCTGAACGCGTGCTTGCGCTCCACGTCCGTCCCGCATCGCCCGCAGTGAAGCTCGCCTCCCTCGTAGCAACTCCAGGTGTCGGCGTAGGGCACATCCAGCGCGGCGCCTATCTTCGCGATCTCGGCCTTTGTTTTGTCGATAAACGGGGTACGGAGGCGCAGGGACTCGTCGCCGAACCCCTCCACGGCCTCGCGCTGCATGGCGTCGAACGCCCTTACGAAGCTCGGGCGACAGTCCGGGTAAACGTAATGATCGCCGGCGTGCATCCCGGCAGCGACGATCCTCGCGCCTTCCGAGACGGCGACTCCGTAGGCGACGGAGAGCATGATGGCGTTGCGGTTGGGGACGACGGTCACGGCCATGTTCTCGGCGGCGTAGTGGCCGTGGGGGACGTCGATCTCGTCCGTAGTGAGGGCGGATCCGGTGAGCAGGCGGCCTACGCCAGTGAGGTCGACGACGTCGAAGTCCGCCCCGAGCCTCGTGGCGCAGATCTTGGCATACTCGATCTCCTTGGCGTGCCGTTGCCCGTAGTCGATGGAGAGCAGGTGCAGCTCGTGGCCCTCGGAGGCGAGCAGGTAGGCGAGGGTCACCGAGTCCATCCCGCCGCTGACGATGGCGACCGCTCTGCTATCATCCATGGGTAGTGCTCGCCTCCTTTCGGCGGGTGCGCAATGTTCCGGATACCGTCGCGCAGATTATAAGAGATGGGGCGCCCGTTTCAGGTCGTCTCGCGCGGCGAGGTTTTACGCCCGAAAGAGGGACCATGATAGAAAACACGCGGCTCCTGGAAGACGTGCAGGGCAGAAGCGACGAGCGCGGCATCGACATAGATCAGGCCGGCGTCAGAGACCTGCGATACCCGATCACCGTCCTGGACCGGGCCCGCGGCGAACAGCACACGATAGCGAGCTTGAGCATGTCCGTGGGCCTCCCCTACCGCTTCAAGGGGACCCACATGAGCCGCTTCGTCGAGACGCTCGAGGAGCACCGCGGCGAGGTCACGATGCGGACCCTGCCGACCATCCTCCGCGACCTCAGGGAACGCCTCGACGCGGAGATCGCTCGCATCGAGGCGAAGTTCCCTTACTTTCTCGAACGCGAGGCCCCCGTGAGCGGCGGAAAGGCGCTCATGGACTACGATTGCTTCTTCCTCGGCGCCTCCAGGGGGCTTGAGGAGGATTTCTTGCTCGGCGTACGCGTCCCCGTGACAAGCTTGTGCCCGTGCAGCAAGGCCATCAGCGACTACGGCGCGCACAACCAGCGAGGATACGTGACGATCGAGGTACGGCCGATGCGGACGGCTGAAGGGGGACCGGAGCTCGTGTGGATCGAGGAGCTAGTGGAGGTGGCGGAGCGTTCGGGGTCCTCCCCGGTCTACCCGCTCCTCAAGCGACCCGACGAGAGGCACGTCACCATGCAGGCCTACGACAATCCGGTTTTCGTCGAGGACATCGTGCGCAACGTCGCCGAGGAGTTGCGGGGGGATGGCCGGATCTCGTGGTTCCGCGTCGAGGCGGTCAACCAGGAGAGCATCCACAACCACAACGCCTTCGCCGAGATCGAGTGGTCCCGTCCGGGGTAGAGAAGCTTGGCCGGGGGCGGCGAAGATCGTCTGCGCCCCGTCGTGATCCGTACGGATTGAAAAGAAGCGAAAGGGGTTCGGCATGGACGAGAGACGGGCATCGTGGGATGACCTCAAGCGGCAGGCTGCCGAACGCCTCGGCCCCAACGCCGTCTTCGGCGAGGGACCCGTGGGGGCGACCGTCGCCATCGTCGGCGAGGCCCCGGGGGAGCAGGAGGACCGCGCCGGCAAGCCGTTCGTGGGCAGGGCGGGCAAGCTCCTGAACGAGCTTCTCGAAGAAGCCGGCTTCGACCGCTCCGAGGTCTACGTCACCAACACCGTCAAGGTCCGGCCCACGGCCGAGAAGGACGGGCGGCTCAAGAACCGTCCGCCCAGGGTCGGGGAGGTCCGGGAGGGGGTGGAGATCCTGATCCCCGAGTTGAGGGCGGTCGGTCCCGCCGTCCTCGTCCTGCTCGGCAACACGCCGTCCAAGGCGCTCATAGACAAGTCCTTCGCGATGAAAAAAGACCGCGGTGTCCTGCGGGATTCGATCCTGGACCTGCCCGCGATCGC
>CADCVI010000119.1 GCA_902806105.1 uncultured Rubrobacteraceae bacterium
CGTCTTCTGCATCAACAAGGCCGACCACCCGCAGGCCAAAGGGGCCGCCGCCGAGGTCCGCTCCATCCTCGAGATAGGCCACGAGCTCGACCCGGAAGCCCCCGTCCCCCCTATAGTGCTGACCCGCGGCGACAACGGCGAGGGGGTCGAGGAGTTGAAGGCCGAGATCGAGAAGCACCGGACCTTCCTCCAGGAGAGCGGCCGAATGGAGACCCGCCGTCTCGCCGCAATGAGGGAGTTCGTCCTCGCGTGGGCGACGAACAAGCTCGAAAAGGGGATACGAGAGCGCCTCTCCCGGGAGGACGCCGGGCTCATGGAGAAGGTCCGGGAGCGCGAGGTCGACCCCATCAGCGCCGCCGAGACGCTATACAGGGAGGTCTAGCTTCGGGCCAGACCTCCCTGTATCGGTGTTGCGGTCCGTCAGCGGTCGTCTGCCACAGGGCGGGCGTTACGGCGTGAAGGCGAATCCCTCGTAGTCGTTTGCGGCAATCTCGTCGCACTTCTGCCTGTAGGGTCCGGCTCCGCCGAGATAGGGCATGAACACCCGAGGCTTGCCGGGGATGTTCGCCCCCATGTACCAGGTCGCGGACTCCGGGAACAGCGTCGCGCGGGCCAACTCCTGCACGTGGTCGCTCCACTCCTGCTCGGCTCGCTCGGTCGGCTCGACGATCTCCGCGCCGCGCTCCTGCATGTCCGCGATGATCCTCGAGACGAACTCGACGTGCTGCTCGATGGAGACCGGCATGTTGGTGAGAACCGACGGGCTGCCCGGCCCTGTGAGGAAGAACAGGTTGGGGAAGCCCGCGCTGGTGAGGCCGAGGTAGGTCTTCGGCCCCTCCGCCCACTTCTCGCGCATCAGCTCCCCGCCGCGCCCGCGGATGTCGATCCTGTTAAGCGGGCCGGTCATGGCGTCGAACCCGGTGGCGAAGATCAGGACGTCGAACTCGTACTCGGCCTCGGAGGTTCGCAGGCCTGTCGGGGTGATCTCCTCGATCGGCGCGGCCTTCACGTCCACGAGCTCGACGTTGTCGCGGTTGAACGCCTCGTAGTAGTTGGTCTCCAGGGGCACGCGCTTGGTGCCGAACGCGTGGTCGCGCGGGGTGAGCTTCTCGGCGGTCTCGGGGTCGTCGACCCGCTCGGCGATCCTCTCGCGCATCCACTCGGAGATCGTGTCGTTGGACTCCTTCGTGAAGAGGATGTCGTTGTAGTTGCCCACCCACAGGCCGAACCCGCCCCGGTCCCACCGCTTCCGGAACTCGCGCTCGCGCTCCTCGGGTGTCGCCTCGAGGGCGGATTTCTCGATAAACCAGAGCTCGTGCCCGGCGAAGGAGGTTCGGACCCGGTCCCAGATCCCCTCGAAGTCCTCCTTGCGGGACTTCTGGACCTCGGGGTCCACCGGGCCGTTGCGGGCCGGGATGGCGTAGTTGGCGGTGCGCTGGAACACGGTGAGGTGCTCGGCCTGCTCGGCGATCAAAGGGATCGCCTGGATCCCCGTGGCTCCGGTACCGATGATGCCGACGGTCTTCCCGGTGAAGTCCACGCCCTCGTGCGGCCACAACCCGGTGTGGTACCACTCGCCCTCGAAGGTTTCGCGTCCCGGGATGTCCGGCCGGGTCGCCGACGACAGGGCCCCGACGGCGGCGATGAAATACCGCGTGGTGACGACGTCGCCTTTGTCCGTGCGGACCTCCCAGACCTTCCTCTCCTCGTCGAAGCTGGCGCCGGTCACCCGGGTGGAGAGCTGGATATCCTGGCGCAGGTCGTACCGGTCGGTCACGTGCTCGAGGTAGCTGCGGATCTCGCTCTGCTCGGGGTAGCGCTCGCTCCACTCCCACTCCTGCCAGAGCTCCTTGTCGAACGAGTAGGAGTAGATGTAGCTGTCGGAATCGCTCCTCGCCCCCGGATAGCGGTTCCAGTACCAGGTCCCGCCGACGCCGCTCCCCTCCTCGTAGACCCGTGCCGAGAGGCCGAGCTCGTTGCGCAGCCTGTGTAGCATGTACAACCCCGAGAACCCGGCCCCGACGATGACCGCATCGAAGTCGACTGCCCGCTCCTCCGCTCCTGCTTCCCGATGGTCCCGCTGCGTGCTGGACATGCCTTCCTCCTCCTTGTCGTGGTTCAGTTTGCATCGTCTCTACGCCGGCACCCCGCCGAAACCGCCACTTCTCGCGGCTGTGAGAGACCGATCCGATTCCGGTCGTGAAGGGTTGGTACCCACCGCCCGAGGCACCGGCTTTCCGCTTTATCGGGACGTCCTTGCCGGCCTAAAGCAGCTTCTCGGCGAACGCCCCCCTCATTCTGTAAAGGATCGAACCCGGCCGAGGCGATGAATGCGAACGGACCGCCCATCTCCTCCAGCCGACTGGGGGAGGCGTTCGCCGTCTGGCCCATTGGCATGCTTGTCTCCCCTTCCTCTTGCCCACCAAGCATGGTCGGCTTTCCCTTATTCCCTAAGGCGCAACGGTAACAATCGTGGTTCCCCGTGTCAACCAGACGGGCTCCATGTCCATTCGTGCGGCTAACGTGGGCGTCATGGTAGATAAGCGGAGCATCACGGACATCGGGTGGAGGAAGATCCGTTTTTGATCTTATAGAGCGCCTATTAGAAAAACGTTCATCAACTTGTGGTCTTCTGCGCGGCCGGATGTGCCGTGTACAAGGTAGCCGAACGCTCTGACGTTCACCCCCAGGTAATCGTCGAGTTCGAGCTCTTCGCTTACCAGGGCATACTCGACGGTCTCTGCACCCTCGCTGCGTAAACAATGGGAGCCGCCCTCGGAAGATGGGTACTCTAGCTTCCTCAGTATCCCGTCCGCATGTATCTCTCGGGGATCTGTGTGGTCCGCGGTCTCTGTGCCCGAGCTTTGGACGCCCGCTGCCGGTGCTACGTCTCTAGCAGGATTCTCCGAAGAGACCAGGATCCCATCCCCGACCCTGACGGTGCCGCCTGAAACGATCCTCGCCCGCAGTCCTCCCTTGTGGACCAGAGGCCGCATCACGCGCTTGCCGGTGAGCTTCTCGAGGTAGGTGCAGGGCTCGCAGATCCTTATGCCCTCGCACACGACCTCCCCCATCCGGAAGCGCTTACCAATCAGGGTGTTCACGCGGACAGAGCGGGTCAGAACGTTGCGGCGGCTCTCGGAAGGATGGAGGCGGATGCCGGTTTCCCTTTCTATCCCCTCCAGCTCCTCGGACTCGATCAGCGTGATCTCCCTGCTCCCGTCCGCAAGCGGGCGGTTGGAATAGTACCCGGCGCCCTCGAGGTACCTGTCGCCCACCAGGCCTTGCCCGGCGATGGCCTCCGCCTCCGTCAGGGATCGCATCGGCTCCCCCGCAGAGGGGGTTATATAGATGGCCTCGACCTCGCCCGTGATCTTTCCTGCAGCCTTCGACCCCCTGCTCACCGTTCTCCCTTCATCACATCACTAGATGAGTGTTGCAAGATTTTTGGGCCCAGAGTGTATTCGTTGGACGGATTCGCACCTGCCCGACGAAGGTTGACCCGCGCACATCGACCAATTATTCTGATTGTATCCTGTAAAATACCGTACAAAAAACCACTATGAGTGTGGCTTGAAAGGAGGAAACGTGGGGAAGCTTCGCGACGAGGTCGTACCCGCAGCCAGCGCGGATCCTGTCATGATCGATTCCACGCAAGAAAGGCCGCCGCGGCCCGGCGTCGTTCCCGGCGAGAAAGGGACTGAGGAGAAGCCCCGGGTGTCGGAAGAGATCGTGATCGAGGAGATTAGCATAGACGGGATGTGCGGCGTTTATTAGATTCAGCGTCTCCAAGCCCGTCCTTTGGCTCGTCACCGCCGGGCGGTCGGATCTGGATCCGGCCGCCCGGCGGGCATCTTCGTGGAACGCGTGATCTACCAATGAGGCCGGTCTCATAAGGAGCGTGTGGTAGAGGGGTGGACTAGCTCGCCGGAAAGGCTTGGAGAGATCACTGGTCGAGGCCTGTCTGAGCGCGATCCTCTGACTGCTCCCCGATGAGTCCGAGCACGTGAGGGGCGTCGGCGAGTTAGCCGAAAGACGAGGATCGCACGCAACCCTCGAGAGGAGGAAGCGGTGGCCAGGCTGGACGGGAAGGTGGCGTTCATCACCGGCGCCGCCAGGGGGCAGGGGCGTTCGCACGCCCTCACGCTCGCTCGCGAGGGGGCCGACGTCGCGATCTGCGACGTCGTGGGACAGATGAAGACCGTGCCCTACCCGCTGGCTACCGGGGAGGACCTGGAGGAGACGGCTCGCATGGTCGAGGAGTTAGGCCGGCGCTGCGTCTGCATGCAGGCCGATGTGCGCAGCAGCGAGCAGATGCGGGCGGTGGCCGACGGGGCGGTGGGCGAGCTCGGAAGGATCGATATTCTGTGCGCGAACGCGGGGATCTCCACCTACGCGAAGTCCTGGGAGTTGACGGACGAGCAGTGGGACGAGGTGATTGGGGTGAACCTGACCGGCGCGTGGAAGAGCTGCCGGGCGGTGATACCTTACATGATCTCCGGCGGGGGCGGCGCGATCGTGCTGACCTCCTCCGTCGCCGGGCTGAAGGGACTCCCCGGCCTCGCCCACTACGCCGCCGCCAAGCACGGCGTCGTCGGCCTGATGCGCTCCCTGGCGTACGAGTTGGCGGAGCACAACGTCCGCGTCAACAGCATACACCCCACGGGTGTGAACACGCCCATGGTCGACAACGAGGTCATGGGACCCCTCGTGGACGAGCACCGCGAGTACGCGCTCGGCGGGGTCAACCTTATGGGGAACGTGCTGACCGAGCCGCAAGACGTCAGCAACGCCGTCCTCTGGCTCGTCTCCGACGAGGCCCGCTACGTCACCGGCGTGGCCCTCCCGATCGATGCCGGAGCCCTGGTCAAGTGACGTCGTCATCTCCTGCCAGGCCCCCTCAAAGCCGGAGGGTACGTCTTCGTGGGGTGCATGAAGGGTGCCTGTGCGCCGTTAGCCGTTGCGTCCACAGTCCGTAAGGTTGGAGAATGCAAGGACACGAAAGGGAGGGGGAGCGAGGTGCCGCTAAAAACGGATGGGAGCTACGGGGTGCCGCCCCAGGTCTCGGTCCGGCCCGAACGGTTCGGGGGGCTCGTCTACCGCTACGACAACCGGGCGCTGCTGTTTCTGCACTCGCGCCCGCTGGTGGAGTTCCTCGTCGGGTTGGACGGCGGACGCCCGCTGGGGGCTGCGCTCGACGACTTCGCGGCGGAGAAGGGGTTGGGCGAGGGAGAGCGCCGGGCGTTGGAGAACGCTTTGGGCCAACTCGAAGGGAAAGGGATAATCCGTGAGCTATGACCTGCTGCGCAAGGGCCTGGAGGCCCCGATTTGCCTGACCTGGGAGGTCACCTACGAGTGCAACCTCCGCTGCGCCCACTGCCTCTCCGCCTCCGACCACGCGCGGCCGGGCGAGCTGACGACCGAAGAAGCCAAGGCCCTCATAGACCAGTGGGCCGAGATGAAGGTCTTCTACATCAACGTCGGCGGCGGCGAGCCCCTGACGAGGCCGGACTTCTTCGAGCTCATGGACTACAGCCTCGACAACGGTATCGGGGTGAAATTCAGCACCAACGGCACGCTCGTCGACGACGCGGCGGCCGATTGGATCGCTTCCAGGAACTACCTCGACGTGCAGATCTCCCTGGACGGCGCGACGGCCGAGACGAACGACCCCGTGCGCGGGACCGGCTCCTACAAGCGCGCGAGAAGGGCGATGGAACGCCTGGCGGAGCGCGGGTTCAAGTTCAAGATAAACTCCGTCCTCACCAAGCAGAACTTCCACCAGCTCAACGATTTGTATGACCTCGCGAACGGCTACGGCGGCGAGCTTCGACTGACGCGCCTGCGTCCGTCGGGACGCGGGGTGAGCGTCTGGGATGCGATGCGCCCGACCCGCGAGCAGAACCGCACGCTCTACGACTGGCTTCACGCCCACCCCGACGTCCTGACCGGCGACTCGTTCTTCCACCTCTCGGCCTATGGACAGGAGCTTCAGGGCATGAACATGTGCGGAGCCGGGCGCATCGTGTGCTGCGTGGACCCGGTGGGCGAGGTCTACGCCTGCCCGTTCGTGCTCGCCCCCGAGTTTTCCGGCGGCAACGTCCGGGACGAGGGCGGCTTCGCCGGCGTGTGGCGCTCCTCACCGCTCTTCGAGCACCTGCGTGAGTGGCAGGTGGGAGGCACGTGCCAGACCTGCAACGCCTACGACCTGTGCCACGGCGGCTGCATGGCCGTCAAGCACTTCACCGGCCGCTCGATCGACGCCCCCGACCCCGATTGCGTCTTCGGCAACGGGGACGAGCGGCCGGCTGGGGGCACCTTCGTGCCGTTGCAGGCGAAGAGCAGGGTCGGTTTCGCCGGCGGGGCTTGAACCGGGCAACCAACGGGGTGTGCGGGTAGGCTTCTAGCGGCGGGTGGCGGCGACTGTTAGCATCAAGCTACAGTCGTCACGACCAGGGGAAAAGGAGTAGACGATGAAGTCACGAGCCGCCGTCATCTACGGGGAAGGCCAGGAGTTCAAGGTAGAGGAGATCGAGGTAGACGATCCCAGCGAGGGCGAGGTCCTCATCCACATAGCGGCCTCCGGCCTCTGCCACTCGGACTACCATATGGTCACCGGTGAGTGGACCGGGAACCTGTACTACCCGATGGTAGGCGGGCACGAGGGCGCCGGCATCGTGGAGAAGGTCGGGCCTGGCGTTACCAAGGTCAAGCCCGGAGACCACGTGCTCCTTACCTTTATGCCGGCCTGCGGTACGTGCCGCTTCTGCTCCATGGGGCAGAGCTTCATCTGCGACAGGGGGGCCGGCCTCATCGCGGGTCCACAAATGGACGGCACGTTCCGCATGCACAACCAGGGGGGGCAGGACCTCGGCCAGTTCTGTCACATCTCGACCCTCAGCGAGTGGACCGTTGCCCCGCAGGAATCGGTCGTGCCCATACCCGAGTACTTCGACCTGGAGAAGATCTGCATCGTGGGTTGCTGCGTGCCTACCGGGTTCGGCTCGGCGGTCAACTCGGCCGATGTGCAGCCCGGAGAGACCGTCGTCATCATCGGCATCGGCGGCGTGGGTATCAACGCCGTTCAGGGCGCGGCCGTGAAGGGGGCATCGCAGGTCATCGCCGTGGACCTCGTGGACTTCAAGCTGGAGATGGCCGAGGAGTTAGGCGCCACCCATACCATCAACGCCAATCAGCAAGACCCGGTGGAGAGGGTGCTCGAGCTGACCAACGGCGTCGGCGCCGACAAGTCGATCGTCACCATCGACAACGTCCTGCCCGAACACGTGGGCCAGGCTTTCCGGGCCCTACGCAAGGGTGGTCGCGCCGTGATCACCGGCATCGCGCGCGGCGATATCGGCCACATAGACGTCTCACCCCAGGAACTGACGATGTACGCCAAGGAGGTGATAGGCACCTTCTACGGGCACTCGCCCGTGCATGCCGACCTCGCGCGCTACCTGGATCTCTATCGGGTCGGCAAGGTCAAGGTCGATGAGCTGACCACCCGTACCTACACGCTCGACGAGGTCAACCAGGGCTTCCAGGACATGCTCGACGGGAAGAATATCCGCGGCGTCGTCTCCTACGGCTGGGCCACCGGCCACGATGCCGAGGCCGGTGGTCCAGCCTTCTCCGCTGAAGGCGCCGTCACCGGCCGCGACGGCGAGGCCTAACGCCGCCACCGTGGACCTGCGCCGCGTCCAAGACGGGATCCGGCGCGAGGTCGTCGGCCGCGAGGAGGAGGCCCAGCTTCTCCTCGCGGCCCTGGGCGCGGGCCGCGACCTCCTCCTCGAAGGCCCGCCGGGCACCAGCAAGTCCACCATCCTGCGCGCCGTCACCGCCCTGAACGGCACCACCTTGCGCTTCGTCGAGGGGAACGCCGACCTCACGCCCTCGAAGCTCGTCGGCCACCACAGCCCCTCGCGCGTCCTGCAGGAGGACTACAACCCCGAGAACTTCGTCCACGGACCCCTGCCGCTCGCGATGCAGGAGGGCGGCCTGCTTTACATCGAGGAGCTCAACCGGGTCCCCGAGGACACCCTGAACGCCCTCCTGACCGCGATGGCCGAGCGCGAGCTGACCGTCCCGCGCGCCGGGACCGTGCGCGCCGAGCCCGGCTTCCGGGTGGTCGCGGCCATGAACCCCTTCGACAACATAGGCACGGCCCGCTTGAGCGGGGCGATCACCGACCGGCTGTGCCGGGTGCGCATGGGCTACCAGCCCGAGGGCGAGGAACGGGACATAGTCTCCCGCCGCACGAGCAGCCCGGACGCCTGGCTCGTCCGGCTCGCCGTCCGAGCGGCCCGCCTCACCCGCGATCATCCGGACCTGCGCATGGGCGCGTCCGTGCGCGCCGCCATCGACTTCGTGCTGGTCGCGGAGCAGCTGGCGATGCTGCGCGATGTCACGCCCTCCCAAGCACCTGGGGACGAGGACGCGCGGCGCGCCCTCGTGACGGCGGCCCAGACCGCCTTCTCCATCAAGATCGCCGTCCGCGAGGCCTCTCGCCGCACGGCGGACGAGATCGTCGCCGAGGTCGTGGACGCCGCCCTCGCCGATCCACCCCCCCCGGACGACGCCGAAGGCACGCGACCGAACCCCCAGGGTGCGGACGACAAAGGCCCAAAGGGCGACGGAGGCGAGAGCGACCCGTCCCAACAACGTACGGGCGGGACCGGTGCGGCGCCGGGGATGCCGAGCGGGGTGGCCGGCGGGCGGGTGTACAGCGGTGAGGAGGCGTACGGCGCGGCAGGGCGGCGCACGGTGGGAGGAACGATGTACGCATCCTTCGCCAGGGAGCACCCGGAGCTGGTCGAACGGATGCGCGGGGCCGAGAAGAGCCCGGTCGCGCTGGAGAAGGCACTGGAAGGTGAGGAGGGGGACCCGCTGGAGATTCTGGGCGAGATGGCCGACCTGTACGAC
>CADCVI010000120.1 GCA_902806105.1 uncultured Rubrobacteraceae bacterium
TTCTAGGACGTCTGCGCCCCGGAGCCCCGAAGCCTTCCAGCCACTCGCGCATGGCGTTCGTGACCTCCTCCGGGCGTTCGAGCGTCGAGAGGTGGCCGCAGCTTTCGATCTTGCGAAGGCTCGCCCCCGGGATGCCCTCGGCGAGCTCTTCGTGCAGCGAGACGGGGGTGAGGGCGTCGTCCCGGCCGCAGAGTACGAGGGTGGGGCAGGAGATGGCCGGCAGGTCGCCCCGGCTGTCCGGGCGCCCGATGATCGCGCGCTCCTGACGCTCGAAGGCCACGGGGCCGACGGAGTGGGCCATGCCCTCGACGGCGGCGACGATTTCCGGGTCCTCGACCCGGTCGGGGTGGACGACCCTCGGCAGGAGCCTGCGCCATGCATCATCGAACCTCCCGCTTCTCGCCAGCTCGATGAGGGCCAGGCGCGTCTCCGTCTGCTCGGGGGTATCGGGCCGGGCCGAGGTGTCGAGCAGGGCGAGCGCCTCCACGCGCTCCGGGGCCTGGCGCAAGACTTCGAGGGCGACGTACCCGCCCATCGAGAGGCCCGCGAGCGCGAACCGTTCGGGGGCTCCCTCCAGGACCGCGCCCGCCATCTCCCGCACGGAGGCGTGGCCGGTCACTGCCGGTATCTCGATGGGGCTCGCGAGGTCGACCAGGTTCTCGGCCTGGTGGCGCCACAGCTTCTCGTCGCAGAGGAGGCCGGGTATCAGGACGAGGGCCGGTGCCACGCCGGGATCAGCCGCCTTCTTTGAGCTTGTAGAGGGGCTTGTCCGAGCGGCCGGCCTCGCTCTTGAGGATCTCTATCTTCCCCCGAGCTTCGAGGTCGTCGAGGGCGTGGCGGATCTCCCGCTTGTCCTCGTTCAGGAGGCGGTGCCAGTCGGTGGTGGAGTAGAGGACGCCCTGCGGGATGGCGGTCAGGACCTTGAGGATCTTGCCCTCGATCCTCTCCCGGTCCATCAATCCAGCCCCATCTTCGTGCGGGCCTCGCCGAGCGCCGGGGAGGCCGCCGCCCGCGCCCTCTCGGCGCCCGCCTCGAGCAGCTCGTCCAGCTCCCTCGGCGAGTCGAGCAGGGCGAGCGCCCCCTCCCTGACGGGCGCGAGCGCCTCGACGACGGCCTCGGCGAGGTCTTTTTTGAGGTCGCCGTATCCCTTCCCCTCGTACTCGGCCTCCAGCGTCGCGACGGTCTTGCCGGTGGTCGCGGCGTAGATGTCCAGGAGGTTGGTGATGGCGGGCTTCTCCGGGCTCGCGGTCACCCCGGAGCCCGAGTCGGTCCTGGCGCGGCGGATCTTGCGCCGCACGGCGTCGGGCTCGTCGAGGATCGCGACGTAGGAACCCGCCGACGGCGAGCTTTTGCTCATCTTGCTCGTCGGATCGTCGAGCGACATTACGCGCGCGCCGGTCTGGAGGATCATGGGCTCCGGCACCACGAAGACCTCGCCGTACTGCCCGTTGAAGCGCCTCGCGAGCGTCCGCGCGAGCTCCAGGTGCTGGCGCTGATCCTCCCCGACGGGGACGAGGTGCGCGTTGTACAGCAGGATGTCGGCGGCCATCAGGACCGGGTAGTCGTAGAGCCCGACGCTCGCCGACTCCGCCCCGCCCTTCTGCGCCTTGTCCTTGAACTGCGTCATCCTGGAGAGCTCCCCGAACCGCGCGACGCAATTCAGGAGCCACGCCAGCTCCGCGTGCCCCGAGACGCTGCTCTGGCGGAAGACGACGGACTTCTCCGGGTCTATGCCCGAGGCGAGGTAGAGCGCCGCTACCTCCCGCACCTTCTGGCGCAACACCTTCGGGTCCTGCGGCACCGTGATGGCGTGCAGGTCCACGATGCAGAAGTAGTTCTCGTATTCGTCCTGCATGGCTACCCAGTTTTTCAGGGCCCCGAGGTAATTGCCGAGGTGGAGGTTCCCGCTCGGCTGTATCCCGCTGAATACTCGTTGTCTGCTGCTCATCATGGACCTATTCTAGCGGACGGTTCAAGGGTGTCGGTTCACCGCGAGAAGACTCTCGAAAAGACCGCGACCATGGTAAGATTTGGCGGAACCCCGGAGGGGAGTATCCCTCGAGTCTCCATCGTCAATACGGCGAAAGCCCGGTGGAGCACGCCCGGCACGGGCGGGAGAGACTTCCGGCTTGTAGAAAAACGAGCCGAAGGAGTCGTGCATGAATCTGCCCTTCCCCGAACCAACCGTCTTCGCGGTGCGCGCTGGCGGCACACGAACCATCTCCCCCGAGCGGGGGGTGGGCTCGTGACCGAGTTTCCCGTCTGGGCGTGGGTAGGTTTTACGGGCTTGATCTCGGTGCTGCTAATACTCGACCTGCTAGTTTTCGGGCGGGGGAGCCGCGAGATCTCCTTCCGCCGGGCGACGGTTTTGAGCGGGGTCTGGATCGGTCTTGCGCTCCTCTTCGGCGCCATGGTGTTCGCCATCGCGGGTCCAGAGCGCGGCGGTGAGTACCTCGCGGGGTACGTGATCGAGAAGAGCCTCTCCGTCGACAACGTCTTCGTCTTCGCCCTTATCTTCTCCTTCTTCGCGGTCCCGGCCCGCTACCAGTACCGGGTGCTGTTGTGGGGAATCGTCGGTGCCCTGATCCTGCGCGGCATCTTCGTCCTCGTCGGGGCGGAGCTTCTGGAGCGCTACGACTGGATGGTCTACGTCTTCGGGGTCTTCCTGATCTACACGGGCATCAGGATGGCGTTCCACAGCGGCGCCGAGGTCCACCCGGAGAGGAACCCGGTCCTCCGCCTGGTGCGGCGCGTCGTCCCCATAACCGACGGCTTCGAGGGCGAGAGGTTCTTCGTCCGCCATGCGGGGAAGCTCATGGCAACGCCGCTGTTCGCCGTCATCGTGGTGATCGGGACTACCGACGTCATCTTCGCCGTGGACTCCATACCGGCGATCTTCGCCATAACGTCGAGCCCGTTTATCGTGTGGAGCGCGAACGCCTTCGCGGTCCTCGGCCTGAGGCCGCTCTACTTCATGCTCGCCGGCATGATGGACCGCTTCGTCTACCTGCAGACCGGCCTCGCGGTCGTCCTCGTCTTTGTCGGCGCGAAGTTCATCTACGGGGGCCTCTTCGGCAAGGTGCCGATCTACGTCTCCCTACCCTTCATCGCCATCGTCGTGACGGCCTCCATCGTCGCCTCCCTGTACAAGACGCGGGGGGGCGGCTCGAGCGCCGGGCAGAGCGGCGGCTCGCAAGACGAGCGGGAGCATGCGGAGCGCTAGGCCGCGGCGCGCCCGGGACGTTGCGGCCTCTAGGCGTCCCTCTCGAAGAGCGCGACGCCGCCCTGGCGGATCGGCTTGACGTCTATGCGGTCTATGTTGACGTGGGGCGGCAGGGTAACCGCCCACCTCACGCACTCGGCGACGTCCTCGGCGGTGAGCGGCGTGATGCCCTTGTAGGGCTTCTCGGCCTTCTCCTCGTCCCCCTCGAACCTCACGAGCCCGAACTCCGTCCTCACGGCCCCCGGCATGATCTCCGTCACCCTCACGTCCTCCCCGAGAAGCTCCAGCCTCAGGTTGTGCGTGAGGGCGTGCGCCCCGAACTTGGCGGCGTTGTAGCCGCCCCCGCCCGGGTAGGACTCGACCCCGGCCGCCGAGCCCATGATCACGACGTGCCCGCTCCCCGAGGCCCGCATCTGGGGCAGCATCGCCCGCGTCATGAGCCCGATGCTCAGGACGTTGGCCTCGAACATCCAGCGCCAGTCGTCCTCGTCCATCTCGGCCACCGGCGCGAGCCCCTTCGCCCCGCCCGCGTTGTTGACGAGCACCGATGCCCCGCCCAGAGCCTCCGTCCACCCCGCGAACTCCGCCACCGAGTCGCGGTCCGTAACGTCTAAGTACCTCGCGTGCCCCCCGAGCTCCGCGGCGAGATCCTCTATCCGTTCCTCTCGCCTGGCGCCGAGGGCCACCGTGAAACCGTCCCCCGCGAGCGCCCGGGCCGTCGCCGCCCCGATGCCCGACGAGGCCCCCGTGACCACCGCAAGGCGCGTGCCGTTACCTTCCGCCATCCGTTCCCCCCGTTCGTACGTTTCCCAGAGCTTCTTCTATCTTGCGCGCGGCGGCCACGACCTCACCGGCGAGGCGCTCCCCGGGGCTGCTCCCGAGGCGGGCGATCGGGCCGCTCGCGCTCACCGCCGCCCGGACCACGCCGTCCTCGTCGAAGACCGGAGCGCTGACGCTCGCGACCCCCTCCTCGCGCTCCGCCACGCTCTCCGCCCAGCCCCGCCGCCTGACCCCCTCCAGGACCGAGGGCGCAGGGCCCCCCGCAAGGGCGTCCCGGTCCTCCGCCCACGCGAGCAGGACCTTCCCCGCCGACCCGAGCACGAGCGGCAGCACCGCCCCCACCGGCACGGTGGTCTTGAGCCCCGTCGCCCTCTCGACCGTCGCCACGCAGACCCGGGCGTCACCCTCCCTTACGTAGAGCTGCGTGCTCTCGCCCGTCGCGTCCCTGAGCGCCGTCAGCGCCGGGCGCGACGCCCCCACGAGCCCCGCCCCGGCCGCTACCTCGTTCCCCCAGCCCAGTATCCGCATCCCGAGGGCGTAACGCCCCCCGTGACGCGCCACGAGGTGATGCGCCTCCAGCGCCAACAGCAGCCGGTGCGCCGTCGGCCGCGCGAGCCCCGTCCCCTCCACCACGCCCGCCAGGGAAGCAGGCCCGTCCGTAGCGAGAAAGGACAGGATCCCAACCGCCTTGTCCAATACCCCGACCCCGCTCGTCACCCCTCCCTTGCCCATCCGCCTCACGCCATCTATAATGTCCATATCTTGGTTAGTGTATCTCACATAATGAGACAAAGTAAGGGCGGTCGCGCCGTATGATGGAGTGGAACGCGTCGGAGTACGAGGTGCTCGCCGCCCCGATGACGGGGTGGGGCGCGAGGCTTCTGGAAAGCGTGGAGCTCCGGGGGGACGAGGCCGCGGCGGACGCCGGGTGTGGCACGGGCCGGGTGACGGAGATGCTCCTGGAGCGTTTGCCGCGCGGGACCGTGCTGGCGGTAGACGCTTCGGGGTCGATGGTCGAGGCGGCGCGGGAGCGGTTCGCCGGGGATTCGAGGGTTCGGGTGGAGGTAATGGACCTTCTGGAGTTCGTGGTCGAGGAGCCCTTGGATCTCGTGCTCTCGACCGCGACTTTTCATTGGATCCCCGACCACGATCGGCTCTTCGGCAGGCTCGCCGGCGCCCTGAAGCCGGGGGGGCGCCTCGTGGCCCAGTGTGGCGGCGCGGGGAACATTGCCTGGGTGCGGGCCGTCGCGAGGGAGGTCATGGACGAGGAGAGGTTCGGTTCGTACTTCGAGGGCTGGGAAGACCCGTGGCACTTCGCGGACGGGGAGACGACGAGGGCGCGGCTGGAGGCGGCCGGGTTCGAGGACGTCGAGGTCTGGCTGCACGACGAGCCCACGGGGTTCGACTCTGTAGAGGAGATTGCGCGTTACCTGAAGACCGTCGTGCTCGGCCGTCACCTAGAGATTCTGCCGGAGGGTGAGGACGACGCGTTTGCCAGGGAGGTGGCCGCGCGCCTCGGCGAACGGGGGCCGCTCGTGGTGGATTACGTTCGCCTGAACATGCTCGCCCGGAGGGCGGCGTAGTGCTCGGCGTGGGGGCGCTCTTCGACGCGGCCGCGCCGGATTACGACGGGGCGCGCCGGATGCTCGTACCGGGCTTCGACGGTTTCTACGGGGCGGCGGTGGCGAGCATTCCTTTCGAGGCGGAGGAGCCGTTGCGGGTACTGGACCTCGGGGCGGGGACGGGGCTCCTTAGCGGGATGGTCGCCGCGCGGTTCCCGAACGCGAGTCTGACGCTCGTGGACATCTCCGTCGAGATGCTGCGGGTGGCTCGGCGCCGGTTTTCCGGGGAGACCGGTCGGTTCGAGTTCCGGGTCATGGACCACGCGCGCAAGCCCCTGCCGGGGAGGCCACGGGGTTACGACCTCGTGGTTTCGGCGCTCTCCATCCACCACCTCACGCACGGGGACAAGCGGGAGCTCTTCGAGAAGGTCCACCGCGCCCTCGCGGACGGCGGGTGGTTCGTCAACGCGGATCAGGTGCAGGGCCCGACGCCCGAGGCGGAGGCGGAGTACCAGGCGGACTGGTTGCGCCGGGTGCGCGAGGCGGGCGTGAGCGACGGGGAGTTATCCGCCGCTCTCACGCGCATGAAGGCAGACAAGAACGCGATGCTGGAGGCGCAGATGGCATGGCTGCGGGATGCCGGCTTCGGGTCGGTGGAACGTTTTTATGAGGATGGCCGCTTCGCCGTTTACGGCGGCCTCAAGGGTAGCAGGAGAAGGAAGGAAGTGACGCATGACCAGCATGGATAAGCCGAAGACGCTCTTCGAGAAGCTCTGGGACCGGCACGTGGTCCGGAGCGCCGAGGGGGAGCCGGAGCTCTTGTACGTCGACCTCCACCTCGTGCACGAGGTGACGAGCCCGCAGGCCTTCGAGGGCTTGAGGCTCGCGGGGCGCAGGGTACGCAGGCCCGACCTCAGCTACGCGACGATGGACCACAACGTCCCGACGAGCGCCTTCGGGCAGCCGATCAAGGACGAGGTCTCCGCGAAGCAGATGGAGGCCCTGAAGAAGAACTGCGAGGAGTTCGGCATCACGCTCAACGAGTGGGGGGCCATCGGGCAGGGCATCGTGCACGTCATAGGCCCTGAGATGGGCCTGACGCAGCCCGGCCTGACCGTCGTCTGCGGCGACTCGCACACCGCCACCCACGGCGCGTTCGGGGCGCTCGCGTTCGGGATCGGGACGAGCGAGGTAGAGCACGTCCTGGCGACCCAGACGCTGACGCAGCGCAAGCCGAAGACGATGGCCGTCACGATCGACGGGGATCTCCCGGCCGGCGTCTCCGCCAAGGACCTCATGCTCGGCATCCTGAACCGCATCGGGACCGGCGGCGGGGTCGGGCACGTCATCGAGTACCGGGGCGAGGCGATCCGGAGCCTCTCGATGGAGGGCCGCATGACGATCTGCAACATGTCCATCGAGGGCGGCGCCCGCGCGGGCCTCATCGCCCCCGACGAGACTACCTTCGAGTACCTCGAGGGCCGCCAGCACGCCCCGAAGGGCGAGGACTGGGACCGGGCCATCGAGGACTGGAAGACGCTCAAGACCGACGAGGGCGCCGTGTTCGACAAGGAGGTCGTGATCCGGGCCGAGGACCTCGTCCCGTACGTCTCCTGGGGGACCACCCCGGCCCAGACCGTCGGGATCGACGACGTCGTCCCCGAGCCGAAGAACGACGGGCACCGCAGGGCCCTGAAGTACATGGACCTCGTGCCCGGCACGCCCATAAAGGAGATAGAGGTCGACACGGTCTTCCTCGGCTCGTGCACCAACGCGCGCATCGAGGATTTGAGGGCTGCCGCGGAGGTCCTGCGCGGCCACAAGGTGAAGGACGGCCTCCGGGCGATGGTGGTCCCAGGCTCGATGCGCGTGAAGAAGCAGGCCGAGGAGGAGGGGCTCGACGAGGTCTTCAAGGAGGCGGGCTTCGACTGGCGGAACGCCGGGTGCTCGATGTGCCTCGGGATGAACCCGGACATCTTGCAGCCCCAGGAGCGCTGCGCCTCGACCTCGAACCGCAACTTCGAGGGGCGCCAGGGCAAGGGGGGGAGGACGCACCTCGTGAGCCCGGTGGTCGCGGCGGCGACGGCCGTCATGGGGCGGTTCGCGTCCCCGAGTGAGCTCGGCGTCCCCGTGGAGGTGAACTAATGCAGCCGGTAGAGCGCGTAGTCGGGAAGGCGTTGCCGCTCGGGTGGAGCGACGTGGATACGGACCAGATCGTGCCGAGCGACGCCCTCAAGCGGATAGAGCGGACGGGCTTCGGCCAGTTTCTGTTCTCGCAGTGGCGCGAGGATCCCGAGTTCGTCATGAACAAGGCCGAGCACGAGAACGCCGTCATCCTCATAGCGGGGGAGAACTTCGGGAGCGGGTCCAGCCGGGAGCACGCCCCCTGGGCGATCCAGGACTACGGCTTCGGGGCCGTTATCGCCCCGTCCTTCGCCGACATCTTCAAGAACAACTGCTCGAAGATAGGGCTCCTGGCGGTAGAGCTGCCGGAGGAGGCCGTCGAGGCTCTGCTCGAAGCCGTGCGCGAGGACCCGGCGACGGAGATCACCGTCGAGCTCACCGAGCGCGTCGTTACCGGCCCGAACGTCTACGAGACGTTCGAGATGGACGACTTCACCCGCCAGCGCCTCATGGAGGGCCTCGACGACATCAGCCTGACCCTCACCCACGAGGCCGACCTCGAAGCCTTCGAGAAGAGCCGCCCGAGCCACCTGCCGAAGGTCTTCTAGCTTCTAGAGGTCGGCTTCGGACCCCCGTCGGGGGCCGAGGAGGATAACAGAGGGGGGCGCCACGGGAACGTGCCCGTGGCGCCCCTCTCTTGCTCCGTACGGGGTGTTTACCCGTCGAACCCGGAGGGCTGCATGCCGCTCGCGCTGTAGGCCGAGCCGTTGGAGCCGTTGGCCGAACCGTTCGCGCTCTGCTCGTCTGCCCTCATGGCGTGTACCGTGCCCGTTATCTGCTCGCCGCTGGGCTCGCGTGGCGGGTTGTTGCTGAGGTTTGAGGGGCGAGCCTGATCCTCGTCCGTGAGCTTGCGCTTGGTACGGGCTCCGGACCGTGCATCCGTGTCTCTCCCGAACCACGCTGGCACGGCAGAGAGGCCCGGCCTGGATGAGATCCAGACCGAGCCTCTCACGCTACTCGCGACGCCGCTCTACGAGCGTCCGCCAGATAAAACCAG
>CADCVI010000121.1 GCA_902806105.1 uncultured Rubrobacteraceae bacterium
CCGGCGGGTCTGCTCGCCGCCGTGCCCACGAGCTGCGCGCCGAGGCCGGGGCGGTTCTCGTCGGGGCGGGCACGGCGCGCGCGGACGACCCGCTCCTCACCCCGAGAGACCTCCCCGAAGGGGCTTCGCCCGTCCTGAGGATCGTCCTCGACCCCGGCCTGACCCTGAACCCGGAGAGCCGGCTCGCGCAGACGGCCGACGTCGAACCCGTGATCGTCTTCTCGGACGAGGCCGCCGACGGCGCGAGGAGGGAGGAGCTGGAGAAGCTCGGTGTCGAGGTCGTGACGG
Source organism: uncultured Rubrobacteraceae bacterium (assembly GCA_902806105.1). The sequence goes on from CADCVI010000121.1 coordinate 289, forward strand.
CGCCCCGCTCGGAACGGGACCGGGGCATGGACCTCGGTTACGTGCTGGACGAGCTCGGTCGGCGCGGCATCCGGGGCGTGCTCGTCGAGGGCGGGGGGGAGACGGTGGGGAGATTCGTCCGCGGGGGCCTCGCCGACAAGCTGACGCTGTTCTACGCCCCGAAGGTGCTGGGGGCGGGCGGGGCCCCGCTCATGGGGTCGCTCGAAGTCGATGCCGTGGGAGCGGCACCGGGGTTCCGGATCGAAGGGGTCGAGAGGTTCGGGGACGACGTCGCTTTGACGCTCTACCCGGCGAGAACGGAGGAGGGCTAGGATGTTCACCGGGCTGGTAGAGGGGAAGGGCCGCGTCACCGCCATCGAGGGCGGCGGGATGGCGCGGATCGAGGTCGAAGCGGGAGACCTTGCCCGCGGGACCGGGATCGGCGACTCGGTCTCGGTCAACGGTGTCTGCCTGACCGTCAACGAGATCCACGGCGGGGAGCTCGTCTTCTACGCCATGCAGGAGACGCTCAGGAGGACGGCGCTCGGGGGGCTCGGCGCGGGCGACGGCGTCAACCTCGAGCGGGCGATGACCCCGGAGAAGCGTTTCGGGGGACACATCGTGCAGGGCCACGTCGACGGTGTCGGGGAGGTCCTCGGCGTCACCCCAGAGGGCGACGCCGAGATCTGGGAGTTCTCCGCGCCAGCAAGCGTCCTGAAGTATGCCGTCGAGAAGGGGAGCATCTGCGTCGACGGCATCAGCCTCACCCTGGTCTCGGTGCGGGAAGGCTCGTTCACCGTCTCGATCCTGCCGCAGACGAGGGCGGCGACGAACCTCGGGGGGCTGTCCCCCGGGGGCCGGGTGAACCTCGAGGCGGACGTGATCGGCAAGTACGTGGAGCGGCTCCTCGGTCCCCACCTGGGGGGCACGGCCGCGGGCAACGTATCGCAAATATTCGAGAGGAGAGAAGATGCCGTTTAGTCAGATAGATGAGGTCCTGGAGGACATCAGGGCCGGCAAGATGGTCATAGTCATAGACGACGAGGACCGCGAGAACGAGGGCGACCTCACGATGGCCGCCGAGCTCGTCACCGCCGACGACATAAACTTCATGGCGACGTACGGCCGCGGCCTGATCTGCCTGCCGATGACCGGCGAGATGGTAGACAAGCTCGAGATACCGGACATGGCGACTCACAACTCCGCGCGCATGAACACGGCGTTTACTGCCTCCATCGAGGCGAAGGAGGGCATAACGACCGGCATCTCCGCCGCCGACCGTGCCCACACGTGTCGCGTCGCCGTCGACGAGGCCACCGGCCCCGACGACCTGGTCATGCCGGGGCACATCTTCCCGCTGCGCGCCCGCCCCGGCGGGGTCTTGCAGAGGGCCGGGCAGACGGAGGCGGCCGTAGACCTCGCGCGCCTCGCGGGCATGAGGCCGGCAGGCGTGATCTGCGAGATCATGAACGAGGACGGCACGATGGCCCGCGTCCCGGACCTCGAGAAGTTCTCGGCGGAGCACGGCGTCAAGCTCGTGACCACCGCCCAGATTATCGAGTACCGCCGCCGCTACGAGCGGCACGTGAAGTTCGCCGTCGAGGTTCGACTGCCCACCGACCATGGCGAGTTCCGCCTGCGCGCCTACGAGAACGACGTCGACGACCTGACTCACCTCGCGCTCGTTATGGGCGAGCCCGAGGGCAAGGAGGACGTCCTCGTGCGCGTCCACTCCGCCTGCCTGACCGGCGACGCGCTGCACTCGCTGCGCTGCGACTGCGGGCAGCAGCTTGATGGCGCGATGTCCCAGATCGCCAAGGAGGGCGAGGGCGTCCTCGTGTACATGCAGCAGGAGGGGCGCGGCATCGGCCTGTTGAACAAGATGAAGGCGTATCACCTTCAGGACGAGGGACTGGACACCGTCGAGGCAAACCAGCAGCTCGGCTTCGCGCCGGACCTTCGGGACTACGGCCTGGGCGCGCAGATCCTCAAGGACCTGGACCTCTCGCGCATCCGGCTGATGACGAACAACCTGACCAAGGTCGTCGGGCTCGGGGGCTTCGGGTTGGAGATCACGGAGCGGGTGCCGCTGGAGATAGAGCCCAACGGCGTGAACGACCACTACCTCCAGACGAAGAAGGAGAAGCTCAACCACGTCTTCGACAACATCTAGGGGGTTCGGCGTGAACGAGCCAACCGTAATGGAAGGTCAACTCGATGCCACGGGGCGGCGCTTCGCCATCGTCGCCTCCCGCTTCAACGAGTTTATAGTCAAGGCGCTCCTCGACGGCGCCCTCGACGCGATCCGGCGCCACGGGGGCGACCTCGCCTCGGTGGACGTGGCGTGGGTGCCGGGGGCCTACGAGGTCCCGCTCGCGGCGAAGCGCTTCGCCCTCTCGGGCCGCTACGACGCCGTGATAACGCTCGGAGCCGTGATCCGGGGCGCCACCGCGCACTTCGATTACGTCGCTGGCGGGGTCTCCTCGGGCATCTCCTCCGTCGCGCTGGAGGCGAACCTGCCCGTCGTCTTCGGCGTCCTCACGACGGAGAACATCGAGCAGGCGATCGAGCGGGCCGGGACCAAGGCCGGCAACCACGGCTTCGAGGCCGCCGTCACCGCCATCGAGATGGCCTCGCTCGTGGAGCGCATCGACGGTAGCGCGCGGGACCGGGGAGGCCACGACCTGCCGTCGTCGCCGGAGGTCGGCAGGATCTAACGTCCACGAACAGCGGAGCCCCGGCCCCACGAGGGGGACCGGGGCTCCGGGTTTTGAGGGATGCGGGCCTGTTTAGGCGGTGGCGCTTGCCGCGTGGCTGACGCGGGGGGCGGCCTTCTGGACCTTGAAGGCCTTCAGGCACGAGGTGCAGACGTATTCGCGCCTGACGGAGGCGCCTTCCTGGATGCGGATCTTCTGCAGGTTCGGGTTCCAGCGCCGCCGGGTGGCGCGCAGGGAGTGACTGCGGGCGTTGCCGAAGTTCGGGCCCTTGTTGCAGGAATAACAGACTTTCGCCACGAGAATTCTCCTGTGCTAGGATACCGGCCGATATGGGACTGCCCAGGGTGGTGGCTCGCGGCGCACGACCCGGACGGGCTCCGGCCGAAGATTGTACACCAGTTTCTATCGGGCAACACCTTACATGGAAGGGCCCGAGCGGGCCTGCGATGGGGAAGAGGAAGGTTGATGAGCCGCACGGCCGAGCATCGTGAAGATGGGGTACTGCCCACGTCGGAACTCAAGGTTGTCGTGGGGGCCGCCTACGCGGCGCTCAAGCTACGCGCGGCGAAGATAGATGCCCTGAACGTCTACCCGGTCCCGGACGGGGACACGGGGACGAACATGCTTCTGACGCTCCGGTCGGTGATGGAGGCGGTCGCGGCCTCTCCCGACCTGCGGGGCGAGGATGCGGCCAAGGCCGTCTCCCGCGCCGCGCTCATGGGCGCGAGGGGCAACTCCGGCGTGATCCTCTCCCAGATTCTGCGCGGCGCCTGCGAGAAGCTCGGACACGCGACCTCCCTCGACGCGAAGACCCTGGCGGAGGCGCTCGGTGGCGCGAAGGAACGGGCCTACTCCGCCGTCAGGGAGCCCGTAGAAGGGACGATGCTCTCCGTCGTAAAAGACGCGGCGGCGGCGGCGCAGGCGTTCGTGGAGGGCGGCAAGAGCGACCCCGTGGAGGTCTTGCGGGAGGCCGCGCGCGCGGCGCACGAGTCGGTCCGCCGGACGCCCGAGCTTTTGAGGGTCCTGAGGGAGGCCGGGGTCGTTGACGCGGGCGGGTACGGGGTCGCCGTGATCCTTGATTCCCTGCGGGCCTCGCTGGCGGGCGAGGCGCCGGATCTCGAGGACGACGACGAGTCGGTACCGGACGAGGATCTCCTCAGGGACAAAGTAGAGCACTCCGCCGAAGAGGCCTGGGGCTACTGCACCGAGTTTGTCGTCAGCGGCTTCTCAGGCGACCCCGACGAGTTCGCATCCTGGATCCACGACGTCGGCAAGAGCGTGCTCGTGATCCCGGACGAAGACCTCGTCAAGGTACACCTGCACACCCAGGACCCCGGCGGCGCCATCTCGTACGCGGGCAGCTTCGGCCGCCTCTCCGGGGTCAAGGTCGACGACATGGAGGCCCAGACGAGGGCCCGTGCGGACCACGAGGATGCCGCGCCCACCTCCGAACTCGGGGTCGTGGTGGCGAGCCGTGGGTCGGGGAACCGCGCTTTCTTCGAGGGTATGGGGGCCGTAGTCGTCGAGGGCGGTCAGGGCGCGAACCCGAGCACGGAGGACTTCGTCCGGGCCGTGGCCCAGACGGGGGCGCGAAGCGTGATCCTGCTGCCGAACAACAAGAACGTCGTCCCGACCGCGGAGCAGGTGGCGGGTCTCGTAGATGTAGGGGTAGAGGTCGTGCCGACGCACACGATCGTCGCGGGCCTCGCGGCGATGGTGGGCTACGACGCGGAGGGGGAGCCGGAGGAGGTAATCGAAGAGATGCGCGACATCGTCTCGGGGCTGCGCTGCGGTGAGGTCACCCAGGCCGTTCGCGAGGCGCGCGTCTCGGGCCGCGAGGTGCCGGAGGGGGCGTACATAGGTCTCCTCGACGGGGAGCTCGTCGCGGTCGAGCAGGGGGTCGAGGACGCGGCCATGCGCCTCGTCGAGAGGATGCTCGAGGAGGGACCCGACGTCGTCACCCTGCTCCGGGGCTACGGGATGGACGAGGGCTCCGCTAGGAAGGTGGCCGAGAGGATAAGAAGCCTCGACGGGTCCGTCGAGATCGAGGTAAAGGACGGGGGGCAGCCCCTCTACCCGTTGCAGATGGTGGCCGAGTAGTGACGACCGCGATAGTGACGGACTCGACCACGAGCCTCCCCGAGGGGATCAGGGAGCGTCCGGACGTGCGGGTCGTCCCGCTGACCTTCGCGTTCGGCCCGGACGAGACGTACACGGACAAGGTCGACCTTTCGAACGCCGAGTTCTACGAGAAGCTGAAGACGTCGTCCCGCTTCCCGTCCACCTCGCAGCCCCCGACGGGGGCGTTCGTCGAGGCTTACGAGTCGCTCGCCTCCTACGACGACGTGCTCGTCCTTACGCTCTCCGCGAAGCTCAGCGGCACGTACCAGTCGGCGTTCTCGGCGGCGGGGATGGTGGATCGGCCCGTGGAGGTCGTCGACACGCAGAGCGCCGAGATGGGCTCCGGACTGATCCTTCTGGAGGCCCTTCGGGTAGCGGACGAGGGCGGCAGCTTCGAGGACGTGAAGAGGGCGACGGAGGCTGCGGTGCGCCGCTGCGGTATCTTCTTCGCCGTCGGCACCCTGGAGTACCTGGAGAAGAGCGGGCGAATCGGCCGCGCCCAGCGCCTCGTCGGGACCGCGCTGGATATCCGTCCGGTCCTGCGCCTCGAGGATGGGGAGGTCGTACCGCACAAACGGGCCCGGGGCCGCAAGCGCCAGTTGTCGGCGATCGTGGACGAGGTCAGGCCGATGATCGAGGCGGGGCGCCACATAGCGTACGGCCACGTGGACTCTTACGATGCGCTCGCCGACCTGAGGAGCGCGCTCGGGACGGAGGGAAGCTTCGTCTCGGAGATAGGGGGCGTCGTCGGGTCCCACGTCGGACCCGGTGCCTATGGCGTGGCCTACCTATAACGATGTCCCGGACGGGGCCCTCCGGCAGCGCTCGCTTTCCCCGTCGCTCCCGCGGAGGACCACGCTCCCCGAGCTGCGGGGGCGACCCGTCTCGGAGCTTCCGGGCGTGGGCCCCAGGATAGCGGCCGCGCTCAAGGACCTCGGCGTCACCACGCTGGCCGACCTCGTCTCCCACTACCCCTCCCGCCACGAGGACCTCTCGAACGTCAAACCCATCTCCGACCTGCGCGTCGGGGAGAAGGCGACGATCGTGGCGCGCGTGGTCAACGTGAAGCCGGTCGGGCGTCCCGTGAGGGGGAGATCCCCCGGCCTCTCCGCACAACTCTACGACGGAACGGGCTACATGCCCGCGACGGTCTGGGGACGCGGCTGGCTCCTCAACCAGCTCGTCCCGGAGACCTGGGTGGTGGCCTCGGGCGAGGTCCAGCGCAAGTACGGGTTGCAGCTCGCGACGAAGAGCATCGAGGTCGTGGACGACCCGGCGACCCTCGGGGACTCGGCGCACGCCGGCAGGTTCGTGCCGGTGTATCCGGCGAACAAGGCGATAAACGCCCGGCGCGCCCGGACGCTTATCCACCGCGCCCTCGACGGCGCCGGGCGCATCCTCGACCCGCTGCCCGCCGGCATCCTCGCCCGACAGGGGCTCGCCAGCTTGCACGACGCGATACACGAGATCCACTTCCCCTCCGACCGGGAGAGCCTCAAGCAGGCGACCCGCAGGCTCGTCTTCCACGAGCTTTTCCTCATCCAGGCGGGCCTCGCCGCCCGGAAAGCCCGGCTAGAAAAGACCGAGAAGGGGCGCCGCCACCGGGGCGACGGGCACCTGCTGAACCCGTTCCTGAAGGCCCTGCCGTTCGGGCTCACGGGGGCGCAGGAGCGCGTGATCGGGGAGGTCCTCGAGGGGATGCGCTCTGAGAAGCCGATGCGCCGCCTCCTTCAGGGCGACGTCGGGAGCGGCAAGACCGTCGTCGCCGTCGCCGGCCTCCTCTCGGCTGTCGAGTCGGGCGGGCAGGGCGCGATGATGGCCCCGACCGAGGTTCTCGCCGAGCAGCACTACCTCTCCATCTCCGCTTCCCTGAAGGACCTGCCCGTGAACGTGATCCTGCTCACGGGCTCGCAGGGCGCTGTCGAGCGCCGAGCGGCGCTAGAGGCCGTCGCGAGCGGGGAGGCCCACGTCGTCGTCGGAACGCACGCCCTGATCCAGAAGGGCGTGGATTTCCGGAACCTCTCGCTCGTGGTCGTCGACGAGCAGCACCGTTTCGGGGTCGGGCAGAGGACGGAGTTCAAGGAGAAGGGGGCGGTCCCGGATACGCTCGTGATGACGGCCACCCCGATCCCGAGGACGCTCTCGCTCACGCTCTACGGGGATCTGGAGGTCTCGATCCTGGACGAGCTGCCGCCGGGGAGAAAGCCGGTCGAGACGCGCGCCATCTCCGTCGCGGAGCGCTACGAGGCCTACGAGAGCGTCGCGGAAGAGTTGGAGGCGGGGCGGCAGGCGTACGTAATCTGCCCGCTCGTCGAGGAGTCCGAGGCCCTGGAGGACGTGCGGGCGGCGGAGGAGCTGTACGAGGAGCTCGTCGAGGAGATCTTCCCGGACAGGCGCGTCGGCCTGCTGCACGGCCGCATGAAGGCGCAGGAGAAGCGCGAGGTGATGGCGGCGTTCCGGTCGCGGGAGATCGAGGTTCTCGTCGCCACGGTGGTCGTCGAGGTCGGGGTGGACGTTCCGAACGCGAGCGCGATCGTCATCGAGGGGGCCGAGCGCTTCGGGCTCTCCCAGCTTCACCAGCTCCGCGGCCGCGTCTGCCGTGGCCTCCACCCTCCTCAGTGCTTCCTCGTCGCCGACCCCAAGACCGACGACTCCCAAAAGCGTCTCGACGCCCTCTGCGAGCACCAGGACGGCTTCAAGCTCTCCGAGGTCGACCTCGCGATCCGGGGCGAAGGCACCCTCTTCGGCGCCCGCCAGAGCGGGATGCCGGACCTCAAGGTGGCCAAGCTCCTCCGGGACATCGACATTCTCGTGGAGGCCCGCCGCGAGGCCTTCGCGATGGTCGCCGAAGATCCGACCCTCCGCAAGCCCCACCACCGACCGCTCAGGCGCGAGGTCCGGGATCTCCTGGGCAAGGACGTGGACTGGCTATTCAAGGAGTAGCCGAAGGGTCCGTCGGTTTGAAGCGCGAGGGGGCCTTCGTGAAGGGGGCGGGAGTTTCCGCGCCCGGAAGTATCTTGCCCGGTGGAACCAACCGATGAGCACCCTGGAGGTTCTGACCGTCCTGCTCGCGGGGGTCGGAGCCGGGGCCATAAACGCCATTATCGGCTCTGGCACCCTGTTCACGTTCCCCGTGTTGCTCTCCCTGGGTTTCCCGCCGGTCACCGCGACCATGAGCAACGCCATCGGGCTGGTGCCCGGCAGCATCTCCGGTACCTGGGGCTACCGTCGCGAGCTGGCGGGGCAGAAGCGCCGGGTGCTGCGCCTCCTGCCCGCCTCACTCCTCGGCGCGGTCACGGGCGCCTGGCTACTCCTGCACCTGCCCCCGGAGACCTTCGAGGCGGTCGTCCCCGTCCTGCTCGTCCTCGCCCTGATCCTGGTGGTAACCCAGACCCGCATCCAGCGCGCGCTCGCCCGGAGCCGCGAGCGCAAGGCTGTGAAAGTAGGCGAGACGAGTTCCGAGCGTGAAGTCGCCTCGTTCTCCGCCACGTACCTTGTCGGGATCTACGGCGGCTACTTCGCCGCCGCGCAGGGGATCTTGCTCGTGGGCGCGCTCGGCGTCCTCATCCCCGAGACGCTGCAGCGCTTGAATGCCC
>CADCVI010000122.1 GCA_902806105.1 uncultured Rubrobacteraceae bacterium
GAGCACGTGCACGGGCGCCCTGCCGTTTATGTCGCGGAACGCGAGCACCCCGTCCTCGTCGCGCAACACCTCGGCCTCGACCTCACCCCTTACTATCTTGCAGAACACGCAGTTCTCGTCGCTCATAGCCCCCCCTCGAATCTTCCTGCCGAACCTTCCTTCGCTCCGTCCAGCGCCGCGCAGGCCCTGGCGACCGCCACCATCCCCGCGGTCTCGCTCCGCAGCCTGAACGGGCCGAGCGAGGCGAGCCGAACCCCCTTCTCCACGGCGAGCGCCAGCTCCCCCGAGCCGAAACCGCCCTCCGGCCCGACGAAGAGGCTCACCGGTCCGGACGTAAGCCCTTCCTCCAGCGGCGACAGATCCGGCCCGTTGTGCAGAAGTACCCCGGCCGCGCCGGCCTCCTCCACGGCACCCGCGAAGGGGACCACCTCGCGGACCTCCGGTATGCGTAGCCGCTGCGACTGGCGCGCCGCCGCAAGGGCCACCCGGCGCCACCGTTCCACCTTGCCGTCGCCCCGGTCGAGGCGCACCACGCCGTGATCCGTCGCGAGCGGCACGATGGCCCCCACCCCGAGCTCCGTCGCCTTCTCCACCACGAGGTCCATGTGGCGCCCCTTGGGGACTGCCTGGTACAGGGTCACCCCGCCGCCGTCCTCGGGGGCCGGACGCTCCTCGCTTACGGCGGCCTCCCGCCCCTCCGTCAGCTCGGCGAGAAACAGGCGTCCCGCTCCGTCGACGACCTCGATGGTCTCCCCCGCGCGCGCCCGCAGGACCTTGAAGAGGTGGTGTCCCTCCTCGTCGGGGAGGCGTAGCCGATCGCCCGGAGAAAGGCGCATATCAGAGAAGACGCGGGTGCGTACGGACATCAGAAGACCACCGGGCCTACCTGAAGACGGCCCTCAGGCGGTCGAAGAAGGATTCCCCGCCGCCGTTGTAGGTCTCCTCGCCGCTGACCTCGTCGAAGCGCCTGAGGAGGTCGCGCTGCTCGTGGTTCAGGCGCGTCGGCACCATCACGTCCACGACCACCTTGAGGTCGCCCCGGCCCCGGCGCCTGAGGCGGGGCATGCCCTCACCCCGGAGCGTCACGGTCTCGCCGGGCTGCGTCCCCGGTTCCACCCTTACGCTCTTGCTGCCGTCGAGCGTCGGCACCTCGCACTCGGTCCCGAGGGCGGCCTCCACGAAGTTGACCCTCATCCTGTGTACGAGGTCGTCCCCGTCGCGCATGAGCTCCGGGTCTTCCTGCACCCTTATCCTGACGTAGAGGTCCCCCGCCGGGGCGCCTGGCTCGCCCTTGTGGCCCTGTCCGGTGTGGCGGATCCTCATCCCGCTCTCGATCCCGCCGGGGACCGAAACCCGGCGCGTGACGACCTCCGAGACGCGCCCGCTCCCGTAGCAGTTCTCGCACGACTCCTCGATGATCCTGCCGCGCCCCGAGCACGTGGGACACGCGCCCGTGCTGACCATCTGGCCGAGCAGGCTCTCCCGGACCGTCCGGACCGCCCCCACGCCGCCGCAGGTCTCGCACTGGCGGGACTTCGTCCCCCCGACGCCGTCGCAGACGTCGCAGTTCGCGACTACCTGCACGTTGATCTCCCGCTCCGCCCCGAAGGCCGCCTCCCGCAGGGAGACCTCGACCTCCGCCTCGACGTCCTCACCGCGCGCCGGGGCCCGCCCGCCGCCGAAGAATGAGCCGCCGCCGAAACGGTCGCCGAAGAACGCGTCGAAGATGTCCTGGAAGCCGCCGAACGGGTCCCCTCCGGCGCCCGGACCACCGGGACCGCCGCCGCGCGGGACCTGATGGCCGTAGGTGTCGTAGGCCCTCCGCGACTCCGGGTTCGACAGAACCTCGTATGCCTCAGTCAGCTCCTTGAAGCGCTCCTCCGCCCCGTTGTCGTCCGGGTTCGCGTCGGGGTGGTGCTTGCGGGCAAGCCGCCTGTAAGACTTCTTGATCTCGGTCTCCGAAGCCTCGCGCGCGAGGCCCAGGATCTCGTAGTAGTCACGCTTCGCCAATGAGGATGCTCTCCTTAGATCCTTAGAACTTGGAGTCGAGGTGCTGGGTCAGGGCCTCCGCCGCCGAACGGACGGTGGAGATGGCGGCGCCGTACTCCATACGCTTGGGCCCTATAAGGGTGACGACCCCGAAGGGCCGCTCGTGACGGCTGTAGGCCGCGGCGACGAGGCTGGTCCCGGTGAGGTTGTTGAACCCGGACTCCGCCCCGATAGAAACGACGACCCCGCTGCTCGACACCGAACGCTTCAACGAATCCCCGACGAGCTTCAGCAGCCAGCGCCGGCGCTCGAAGACCTCCACGACCGCCGCCAGGCTTGCCGGGTCCAGGTCGTCGAGCCGGGCGAAGAGGGCCGAGGCCCCCCGGATAAACAGCCCCCGCTCCGTCGCCCGCCCCAGAACCTCGACCGCCTGAAGGACCGCCCCGACGGCGAGCGGGTTGTAGTCGGTGAGATACTGCCGGGCGGAGGAGAGCTGGTACGTCCCGGCCGTGTACCCCCCGAGAAACGAGTTGAGGGAGGATAGTATCCCCCGCACCTCCTCGTTCGGGACGTCGGTCGGCAGCGAGATGGTCGTGCTGGACGAGAGCCCGTTCTCCGTCGTGACGACCACGAGGTGAACACCCTCCCGCAAGGGCAGGTGATCCACGCGCGCCACCCCCTCGCCCAGGGCGCTCGGCCCCGCGACGACCGCGAGCAGGCGCGTGACCTCGCTCATCCCCTCCGAGACCCCCTGCAAAAGCTCGTCCACGTTGCCGACACCCTCCGGCGTCTCGAAGGACGGGCCGGTAGAGCCGGTCTCCTCGACCATGAGGGCATCAACGTAGTAGCGGTAACCCGCGTCCGTGGGAATGCGGCCGGCCGAAGTGTGGGGGTGCGTGAGCAGCCCCTCGGCCTCCAGCGCCGCGAGCTCCGACCTGATGGTGGAAGAACTCGCGTCGACGGCATCGACGAGGGCGGCGCTGCCAACGGGCGTACCCGTCTGGATGTACAACTCCAGCGTCTTCGTCAGTATTTCGTGCTGTCTAGCGGAGATCGCCATCCCGGAATTTTACCACGAGGGTCTTTTGCCACATCGTTGCAGAACGATAGGACGGGAGCAGACCAGGCCAGATCCCTCCGTACCCCAAACCCTGCCGTGCCAACGCCAGGGGCCTCGCTCTCGATTCCCGTGAGAACGAGCCAGGAGCCGCGGCGGCCGGTTGAGAACATCTGCTTGGAGGACGTACCGGCCTTTTCCCCAGAAGCAGCCCCGCGACCGGCGCGTTACGCGAGGGTGACATCCCCGGAGAACGCGTCATCTATGGCAGGCTGCGGACCGGCGCCGCGGTCCCAACTCGTGAATCGAGACGTGAACCCCACGCGGAGAACGGTCCTCGGGGCTATGAAGTCCACTTGCGGCTAATTCGTGTGGCAGTGGGGGTTCGGACGGAAACCTCCACCGTCCATCCTAGAGCTTCAGCGCGGCGAGGAAGGCTTCCTGCGGTATCTCGACGTTGCCAACCTGCTTCATGCGCTTCTTGCCCGCCTTCTGCTTCTCCAAGAGCTTGCGCTTCCGGGAGATGTCGCCGCCGTAGCACTTGGCGATAACGTCCTTGCGGTAGGCGCGGACGGTCTCCCGCGCGATCACGCGCTTGCCCATCGCCGCCTGAATCGGGACCTCGAACTGCTGGCGTGGGATCAGCTCCTTCAGCTTCTCCACGAGGGCACGGCCCCGGTAGTACGCCTTGTCGCGATGCACGATGATCGAGAGCGCGTCCACCACGTCCCCCGAGACGATCACCTCGACCTTGACGAGGTCCGAGACCTCGTAGCCCTTGAAGTCGTAGTCGAACGAGGCGTAGCCCTTCGTCCGGCTCTTCAGGGCGTCGAAAAAGTCCGTGATAATCTCCGCGAGCGGCAGATCGTACGTGAGCTGCACCCGCCTGGACGAGATGTACTCCATCCCGATCTGCACGCCCCTGCGCTCGTGACAGAGGCTCATCACCTGCCCGACGTACTCCTTCGGCCCGATCAGGGTGGAGCGAACGACGGGCTCCCGGATCTCCTGGTAGACCTCCGGCAGGTCGCTCGGGTTCGTCACGACCCGGACCTCGTCCTCCATCACTACCTCGTACCTTGCGCTCGGGGACGAGGCGATAAGGTCGAGGTCGAACTCGCGCTCCAGCCTCTCCTGCACGATCTCCATGTGCAAAAGCCCCAGGAACCCGCACCTGAACCCGAACCCCATCCTGGAGTTCTCCGGCTCGAAGAACAGCGAAGCGTCGTTGAGCTGAAGCTTCGACAGGGCGTCACGCAGGCGCTCGAAGTCGTCGCCCTCGGTCGGGTACAGCCCGCTGAACACCGTCGGGAGCGCCTGCGCATACCCCGGCAGCGGCTTCTCGGCCGGCTTGGCGACCAGGGTGACCGTGTCGCCGACGCGCAGCGCCTCGATGTCCTTGAGACCGGCGATCACGTACCCGACATCCCCCGGTTGGAGCGCCGGAAGCGCCGTAGGCTTCGGCGAGTAGCACCCGACCTCCAGAAGCTCGAACCGCTCGTCGGAGCGCATCGCCCGGACCTCATCACCCTTCTTCAGCTCGCCGTCGACGAGGCGGATCAGCGAGACGACGCCCCGGTACGGGTCGTAGTAGGAGTCGAAGACGAGGCCGCGGGTCTCTTCTTCCGTCGTCGTGGGGCAAGGTATGCGGTCCACGATGGCGTCGAGCACCTCGGGGATGCCCTGGCCGGTCTTCGCGGAGATCTTGAGGATGTCGTCCTCGTCCACGCCCAGAAGCTCCACGAGCTCCTCCGTAGCGGCGGGAACATCGGCCATCGGCAGGTCGATCTTGTTCAGGACCGGGATGATCTCCAGGTCGTGCTCCATCGCGAGGTAGAGGTTCGCGAGCGTCTGGGCCTGTATGCCCTGGCTCGCGTCCACCACCAGGAGCGCGCCCTCGCAAGCCGCTATGGCCCGCGAGACCTCGTACGAGAAGTCGACGTGGCCCGGGGTGTCGATGAGGTTCAGGTTGTAGTCGCCGTCGTCGCGGGGATACAAGACTCGGACGGCCTGAGCCTTGATCGTGATGCCCCGCTCACGCTCGATGTCCATGGAGTCGAGGATCTGGTCCATCCGGTCCCGCTCCGCGACGGCATGCGTCGCGTCCAAAAGCCGGTCGGCCAGCGTGCTCTTACCGTGATCTATGTGGGCGATGATGCAAAAGTTACGAATATTCTTTAGGGTAGACACCCGGAGAGTTTACCATGATTGCCCTCTTGTTCGGGGTGTGTTACATTCTCGTGGTTAAGAACGATTTCAAGCAAGAGGAGCCCGAAGGTGCCAGCACCCTCCAAGCGCGACAAGCAGAGCATCCGGACGCACGAGCTGAACAAGCCGGTCCGCACGCGCCTGCGCAACATCTCGAAGAGCTTCTACAAGGCCATCGAGACCGGCGACACCGAGCGCGCGACGCAGCTCAGGAACGACGCCCAGAAGGCCTACGACAAGGCGGCCTCGAAGGGCCTCATCCACCCCAACAAGGCCTCCCGCAAGACCAGCCGCCTCGACAAGGCGCTGGCCGGCGCGGCCTCCGAAGCTTCCTAGAACCCAAGAGCAGCAAAAGTTCCAGAAGTGGCCGTCTCCGGTTCGACGGGGGCGGCCACTTCTCCGTCCCGGGACGGTTCTCGAAAGCCCCGGCGTAGCCTTGCCGCAGGCACCCCGCCCCTCTCGCCTTCGTGAAGCCATCGGTACTCCTCCGCAGATCGCCGAAGACGTTCGGCTTGATCCACCGGAACAGCTCCCGGTGAGCAGCCTCCTCCACCCAGTACCAGTGAAGAGAAGCTCCCAGAATACTGTGCATACAGCGAACCTCTACCGGTTGGAGGGCTTCGGGTGGCCATGAAGACATCACGCAACCTCTCGCGGAAACCGTACTCGCGCGGTCGTAAACGTCCTGTCGGGAACTATCGGAGGTCTTCGCGGTAGCTTGCGTCGTGGAGGTCTGGGAGAAGGACCGGGAAAGGCCGGGATGCCTGGCGCTCTTTGGTGTTTATCGCTCGGCTGGCGTTTTTCCTAGCGGGAGAGGCCCATTACGGCGAGCTCGACCTGAAGCTCGTCGGAGAGTTCGCTGCCGCCCTTGAGGCCTCGTTCGAGGTCGGAGATCAGGGCAAGGGCCCGTTCGAGGTCTTCCTCGCCCATCTTGCCGGACTGCTCCTCCAGCTTGCGCGCCACGAACGGCGGCACCTTGAGGGCGCTGGCGACCTCGGGCCGCGGCGCACCCTCCTCGAAGAGCGCCTTGGCCCGGGCGAGGAGACGGAACTGGCGCCGGATCATGTGCACTATCTTGAGCGGCGGCTCCCCGGTCCCGAGCAGCGCCTCCAGGAGGTCAAGGGCTCGCCCCCCGTTTCCCGCGCCCAGGGCATCCACAAACTGGAAGATGTTGGATTGCAGGTCCGGCGGGCACAGCGCCTCGACGTCCTCCATCGTCGCCTCCCCGTCCGCATACAGGGCGAGCTTCTCCACCTCGCGCGCGACGCGCGTCTTGTCGTCGGCGCAGCGCACGACGAGCTCGACCGCCACGCCCTCGGGGAGCGTGAGGCCCGCCTTTTTCGCGTAGCCCACCGCCCACTTCGCCAGCGCCTTGCCGGTCGGCTGCTCGAAGCTGTGGACCTCGCCGGCCTCCCTCGCCGCGGCGAGCAGCTTCTCCCGCGCGCCGAGCTTCTTGCCGAGCAGGACGAGGTCCGCCTCGGGCGACGGGTCCTTGAGGTAGCCCAGGATCCTGGCCTTCTGCGCCGCGTTCCAGGCATCGAGGTTCCTGACGAGTATTACCGAGCCCTCGCCGAACAAAGAGTAGGAGTTGCAGGCCGAGACTACCGACTCCGGGCTTGTCTCCCCGGCGTCATAAGCCTCGACGTTGCGCCCCTTGCGTATCCTGTCGATCCCGCGGGCCTTGCGCTCCTCGTCGTCCCCGAGCAAGAGATAAACGGCCATGAGCCCATTCTAACCCGGCAGCACGGCCGCCAGCACGACCCAAAGCGACGACCAGAGCAGCATGAGCCCCGCTGCCCTCGACCAGCGCTCCTCGGGCTGCGTGGCCCCGACGATCGCCGCGTAGGCACAGCCGGCGTAGAAGACGCCGACGAGTAGCAGCGAAGCCCCCGGCGTTGGTACGGCGGCACCGGGCAGGGACGAGCCGACCTCGGCGACCCGCGCGAGCGCGGTGACGAGAAACCCGTTGGAGGCGTTCACGACGTACGCAAGCGGGACCGAGACGCTGCCCGCGAAGATCCCGAGCAGCCCCAGGGTGAGAACCGGTCCGGAGAGCGGCACCGCGACGAGGTTCGTCAACAGGCCGACCGTCGACACCTCCCCGAAGCTCGTGGCTATTATGGGCGTCGTGGCGACCTGCGCCGCTAGGGAGACTGCGAGCAGGTTCGAGAGGAGGTCGGGCGGCTTCTTCATGGGTCTGAACACCGTCCTCTTTATAAGGACCTGTAGGGGTTTTCTGAGGAGCAGGATGCCGAGGACGGCCGCGACCGAGAGCTGGAAGCCGGGGTTGTAGACGAGCAGGGGGTTCCAGGAGAGGACCGCGGCGAGCATGGTCGTCATAAAGTGGAGGGCCGAGATCTGTCGTCCGAGGAGCGGGGCCGCGAGGACGAACGTGGCGACGACGCCCGCCCGGATGGCCGAGGGCGGCGCTCCGGCGACGACGATGTAGATCCAGACGAGGACCAATACGGCCGGGTTCCTCAGGAGCGTCGGCACGGCGAGGAGCCGGAGGACCGAGTAGATCATGGCCGTGAGCACCGCTACGTGCTGGCCCGAGATCGCGAGCACGTGCATCACTCCGCTCCTCCTAAACGCCTCTTCGAGCTCCTCCGGTATCCTGGACGGGTCCCCGAGCACCATCCCCCGCACCACCGAGGCTTCGCGCGGCCTCAACCCGTGGCCCAGCGCGAGGTCCGTCCGGCGGTGCATCTCGCCGATGGTCCCGCGCTCCTCGTCCACGGGCCAGACGCCTCCCGCGTACACGATCCCGGAGACGCGCTTCGTGAGCAGGTATCTCGCGTAGTCGAAGCCGTCCTCCCCTACCTCGGGAAGTTCGATCTCCCCGCTGAAACGGACCCCGTCCCCCACCCCGACGCGCATGTCACCCGAGTAGACCTCGACGGAGCCGCCCCTCAACACTTCCTTCTCCTCGTACCACAGGTGCTTCACCCGTACCTCGGCCCGGTACCCGATCTTCGTCGGCACCGGTGGCGAGGAGACGCGCCCCACGACCATGACCTCACCGGGCCGTACCGCCGCGAGCTCACGCAGAGGGTCGAAAGCAAACGCATGGAGAAAGGAGATCCCGACGCCGCCCGCCAGGAACAGCGGCCCTAGGATCGCCATCGTCCGCCAACCGGGAGGCACGAGACCCGAAGGACGGAGCCCGGCCGCGATCGAGACGGCGGCGCTCGCCAGCACGAGCGCTACCCCGAGAGGAGGCGCGAGCGTCCCCGCAACGATCCCGAGGGCCAGAAGGAGCGCCCAGAGGTCCAGGCGGACCGGCGGTCTCAGGTCGAGACGCAGGTGTCCGGTGGCCGTGGGTTCCGAAGTCTCAAACGCCCGCAAACGGCCTGATCTTCTCCAGGGTCTTCGGC
>CADCVI010000123.1 GCA_902806105.1 uncultured Rubrobacteraceae bacterium
CCAGAACCATGCCTCCAACATCTTCCGCAAGCTCCGGGTAGCCGATCGGGTCCAGGCCGCCATCCGCGCCCGGGATGCCGGATTCGGTGGCAAGAGCCGCAGCTAAGACCGAAGGCCGCCACAGCGTTCGTCCACCAAACCTCTATCCTGCGCGCCGGTATGAGGCCCCGCACCGTCCTCGAGAGGGGTACCGCGGTGCACAACAAAGTCCTTGACTCGGACGAACTCGAAATTGCCGGCTTATTCCTCAAACACGTCAACGAAGAGGTCGTCTATGCTCTGGCGGAACCGTTCGTGGAAGACCCGAGCCAGGTGTTCGCAGATGTTGGGTGAGATTGAGCCTTCCCCGTGGCTAACGCCGATCTCCTGGCCTTCTCAGAGGGCTCCAACCTTCTGTTGCGGCAAAACGTCGAAAGCCGAGACGATACAGAGGCTCCAGACAAGAGAAAACCCCGCGGTTTGCGGGGCTTTGTGGTGCGCGCTCGGCAGGACTCGAACCTGCGACCTTCTGATTCGTAGTCAGACGCTCTATCCAACTGAGCTACGAGCGCTCGCGTGAGCACGGCCTAAGCCGTTTCATGGAGATCATACCGCCGGAGGCGGGTTTACTCAAGGCGGCGGGGGTTCTTGGGGGTATACTTGATGTCATGCGTAGTTTGGGAACGGGGTGATTGGGCTCGGTGAGTGCGGCCGTTTTGCTTGTCATAGGCGATGATGAGGAGAGGATGCGCCTGAGGAGGGCTTTGTCCGGTGAGGGGTGGCGTGTGATCCCGGCCGGCACCGGCGCCCAGGCGCGTCAGATGGCTGACCGCCAGAGCTTCGAGGTCGCGGTGGTGGACAACCGTCTGCCCGACGAGCGGGGCTTTCAGTTGATCAGCAAGGTCCAGAAGCCCGGCGTCTACACGGTAGCCCTCCTGCGCGACGAGGACACGATGGACCGTATCGTCGGCATCGAGCTGGGCGCGGACTACTACATGCGCTCGCCCGTGAACCCCCGCGAGCTCGTGGCGAGGGTGAAGCAGATCCTCCGGCGCCGCGACAGCCAGGGCAAGGACGACGCCCCGAGCCGCCTCTACGTCGGCGACCTCGAGATAGACCCGGACATCGTGGAGGTGAAGAAGGAGGGCCGGCCCGTCAAGCTCTCCCCGCGCGAGTTCAAGCTCCTCTACACCCTCGCCAAGAGCCCCGGTCGCGTCTTCCCGAGGGGCAGCCTCCTCCGCCAGGTCTGGGGCGAGGAGGAGTTTATCGACGAGCGAACCGTGAACGTCTACGTCCAGCGCCTCCGCACGAAGCTCGGCGACAACACCGACAAGCCGAAGCTTATAGAGACCGTCCGCGGCTTCGGCTACAGGCTCGTGAGGCCGCCCGGCACCTGAGGGCGCGCGCTAATCGACCCTAGCCCGAGGGCCGGCGGGTAAGGGCCCCGCCCCTGATGGTCTCGCCGGGCCTCACGTCGTAGCCGTGCCCCACTATGCAGTCCTCGAGGTATGCCCCGTCCCCGACCGACGCCCCCGGCAGCAGGATGCTGCTCTTGATGGTCGCGTTCGGCCTCACCCAGCAGTCCGTCCCGACCGTCACGTCGCCCGCGAGGGTGACGCCGCGGCCGACCACGGCGTCGCGCCCGACCACCACGTAGCCCGAGAGGTCCGCGCCCGGGTGGATCTGGGCGTTCTCCCCGACCCACACGGTCTTGCCCCGCTTCTCCCCCGGCACCCTGACCCGCACGCGTCCGGAGAGCACGTCGAACTGCGCCCGGCGGTACGCCTCCAGCGTCCCGATGTCCGACCAGTAGAAGGCCCCCTGATACCCGACAAACTTCTCCCCGGCCTCGAGGAGCCGGGGGAATACGTCCCTTGCGAAGTCGAAGAAGGTCCCTTCGGGCACGTACTCGAGCGCCTCGGGCTCCAGGACGTAGATGCCGGTGTTCGCCAGGGTGCTCACGGCGTCCTCGGGGTCCGGCTTCTCCTGGAAGCCCAGGATGTTGCCTCCTTCGTCGAGCTCCACCACCCCGAACTCGGAGGTGTCGTAGACGCGCCGGAGCGCCAGGGTCGCGAGCGCCCCCTTCTCCCTGTGGAAGGCCAGAAGCTCCGTCAGGTCCACGTCCGTCAGGGCATCCCCCGAGACGACGACGAAGGTCTCGTCGAAGCGATCCGCGAGGCGCTTGACGCCGCCGGCCGTCCCGAGCAGCTCTTCCTCGCGGGAGAGGCGCACCGACATCCCGTCTACCACGGACTCCTCGCCGTAGGCGGCAAGCAGGGCGTCGGCCAGGTAGTGGACGTTCACGCTCGCTTCCGAGAAGCCGTGCCGCGCCAGAAGCTCGAAGATGTGGCGGATGATCGGGGTGTCGACCACCGGCGCCATCGGCTTGGGCACCTCGCCGGTCAGGGGGAAGAGCCTGGTACCCTTGCCAGCCGCAAGGACCATCGCCTTCAAGTCCTGGCCGCCAGCAAAGAACCCCGATGTGCCATATATTCACCCTGATGCATCGCCGGACTCTACACGAACTCTTCCCATCGGCCAAGCTCGACGAGCCGCTGAAGCGCTACACGGCCTGGAAGATAGGCGGCCCCGCCGACGCCCTCCTCCAGCCCGAGAGCGTCCGGGAGCTTGTCGAGGCCGTCGAGAAGGCCCGGGAGCACGGCGTCCCCGTCACCATCCTCGGCGGCGGGACGAACGTCCTCGTCCTCGACGGCGGCATCCGGGGGCTCACGATACGCCTCGCCCGCTCCCTCACGAACGTCGAGGTAGGGGGCAACCGCGTGGTCGCCGACGCGGGCGTCCTCTACCCGGTCCTGGCCAACGCGACCGCCGCGAAGGGCCTCGAAGGCCTGGAGTTCGGGACCGGCATCCCCGGCACCGTCGGCGGCGCCGTCTACATGAACGCCGGCGCCTACGGGGGCGAGACGAGGGAGGTCCTCGACTGGGCCGACGTCTACAAGCCCGAGGACGGGGTGGTGCGCATGACCAACGCCGAGCTACGTTTTCGCTACCGGGGGAGCATCCTGCACGAGCACCCCGCCTGGATCGTCCTGCGCGCCGGCTACACCCTGGTTCCGGGCGACGCCGAAGAGCTGAAAGCCCGCATAAAGGGCTACCGGAAGCAGCGCATGACCGGCTCCCCGAACAAGCCGAGCTGCGGCTCGACCTTCAAGCGTCCCAAGGACGACTACCCCGGCCGCGTCATAGAGGCGGCGGGCCTGAAGGGGACCAGGATCGGCGAGCTCGAAGTCTCCCCACAGCACGCCAACTACTTCGTCAACCACGGCGGCGGTACGGCCAGGGACGCCATCGCGCTCATGGAGCTCGCGAAGGAGACCGTGCGCGAGAAGCTCGGCGTCGAACTGGAGCCGGAGGTCAGGCTGCTGGGCGAGCCGTAGGGCCGCCGGGCGCGAGGTCGGGGTTGCGGCGTTGCGGGTAGGGTTCTGGCCTGTGGAGGCTTCTAGCCCGTGGCCGGATGTTCCTCCGCGACCGCCCTAGGCGTCCCCGGGCGCCGGAATAGATCCGGGATGTCGCCGAGGTCGGTGTGGAGGTCGCAGACGTCGAGGAGGGCCTGGGAGGTGCACTGGGCGGCGCTGATGGCCTCGACGCGCAGCCCCTTCTCGCTCTGGAGGTACTCGATGGCCTCGACGTAGTCCCCGTCGCCCGAGACGAGGACGTAGGCGTCGGCGTGGCCGGCGAGGCGCATCATGTCCACGACGATGCCCATGTCCCAGTCGCCCTTGTGGGTTACCGTCTTCTCGCCATCGGGGGTCACGGTCTCGTGGACCGTCAGGGGCTTGGAGCGGACCTTGTAGCCGAACCTGTTGAGGTTGTAGACGAAGGAGCGCGCGCCGGTGCCCGCGGGCGTCTCCTCCGTCTCCTGCTTCTCCACGATGTAGAAGGTGGCGCGCAGGAGGTCGCGGCCGGCGACGGCGGCCCTCAGGAGGACCCCGTAATCCAGGACGCCCTTGTAGTAGCTCTTTATGGAATGGTAGAGGTTCGCGCCGTCCACGAAGACCGCGACCCTGACCCCGTCGTTTCTAGTCTTCCCCATGGTTCCCACGGCGCCGAATGTTAGCAGAAAAGGTGCCGAGCCGGGATGCCACCGTCGGGGAGCGTTGTGGTATGCTCGTTCGTCGAACGGGCATACCGGACATCGCCTGATATTAGCTTGGGGTAGTTCGAAACAAGCAGGACGAGGCTATTTATGGACTTCAAGGTCAGCATAGACGAGCGCGCCGACGCGTATTCGATAGTCGCGGTTCGCGGCGAGGTAGACCTGCACACGGCTCCGAAGGTCCAGTACGCCATCGAGCGGGGCTCCGAGGGGGTAGGGACGGTCGTCGTGGACATGGCGGACGTGGCGTTCATGGATTCCACGGCGCTCTCGACGCTGATGCGCGCGAAGGAGACGCTGGAGAAGGAGGGTACGTCCCTCAGGCTCACCACGCCCTCCGGGGCCGTGCAGCGAATCTTCGACGTCACCGGCTTCGGCGACTACTTCGAGATCTACGCCTCCAGAAACGACGCCATCCCCAACTAACACCCCCGAAGAGGAAACTCCTCCTTCGGCCGCCCCACGCGCAGCGCACGGGAGGGGCTCCCCGGTACGGCTTCGGGGCGGTGTACCTCCCGCAAGCGCACGCCTCGCCCCGTCCCGGAAGACCCCGAAGGCCGCAAGGGCGTAAGAGCGCGCCTCGCCGTCGAGTTCGTGCGGCTCCTTTGCCGGGAGGGAGATCGCGGCGCTGACCTCTCGGACCTTGCGTAATAGAATCGGAGAACGATGATGACGGAGGCAGAGAAAATAGGCGTGCCCGAACCGCTCGCGCGGCTCGGGGAGGCGTTCGCGGAGAAGGGGCACGAGCTGTACCTCGTCGGCGGGTACGTCCGGGACATGCTGCTCGTGGGCGAGAGCAAGAAGGACGTCGACGCGACGACGGGGGCGAGGCCGCAGGAGATCAAGGGCGTCCTCAGGCCGCTCGCCGAGCATCTGTGGACGATGGGGGAGCGGTTCGGCACGATCGGGGCGAGGGTCGGCGGCTACGACGTGGAGGTCACCACCTACCGGAGCGACCTGTACACCGAGGGGAGCCGCCACCCGGAGGTGACGTTCGGCGAGGACCTACGCGAGGACCTCGCGCGGCGCGACTTCACCATCAACGCCATCGCCGCCGATGCCGGGAGCGGCGAGATACACGACCCGTTCGGCGGCAGGAAGGACCTCGCGTCGGGGATTATCCGGGCCGTCGGCGAGCCCCTCGACAGGATGCGCGACGATCCGCTCCGGATGCTCCGGGCCGTCCGCTTCGAGACGACGCTTACGACGCCGGAGAGGCCGTTCGAGATCACCCCCGAGCTGGAGACGGCCATCCGGGAGAACGCCGGCTGGCTGGAGAGCATAAGCGCCGAGCGGATAAGGGAGGAGTTCGAGAAGATCCTCGTCTCCCGGAACGTGTCGAAGGGGCTGCGCGCCCTCGTCAGGCTCGGCCTGATGCCGTACATCGTCCCGGAGTTCATGGAGACCCTTGCCGTCGAGCAGGAGGCCGAGTTCCACCACAAGGACGTCTTCGAGCACACCCTCATAGTGGTCTCGAACATCGAGCGGGACGAGGAAGCGAGCGACTGGCAGTTCTCGATCCTCCGGAAGGCGGCCTTCTTCCACGATATCGGCAAGCCCCGCACGCTCGCCTACGAGCACCGCTGCACGTACTGCGGCCACAAGAGCACGCAGAAGACGGCGGGCGAGGGGGAGTGCGAGCGCTGCGGCGGGCGCACGCTGCCCAAGAAGATCCACTTCTACGGCCACGAGAACGTCGGCGCGCACATCGCGCGCAAGGCCATGAAGCGCCTCGCCTACCCGAAGGACGACGCCGACGCCGTCGCCCACCTCGTCTCCCACCACATGCGCCCGATGGGCTACGCCGTCGGCCGCGACCCGTGGAGCGACTCGGCGGTCAGGCGCTTCGTCCGCGACACGTACCTGGAGCGCGGCGGGCGCGTGCTCGCCAACATCGACATGCTCCTCAAGCTCGCCCGCGCCGACATAACCGGCAGCGCCCCGAGGCGGCGCCACATCGCAGTGGCGTCCTGGGAGAGCCTCAAGGCGCGCGTCGACGAGGTGCGGGCCGTGGACGCCATCGAGAAGCTCGAAAGCCCCCTCGACGGCAACCAGCTCATGCAGATCTTCGGGCGTGGGCCGGGGCGCTGGATCAAACCCATAAAAGACCACCTCGAAGGCGAGGTGATCGAGGGCCGTCTCGGCAAGGACGACGCCGGGAGAGCGACGGAGATCGCCAGGGCCTACGCCGAGGAGCACGACATCTTCGAGGAGGGATAGAGCATGGCCTTCGACCCCCTGGCGAGCACGACCTGGCTGGCCGAGCACCTCGACGACCCGGACCTCCGCGTCGTCGACATCCGCGGCTACGTAAAGAAGAAGGACCTCGGCAACGGCCGCCAGCAGGCCGAATACCTCGGTGCCCGCGACGAGTACCAGACCGCCCACGTCCCCGGCGCCGTCTACGTCGACTGGACGAGCGACATCGTCGACCCCGAGAACCCCGTCCCCGCCCAACTCGCGCCGCCGGAACGCTTCGCCGCCCTCATGGGCAGCCTCGGCATTGGCGACGATATCCACGTAGTTGTCTACGACCACGCGGGCACCCAGTTTGCAACGCGACTGTGGTGGGCCCTGACCTACTACGGCCACGACCGCGTCTCCGTCCTCGACGGCGGCTGGAAGAAGTGGACCGGCGAGGGCCGCCCGGTAACCTCCGAAGCCCCAAGCCCCGAACCCGCCACCTTCACCCCGCGTCCCCGTCCCGGGTGGCGCGTCACCGCGGAAGAAGTCCTCGACGCGAGCGAGAACGGCGGCGCCCTCATCCTCGACGCCCGCGACGCGGGCCAGTACACCGGCGCCGTAACGCGCGGCTCGGGGCGCCCGGGACACGTCCCCGGCGCGGCACACCTGCACGCGGACAGCCTCGTTCGCGAGGGCGGCACCTTCCTCTCGAAGGAAGAGCTGGAGCGGAAGCTGCTGGAGGCCGGGGCTTCCGAAGACAGGGAGGCCCCCGTCGTCGCCTACTGCAACGGCGGGGTCGCGGCGACCGTGCCGCTCTTCGCGATGCACCGGCTCGGCTACAGGAACCTCGCCAACTACGACGGCTCGTGGAACGAGTGGGGCGTCAGGGAGGACCTGCCCACGGAGTAGGCCCGGGCAGCGGCGCTAGGGCCTCTCCGTCTGCGGCGCATGGAGTAGCCCGGGCAGCGTTTCTTCCGGGACGAGCCGTACCAACCTGGCGCTCGCCTCCCAGAGCTCCTTCGCCATCTCGCGGTCGTAGGACTCCTCCGAGGAGCGCGCCTCGATCCCGATCTCGAAGTACTTTCCGGACGCCCTCTCTAGAGCCGGATCCGTCACCATCCTCGCCAGGGCCCGTCCGGAGGCTTCCGCGGTACTGAAGCGAATGCCGAGACCTCGCAGGACGGGGACGAGCAACGCTATCCCTCGGTCCCACACGAAGCGGGCAGGTAGCGAATAGTCGCGCGTGAGACCGGTGCCTGGCACCGCACCCGGGTCGAAGGCGTTGACGGTGATCGGGGCCGCGCCGGTGCCCGAGTTCTCCCGGCGCACTCGCCGGTCCAACTCGTAAGCGCACAGGACGTTGCACAGCTTGGAGGTCGTATAGCGTATCCTCCCGGTTTTTCCGGGGTCTTCGCCGGGCTCGACGGTATCCGGGTACTCTTCGGGATGGGCCAGCGCCTCGGGACTCCTGTAGCGGGGGGCGGGCATCCCGGTCCTGCGCTCAGGGTCGTGAGTGCCGCTTGAAACGAAGACGATCCGGGCGGGCGCCGCCAACTGCTTCAGCAGCAGGTTTACAAGCAGGAAATGTCCGAGGTGGTTTACCCCGAAGGTCTTCTCGAACCCGTCCTCCGTGTAGCTCGTACCGCTCACGATCTGGAGCCCCGCGTTGCACACGACCGCCCCGAGCGGCGGCAGATCTTCCCGGGAGGCAAACCGTCGCGCGAAGGAGCGGACGGAATCAAGCGAAGATAGGTCCAGCTTCTCGACCTCGACGTTCGGGTTCCCGGTCTCCTTCGAGATGCTCAGCGCCGCATGTTCGCCCTTCTCGATGCTCCGTACGGCGAGGACGACGCGCCAGCCCCGATCCGAGGCGGCGATAGCCCTCGCGCACTCGTAGCCCAGCCCCGCGTTGCCGCCCGTAACGATGACCGTCTTCCCCCGACCCACCGACTCCTCCATCGCTCCTCCTCGCGGTTGCGCCACGACGAATCCCTCAGGTTGACAATGTCAACTTAGCAGCCCAGGTTGACGATGTCAACCTGGCATAAGGTATGCTGCGGGCCATGAACTGGTCACCGGGGGAGAAGACGCGGCGTGGTGGCACTCGCACCGACCTGCTGGAGGCGGCGGCCGGGCTGCTCGAGGAGCGGGGGATAGAAGCCGTTACCTTGCGGGCCGTTGGGGAGCGGGCGGGTGTTTCGAGGCAGGCGCCGTACAAGCACTTCGCGGACAAGGGGGAGTTGCTATCCATTCTGGCGGCGCGCTATTTCGAGCGGCTCGCCGAGGAGATGATCCCGGCCTCCGAAGAACCAC
>CADCVI010000124.1 GCA_902806105.1 uncultured Rubrobacteraceae bacterium
GCACGGTGGGCGGCGGGGGTAGGGGCGGCCCATGATCGGCGCTCATGGATAGGGCGCTCTACCTCTAACGTAGGCACAAGGCTCTCCGGTCGCCTTCAGGCCCGCTTTCTCCGGCGCCGGATGATCCCCGCAACTACCGCGGCGGCCACGAAGAGGCCGAAGAAGACCAGGAGCGGTCCTGTGTATTGCGGGGCACGTTCGCCGAGGTAGGAGTAGACGAAGGTCGCGGGGGCCATGCCGACCGTGGTGGCGGCGAGGAAGCGCCAGAAGCCCATCCTGGTGAGGCCGGCGGCGTAGGAGATGGCGTCGAAGGAGACGAAGGGGATGAGCCGGGCTACGAGGACCGCGTAGGCCCCGTGACGCTCGAACCACCGGTCCGCGCTACCGAGGCTCTCCCGGCCCACCAGGGCCTCGACGGGGACCCTCCCCACGGCGCGCGCGATGCCGAAGGAGATCGCCGCCGCGAGCGCGGCGCTCACCAGGCTCAGCATCCCGCCCCAGAAAGCCCCGAACGCGAGCCCGTTCGCCAGCCCGAGCAGGAAAGACGGCAGAAAGGCCGCCAGGGCCTGCAAGACCATGAGCGCCGCCGAGACGACCGGCGCCCACGCCCCGTAGGAGAGGATGTAGTCCCGAAGCGCCCCCGTGTCCCCGCTCCCGAGCACCCCCACTGCCCGGTTGACCTCCCCCCGGAACGCGTCCGAGACGAGGTACAGGACGAGCAGGGCCGCGAGGAGAGCGATGGTTACGGCCGGCCGCAGCCAGGGCGTGAGGCCCATCGTGCGGCGAGCCCCGCTCATGCCGGGCTTCGGGCGATCACGAGGTGGGAGACGAGCCCGGGGATGGGGACGACCTCCACGCCCGTAAAGCCGGCCTCCTCCAGCCAGGAGCGGTACTCAGGAGCGGTGTATGTGTTGCCGCGCGGCGTCAGTACGAGCATGTTCACGGCGAACAGCGCCGCCTCCTCGCTCATCCCGCGCACGAACTCGCGCACCACGAGGAGCCCGCCCGGGGCGAGGATCTGTCGCATCCTGGCGAAAAGGTCCTTGTTCTCCTCCGGGCCGTACATGTGCGAGGTGTTGCCGAAGTAGATCGCGTCGTACGGCCCCTCGGGCAGACCTTCGTTCATGTCTCCGGCCACCGACGCTATACCCGCGGCGTCGAGGAGGCTCCGCGTCAGGGCGAGCACCTCGGACCTGTCGAAGACCGTGACGCGCGCCCCGTTCTTCGCGAAGACTTCCGCGTTCGCCGCGGGTCCGCCGCCGATATCGAGGAGGCTTGCTCCCTTCGGCAGGCGGGAGAGGACGATAGAGGAGATCTCCTCCGCACCCTCGCCGCCCGTGCGCCGGAGCGCCCGGACGAAGACCTCCGTCCCCTCGAAGGCGGCGGCTGTCCGGTTCTCGAAGGGCACGCCGGTCTTCAAGACCTCGGGCAGCCTGGTCCAGCCCTCGAAGAGCCGGAGCCGGTGCTCGATGCTCGCCCCGACGTAGCCCGGGTCCTCGGGGTCGAGGAGCGCCCCTCGATGCTCCTCGCGCAGCACGTATCCATCTTCGAGCACGCCGAGCTCGACCAGGGCGGAGAGCACGACTCGAACCGCGCGCTCGTCCATACCGAGTGCCACGGCTACCTCCGGAGCTGAGCGAGGAGCACCCGTGACCGCCCGCAGCAGCCCTTCGCGCAGCGCGGTGCCGATGAGCACGATCGCCCGCCAGTCCAGCTTCGTGTAGTCGATCTCGGCCATGGTAGTAGGTCAGGATTGTACCCGTGGGAACGCGGACCCGGCGGCTAGAGGAGCGGGGAGATCTCCCCCACCGTCTCCCCGTGCAGGTCGGTGACGGGTGAAGAATCCAGGCCCCCGGGGACGCGGACGCCCCAGCGCGCGAGCGCGCCCACCGCCGCCGGTGCGAGGGCCCGGCTCGCGCCGTCGGAGACCTTGAGCGCCATGCCCCAGGCGGGCTCCGTGGTGTTCGCTGCGGCGAAGACTGCCTCGGCCCCGCTCTTCGTGAGGAGGCTGGTCCCCTCCATGAGCTTCGTGTCGAGGCGGCCGGTCCCGGCGATCATGTAGGGGTGCTTCAGCATCGCGTCGCGCACCCGGCGCAGAGATTCCGAGAGGTCTGCGGGGAAGCCTCCGGCGCCGCCCGAGGCGAGGCGGGCGAACCCGAGGCCCATGCTTCGCAGCGGCACGGCGAAGACGGGTACGCCGCAACCATCTCCCGCGCGGCGAACGTCCCCGGGCTCGACGCCGCACACGGCGGCGATGGTCCGCAGGATCAGCCCCTGCAGGGGCCCGTCCGGGTCGCGGTAGCCGGAGATGTCCCAGCCGGCGTGGACGCAGACGGCGAGCATGGCGGCGTGCTTGCCGGAGCAGTTGCCGTGGATGGCGCGCGGGCTCTCGCCGGTCTTCGCGAGCCTCCCGGCGGACGGCGCGTGCATCGGCGGGTGGAAGCCGTTTTGCAGGTCTCGTTCGGAGAGGCCGACCCGTCGCAGGACGGAGCGCACGGCGGCGAGGTGCCTCGGCTCACCGCTGTGGGAGGCGCAGGCTATCGAGATCTCCTCGTCCGTGAACCCGAAGGCTTCCGCCGCCCCCGAGAAGACGAGAGGCAGGGCCTGAAACGGCTTCGCGCTGGAGCGCATGCAGACGTACCCCTCGACGTCACCGAGGGAGTCGAGGACGGCGCCTTCCGGGTCGACGACGGCGTAGCGGCCGCGGTGTACGCTCTCGAGGATCCCGCCGCGCCTGAGGGCGGCTACGGGGGCGTCATCCGGAGCGGGCACGACGGGGCGAGCCTCGCTCAAGGCTTCTCTACTCCCCGGAGAGGCGCACGACGCGCATGGAGACCAGGTCGTGGGCGACGCGCATCCGGGACATCGCCGCCGGGAAGTCGCCCGCGACGTAGTAGTCGCGCGCCTCCCCGATCAGGGCCCTGAGCCGGACGAGCAGGCCCTCGTCGGGGCCGGAGGGACCGCCGGGGCCGTGCCCGCGCACGCTGGCCTCGGACATCCCGATCACGATCGCGGCCCGCTTGGTGCCGAGCCACATCGACAGGATCGCCCAGTCCAGGTAGGTGTCGATCCTGGAGAGGTGGGCGATCCTCAGGGAGATCCTACCCTTCTCGTCCGCCATCCCCCCGCTCACGGGAACCACCGCCGGATGTTGCCGGAGAAGACGCCGGATAGGTCTTCCTCGGAGAGGCCCGCGGCGTCCGCCGCCAGGAGGGCGGCGTGCATGGTGGAGGGCAGGTCGCCGTAGGGGATGTCCGAGCCGAAGCAGATCCGCGAGGGGTCTAGGGTGCTGAAGAGGACGTAGAGGTCCTTCGCCTTCACGACCGAGGTCTCGAAGAGGACGTTCGGGTGGCCGGCGAAAGCGCGCGTCGCGGCCAGGACCTCGACCATCGCGGAGTGGCCCAGGATCAGGCGCAGTCCGGGCAGCCTCTCCACGGTGGGCAGGAGCGGCGCGACGATCCTCTGCATGGCGAAGCCCGCGTGGACGAGCACCGGGAGGTCGGCACGGGCCGCCATCTCGAAGAGGCGGACGACCCGCTCGTCGTCGAGCTCGAACTCCTGGGAGACGGGATGGAGCTTGAGGCCCTGGAAGCCGCGCTCCACGCACCGCTCGAACTCCGCCTCGTAGTCCTCGTGCGGGTTGAGGCGGAAGAACGGAACGAAGGACTCCGGGTGCTCCTCGTAGGCGTTCCACAGGACGTCGTTCGGCCCCGAGTAGTCGTCGCGGGCGTTCGGGTCGTTCAGGGGGAAGACTATCGCCCTGGCGACGCCGGCGGCCTTCATGCGGTCCTTCATGTCGCCCGCGGTCACCACGCGGCCGTCGACGTCCGTTCCGATGTGGGCGTGGGCATCGAAGACCTCGGTACCGGCCGGTATCTTCTCCCGGACCCAGGCCCAGATCTCCGACATGGCACCGTTCGTCAGCGCCGACAAGTCCCCGCTACTCAGTGGTTTCTCGCTCAAATAAACCCGCCGATCCATCCTCGAAAGAGACAGCCGTGCAATGGTAACAGCAGGGTCGGCACACTGCTAAACTCGCCGGACCGTGAGCCCGCTCCCCTCCACAGGTTCCCTTTTCGCCCTCCTCTCCCGTGCCCTCGAACCGGCGCTCCTCCGCCTCTCCCGCCGCTCCCTCCCGAAGATCGACGGGTCGGTCGAGGTGGAAGGTCCGCGCGGCACCGTCGAGATCCTGCGCGACCGCTTCGGGGTTCCGCAGATTTTCGCCTCGGACGAGCACGACCTGTTCTTCGCCCAGGGCTTCGTCCACGCCCAGGACCGCTTCTTCCAGATGGAGCTCCAGCGCCGCGCCGGCCACGGACGCCTCTCGGAGATTCTCGGCGAGGAAGCCCTTCAGTTTGACCGGCTCTCGCGCACGGTCGGCTTCGCCGGGATCGCAGCGTCCATCGAGGGCTCTCCCGGGACGCTCCGCGTGCTCGAAGCCTACGCCGCGGGGGTGAACGCCTGCCTGGAACGGGCTCCCCTCCCCCCCGAACTCGCCCTCCTCCGCAGCCGCCCCGAGCCGTGGACGCCGCAGGACACCGCGGTCTGGTCGCTCGTGATGGCGTGGAGCCTTTCTTCGAGCTGGGAATCGAAGCTCCTGATGGGCGGGGCGGACGGGGAGGATCCCGAGGGCCTCATCCCGCAGATGGACCCGGGCGCGGGTTCCAACGCCTGGGCCGTCGCCCCCTCGCGCAGCGAATCGGGCTCGGCCCTCCTGGCCGGGGACCCGCACCTCACCCTGGGCATCCCGTGCCTGTGGTACGAGCTGGGGCTCTACGGCGGGGATTACGGGGTGGTCGGGGCCACCCTGCCGGGGA
The DNA here is from genome assembly GCA_902806105.1 of uncultured Rubrobacteraceae bacterium. Next base: position 4,818 of record CADCVI010000124.1, read on the forward strand.
CGCCGGGGGTGGTGATAGGGCACAACGAGGAGATCTCCTGGAGCGTCACCGCCGCGCTGACGGACGTCCAGGACCTCTACGCCGAGCGTTTCTCCGGGGAAGATGCGAACTTGTACGAGCACCGCGGCGAGTGGCTGGAGGCCGACGTCAGGGAGGAGCGGATAAGCGTTCGCGGTCGGCGAGATCCCTTCGTCCAGACCGTGAGGACGACGCTGCACGGCCCCGTCATCACCGACGCTGTGGATACGGAAAGCGAGGACCTGGCGCTGCGCTGGGCGAGGCCCGATCCTTCCGTGCTCGTCGAGTCCGGCCTGGCCGTGAACCGGGCTCGAAATAAGGACGAATTCCTCGCGGCCCTCGCCGGTTGGACGACCCCGAACCAGAACTTCGTGTACGCGGACAGATCCGGGAACATCGGATGGGCGCTCGCCGGCCTCGTCCCGGTCAGGCCGGGGTTCGGGGGGGATCACGTCCTCCCCGGCCCGCCGGGAGACCACGAATGGGACGGCTTCCTCCCCGCCTCGGAGCTCCCGAGGTCGTTCGACCCGGAGGAAGGATGTGTAGCCTCGGCGAACGAGCCTCCCCCGGACGCTGACCGTATCCCCGGCTACTACCTGCCCCCGTACCGCAAGCACCGCATCTCCGCGCTGCTGCGCGGAACCGGGAAGCACTCGCCGGAGAGCTTCCGCGCGATCCAGGGCGACCTCTACTGCGAGCCTGCCCACGCCCTGGCGAGGAGGCTGTCCGGCCTCGCGCCCCTGCCGGAGGGTACGAAGGCGCTGGTACGAGAGCTCGCCTCCTGGGACGGCCACCTCACCTCCGGCAGCCGCCCCGGAGCCGTCGCCCGCGTCGCCCTGGAACACCTCGTCCGGCGCGGCACGGGCGGTATGGACCCGTCCGGCACCTCCCTGCCAAACGGGTTCGCAGCATACCTCGGAGACCTCGTCCCGGGGGTGATAGAAGGGTTGGACGATCTCCCGGATGAGGACCTGGCCCGCGCGCTGGAAGATGCCGTCTCGACCCTGACGGATGCCCTCGGGGAAGACCCGGAAGGCTGGAGCTGGGGCGCCCTGCACGCGGTCGAGCTGCGCCATCCCCTCGGCGTGGTACGCGCGTTGCGGGCCTTCCTCAACCGCGGCCCCTTCCCGCTCGGGGGCGACGCCAACACCGTCCGCCACGCCGCCTTCGGCCTGGGGAAGTCGGATGCGCGCGGCCACCCGCGCTTCGGTCCCGTGGCACGCGGCCCGAACTACCGCTTCATCGTGGATACCGGAGACTGGGACGCCGCCTGGAGCATCGTGGCCCCCGGCCAGTCCGGGCACCCCGCGAGCCCGAACTACGACGACCAGATCGACCTCTGGCTCGACGTCCGCTACCGCCCGATGGTCTACGGGCGGAGGACCGCCGAGCTTGCGGTGCGCCACCGCCTCGTGCTGGAGCCGGCAAAGAAAAGGTAGGAAGCCACCCTCAGAACCAGTTGATGGTGCCGGGCGAGCAATCTTTCGGCAAGCCGTAGCCTATTGCCAGTATGTCTTCTTCCAGGTTGACCGATAGGACCATGGCGTGAGATTCGGCGGCGTCCTTCGTGTTCTTGTACAAGCCGTTCTCGAAGACTCCTGGTTCGACGGCGGGGGCGCGCCACCCGAACAGGCACTCGGGCCGCTTGAGGTCGCGCAGCAACACCACGACTTCGTGCTCGCGTGCCGATGCATCCAGCCTTATCTCCTCGATCTCAACGATCTGGTAGAGATAGCTGGCCTCGCCCAAGGTGGCTTGCCTAAGTCCGTCAGCGTCCTGAACCGAGATCGAGAGATTGGGGTCGAGCAGTCTCCGCAACTCGGCGATAACGATTCGCTCGTACTCCTCGCGGCGAGGATCTATCCCGCGCCCTCGGCATCGAGATCTCCCTCGGACGCGCCCCCGCGCTCCAGGGTGAGGGAGGAGACCCGGGGGCCGTCGACGCTCTTGACGCGCAGGGTCGAGCCGTCGGCCTCGACTACGTCGCCGGGCTCCGGGGGGCGGCCCAGGGCGCCGAGGACGTAGCCGCCTATGGTGTCGAAGTCCTCGTGGGGAAGGTCGAGGCGGAAGTATTCGTTCACGTCTGTGATCGGGATGCGCCCGTCGATGGCGTAGACGTCCTCGCCGAGCTTCTCTATCGCGGCCTCGTCCTCATCGAACTCGTCCTGGATCTCCCCGACGATCTCCTCCAGGACGTCCTCTATCGTGATCAGGCCCTCCACGCTCCCGTACTCGTCTATCACGATAGCCATCTGGAGCTTGCGCTTCTGGAACTCACGCAGGATCTCCTCGATGCGCTTCGTCTCCGGCACGACGAGGCACTCTCGGATCAGGGGCCGTATGTCGAAGCCGTTCCCTTCCTCCTTCGCGGCCCGAAAGAGGTCCTTGACGTGAACGGCGCCGAGGACGTGATCCAGGTCGTCCTCGTAGACCGGGTAGCGCGTGTAGCGCCCGAACGCCGCCCTCTCCACGAGCTCCTCCAGCGGCGCCGCGCTCGGCAGGGCCTCGATATCCGGCCTCGGGACCATGATCTCGCGGGCCACCGTGTCCCCGAAGTCGAAGACGTTGTTCAGGTACTCGCGCTCCTGCGGGTCGAGGACGCCCTCCCTCGTAGAGGAGGTGATCATGATCCGTAGCTCCTCCTCCGAGTGCGCCTCCATCTCCTCGCCGAGGCGTATCCCCCACGGCTTGAGGACGAAGTTCGTCGAGGCGTTAACGAGCCAGACCAGCGGCCGGAGAAGGAGCATGAAGATCCGCAAGGGACGCGCTATCCACATCGCCGTCCCCTCGGCCCTCTGAATGGAGAAATATTTCGGGGCCTGCTCCCCGAAGACGAGGTGGGCGTAGGTGATGACCGCGAAGCCAAGGATCACGGCTATAACCTCGACGACGCTCTCGTTCGTGATCCCCACGCCGTGCAACAGCGGCCGGATGAGCGCCGAGACCGCCGGCTCCCCGACCCACCCCAGCGCCAGCGAGGCGACGGTGATCCCGACCTGGCAGACGGAGAGGTAAGCGTCGAGGTCGTGCAGCGCCTTCCTGACGACCGCAGCCCTCGTGCTCCCCTCCTGCTCCAGCTGCAAGATGCGCGTCTCGCGAACCCGCACGAAAGCGAACTCGGCGGCGACGAAGAAGCCGTTCAAGACGATCAGGACGAGCGCCGAGATCAGGCTGATCGAGGAGTAGAGCGACGCGCTCAACGTCGCGGCCCGCCTCCGGGCGAAGCCCCCCGGCACGTCCGACGTCTGTGGCTGGTATCTAGGTCTTCCATCTAGCTGCGAGCGGCATTATACCCCAGCCTCCCCTCCCCAACACCGCCCCGGGGTGCCACGCGGACGCGACAAGTCCAACCCTCGCGGTCCCGCGCGGCCAGCGTGGATAGAATCTCGGACGTCCAACAACCAGAGGGGATCCAACCATGAACGAGAAGGGTCGAAACGCGTGAGGGTGCTCGTCGCGGGCTCCCACGGACAGGTCGGGCAGCACCTCGTCAGGCTCCTCGCCGCGGCGGGCCACGAAGCTAGGGCAATGGTACGAACCGGCTCACAGGCCCCCACGATGGAAGGCCTCGGCGGCGTCCCCGTCTTGGCCGACCTGGAGGGCGACCCGTCCCCCGCGGCGGAGGGCTGCGACGCCATAATCTTCACCGCCGGCGGCGGCCCGGGGAGCGGAGACGCCAGAAAGGAGACCGTCGACCGTCAGGGGGCCTTGAAGCTTATCGAGGCCGCTAAGGGCTACGGCGGTC
>CADCVI010000125.1 GCA_902806105.1 uncultured Rubrobacteraceae bacterium
CCTTCGGCCCCCCGGAGCCCCTCCGGGCGAGCAAGAAAGCGGCCGCGGCCCCCAGCAGGAGTACCGCCCCGCCGAGCGCGTAGGAGACGAGGAGGGCCGCCGCCAGGGCCGCGACCCCGGCGCCGACGGCAGCGTAGACCGCCGGGGTGCGCCCCTCCGGCCGCGAGCCCCGGGAGTTCATCTCCGCCAGTTTCTGCTTCGTGAGCATTTGAATGGTTATCGGCCGGAATGCCGTGGTACTTAAGCGGCCCGCGCTCGCGCCCCGGGAGCACGAGGCCAAGCGCGGGTGTGTGTTGGGCGACGCACGCAGGGGGAGGCAAGTACCCTGCGGCACCCCCTCCCCCTGCCTGTTGAACCTGTTGGGAGTTCTGGTCTGGTCGTCGCCTAAAAGCCGGTTATGGCGACGATGGAGGATTTGGGACCGTCCCCATTCGGCCAGGTGCTCGTCGGGGCGTTCGGGTCTTCGCTCTCCTCGCCCGGGTGCTGGATGGCGAGGAACAGGGTCTTTTCGTCGGGGGTGAAGAAGGGGCCGGTCAGCTCGGCCTCTACCGGGCCGCTGGCGAACTGGAACACGTCGCCGCCGGGGCCCGCGGCACCCCTGGGCATAAAGAACGCGCCGTTGTTCTTGAAGGTCTTGTATATGCCCTCGTTGAGGCTGCTGGAGGACATGTCGGTGACGACCCAGAGGTTGCCGGCCTTGTCGAAGGCTAGGTTGTCGGGAGAGGCGAAGCCGGTTTGCGGGCCGCCCGCGGAGTAGACCTCGAAGAGAAACTCCATCGCCTCCGGGTCGTTGTCGGCCTCGATCACCTTGAGAATCTGGCCGTAAAAATTGCCGTGGTCGGTGTTGTTGGTGAGGGCGGCGTAGATCTCCCCGGTCTCCGGGTCTATCTCTATGTCCTCGCAGCGGTCGAGAGGGGTGCCGATCGGGTCGCCGTCCTCTTCCTCGGTGAGCTGGGCGGCCTCGGCGGTCCGCACGAGCACGTCTGCCTGGCTCGTGAAGCCGTTGTCCCTGAAGATGGGGTTGTTCTCGTAGTCGAGGGCGACCCACCGGCCGTTGGCGAAGTCTGCGACGTAGAGCATCCCGTCCGAGAGGAGCTCCAGGTTGGCTTCCCTGTTGCTCTCGTCGTAAGTGCCGCTGGAGACGAACTTGTACATGCACTGGTCGTTCTCGTCGTGGCCGGTGTACACGACGACCCTGCCGCCCGGAGAGATGGTAACGGCGGCGTTCTCGTGCCGGACGCGCCCGAGCCAGGTGTGCTTGCGCGGCGTGGACTCGGGATCGAACGGGTCTATCTCCACGATCCAGCCGTAGTGCTCGGGGGGCTGGGCGCTGCCGGGGTCGTCGAGCCAGCGGTAGCCGCTCGCGACGTCGTACGGCTCGGGGGCATCGTCGCTCTCCGAGCCGGAGCCAGAGCCGGGCTCCTCCTGTCCCTCGGTACGCTCGCCGAAGTAGTCCTGAAAGTTCTCCTCGCAGGTGAGGACGGTGTTCCAGGGTGTTACCCCGCCGCCGCAGTTGGCGAGGGTGCCAACGACCTCGTCCGCGCCCTCCATCTGCATCTCCGGGCTGCCGGCGGCGGGGCCGGTGACGCCTATCGGGGTCGTCGCGTCGATGCGGCGGTTGAGCCCATCGTCCTCGACGAAGGTCCAGGTATCGCCCTCCCTCCTGACCCGCACTACCGAGCCGCCGACGCCGGCCTTCTCCCGGGCTATCTGCTCCGGGGTCTTCTGCGTCTCGTTCTCGACGTCGGTGTACCCGGACCAGAACAGCGGGTTTATGTACTCGTGATTGACCCAGAGGATGCCGTCCTCGGAGCTGTTCCCGCCCTCCAGGGTGTCGATGGGGAAGTAGGCCACGTAGTCGTTGTGGTCGCCGTAGACCATGCCGCCGCCGAGCGAGTCGCCGGAGCTCCGGATAACCTCGTACTTGTAGCCCTCGGGGAGGATCAGGTCGTCCGCGTCGGACGGCTCTATGGGCTTGAAGAAAACCTCCGTGCCGGAGCCGGCCTGCCCCTGCGCTGCCGCGGGGGCGTCCTCCCGGGCGCCTCCTTCTTGCTGTCCCTCGGCGCCGCAGCTCGTGAGTACGCCCGCGCTCCCGGCGGTGAGGGCGGCCGAGCCCACGCCGAGAAAGGTCAGAAAGCGCCTGCGCGTCATCCCGGCCACGCCCGGCTCCTGCAGCCGGTCGCGCTTCTCCTGCTTGATCCTCCGTACGTCCGGACCTTTTCTCAGCACCGATCCCTCCTAACGATAGCCAACCGCGATCCTCGCAAATACTAGGGACCCGAACGCGCGCTCAGGTTTCAGGCGTGTAAACACATCGTTAAAAGGTAGTTCAATGGCACGGACCAACGAGCGGGCTTCCCCCCACGGATCCCGCTCTTCCGCTGGTTTTAACCAACCTTTAAAATCGGTGTCCCGCTGGTTTAACCACGGGTCGGCGATGGCCCCCTACAATCCGCTCAGGTATGGAGTTACGCGCCAAGCCCCGCCGGTTTCTCCGCCCCGGTCTTCAACCCCCTTATGCCAGGAGGCGTACGCCATGAGCCTGACTCAGGAGAAGCATTCTGTTCCGCTCGGTCCCGCCGGCAAGCCGCGCGCCGTGGGGAGCGGGGCCCGCGACGGATTTCCCCGGTGGGCCGGGATGCTGCTCGTCTCCGTGGGCCTGTTGCTGATGGCCCCGGCGGCCGCGGAGGCGGTGTCGTCCTCCGTCCCCGGTTCTGCGAGGGACGAGTCGCTGCACGGCTCGGATCTGGACGAGAGGATGGCGGGGCTCGGGGGTGAGGACCAACTCTACGGGGGAGGGGGCGCCGACCACCTCTACTCCGGCGAGGGGGACGACTTCGTCGAGGCTAGCGATGGCGAGCGGGACATCGTCAGCTGCGGCCCCGGCGTGGACGTGGCCAGCGTCGACTTCGTGGACCTCGTCGCCGGCGACTGCGAGAAGGTCTACCCGGGTTGAGCCGCGTGTTCCCCCCCGTGTACGCCGCCATCGCGACGATGCCCCGGGACCCCGAGAAGTACCCTGTTGCCGTGCCGCGCGAGGCGGGGCACAGCCCCCGTGTGGCGGAGACTCCCCGACCCGGGTTTGCGGGACGTCGGGCGTTGGTGGCGGAGCCGCACCCCCGGTCGAGGGCCGCCATCGAGCACGTGCTGACGCGCGAGGGCTACAAGCTGGTCCGTGGGGGGGAGGCTTCCGGGGAGCCTGTGCTCCTCTTCGCGGGGGCAGGGGACGGGCTGCACATCCTGGAGGCGCGCGACGTGGCCGGTGCCCTGGAGGGTATCTCAGGGGTCTCCGGGCCTTCGCGCGGCGAACCCTCCTTCGCGCTCGGCATACACGCGTTCGTGCCCAGGCCGTTCGGCGTGGCCGACGTCCTGCGCGTGGCGCGGGCCGTCGAGGGCTTCGATTGCAGGCGGAGGGCGCCGGAGCTCTAGGTTTCGGGCAGAGCCCTCCGTTTCTCCTTCCGGGTGCGAGAATGTGCGTCTCTTGGATCGTCCCGCGCACAAAGAGCCCGGAGGAGAGGTCCCGGGCGTCTCCTTCCGGGCGCTGCTGGCGGTCGTCGTGCTCGCGGTCTTCGTGATCGTGATGAACGGGTCGATGACCAACGTCGCCCTCCCCACGATAGGGGAGGAGTTCGGGGCATCGGAGGCCGAGGCGGGGTGGGTGATCACGGGCTACCTCCTCGTCTTCGCCGTGGGCATCCCGCTCTACGGGCGCCTCTCCGACGTCTACAGCTTGCGCAAGGTCTTCTGCGCGGGCCTGGTGGCCTTCACCCTCGGGTCCCTCGTCTGCGCGCTCGCGCCGAGCCTCGGGGTCCTGGTCGCCGGGAGGATGCTTCAGGCGGCGGGGGGTGCTGCGATCCCGGCCCTCTCCAGCACCTCTGTTGCCCGGCTCCTGCCGCCGGGGAGGAGGGGTGGCGCCCTCGGCCTCATCGTCTCCAGCGTCGGGGCGGGCGGGGCGGTCGGACCGGTCGTCGGCGGGGCGGTCGTGCAGTTCGCCGGCTGGCACACGATGTTCTACGGGACGCTCGTCCTGGGCCTCCTGCTCGTTCCGGCAGCGCTCCGGGTCCTGCCGGAGACGCGGCCGGAGGGGGGGGCTTTCGACCTCCCCGGGGGCTTGCTCCTCGCGCTCGCCGCGGGGCTCGCGCTCTTCGTCGTCACGCAGGGCCAGAACCTCGGCCTCTCCTCGCCCCTCCTTTTAGGAGCCTGCCTGACGGCCCTGCTCTCGGGCTTGCTCTTCGCCAGGCGCATAGCGACGGTGCCCGAGCCCTTCGTTTCCCCCAGCCTCCTCGCCAACGGCTCGTACCTCGCGTGCTCGGCGGTCGGCTTCTTCGGGATGCTGGCGAACCTGACGAGCATCGTCTTCGTGCCGCTCCTCCTGCTCCAGGTAAACGGGCTAGGGGCCGGGGCGGCCGGGCTGGCCCTCGCGCCGGGGGCCGTGGCCGTGGCGCTCCTCTCCCCGCTCGCCGGGAGGCTCTCGGACCGCACGGGCCCCGGGCCGCCGATCGTGCTCGGCCTCCTCGTGATGTTCTTCTCGCTGCTCGCCCTCTCGACCTTCGGGGTCGGCGGGCCGTACCTCGTGGTGACCCTGGGGATGCTCGGCGTCGGAGCGGGCTTCGCCGGGTTCACGTCCCCGAACACGAACGCGACAGCCAACACGCTCTCGCGGGAGGAGATCGGCGTCGGGCTCGGCATCTACCAGATGCTCTTTTTTCTCGGCGGCGGGGCGGGCCCGGCAATCATCGGCTCTTTCTTCGCCGCTCGATCCCCTCAGGCCTCCGCCCTGAACCCGTTCTACGCCGGAGACGCCAGCGCGGCACCCTTCTCGGATGCTTTCCTGATTCTCGCTCTCTGCGCCCTGATCGCGACGGCTGCGGGCTCCGGATGGCTCGCGCGGCGCCCATCCTCAGGGCGGAGCTAGCGCGCGGCCCTCGCCTTCACTACTTCCGGAGCCACACCCTTCATGGGAGGACGAACGTAGAGGAGCGAGACGGCCGCCCCCGCGGCGAACACGGCAGTGCAGACGAAGCCCGCGAGGTGCAGGCCCTCGACGAAGGCAGTCCCTCCATCTCCGGCGACGAGGGAGCCCAACAGGGCTACGCCGAGCACGCCGCTGGCCTGCCGGCTCGCGTTGACCACGGCGGAGGCTACCCCCGCGCGTTCCGGGGGGGCCGAGGAGATGACCGCGGCGGTGGCCGGCGGGAGAATAAGGCCGCCACCGACCCCGACGAGCAGGAGGTTGGGCAACAGCAGCGCGTATGGCGCCCCCTCTCCCGCCAGAACCAGGAGGAGAGAGCCCGCCCCGGCGAGCACGAGCCCCGCCACCAGCGGCGCCCGGAGCCCCGTGCGCGCCATCGCCTTCCCGGAGACCACCGAGGCGCCGAACGTGACCGCGGCGAGCGGCAGGAAGGCGAGCCCGGTGGCCGGCGCCGAGTACCCCAGAACCTCACCGAAGAAGAGCGAGAGCAGAAAAAGCTGGCCGTACACGCCGAAGGTGAGCGCCGCCCCCGCGAAGGTGCCCGCGGAGAAGGTCGGGTTCCCGAAGAGCCCGAGGGGGAGCATCGGGCTCGCGCCGCGCCTCTCCAGGCGGCTCTCGACGAGCGCGAAGGACGGGGCGGAGACCGCGAAGACCGCGAACGCCACGAGGACGGAAGGCGCGGCCCAGCCCTGGCCTCCGGCCCCGATCAGGGCGTAGGTCAACGACCCCAGGGTGAGGATGCCGAGGACCTGTCCCGCAAGATCCAAGCCCCTATCCGGGATGCGCGCAGACTCCGGAACGAAACGGACGGCCAACACGGCGACGAGGATCACCAGCGCTACGTTCAACAGGAACAAGCTCCGCCAGCCCAGGGACCCCGCGAGGAGACCGCCAAGAAGGGGACCCATCGCCACCCCGAGACCGGCCGTCGCGGACCAGAGCCCCACCGCCCGAGCCCTCTCGGCACGCTCCGGGAACGCCGCCGCGATCGAGGCGAGCGTGGCCGGCACGACGAGCGCCCCCCCGACCCCGAGCAGCACCTGAAACGAGATCAGGGCCGCGAGCGTCGGCGCCGCCGCCGAGAGCGCGGAGGCGATCGCGAAGATCCCGAGCCCCCACAGGAGCACCCGCCTCGCCCCGAACCGATCCGCGAGCGCCCCCGCCGTAAGGAGGAGGCTCGCAAAGACGAGCGTATAACCGTTCAAGACCCACTGAAGCCCCGAGAGCTCGCCTCCAAGGTCGGCCCGTATCGCCGGAAGCGCCGTGTTCACGCTTGTAGCCCGCAGGATCGCCACAAAGAAACCGAGACACCCCACCGCCAGAACTAGCTTCTTCTCCCTGCCACCCGAACCCATTCGTCGCTCCCCACCTAGACAGCACCCGCCGGAAACGTGTACTATAGATCCGACCAGTTGGTTTGTATACAGCCGGAAAGATTTGCGGAGGGGGAAGCCCCTCGGATCGGAGGAGTATGGACGTCAATGAGGTGATGGAGCGTGGGGGCATCACGAAGGACCTCGGTATAGAGTTCACCGCCCTTGGGCCGGACGAGGTAGTGGCAACGATGCCCGTGGACGCGCGGCACCACCAGCCGCTCGGGTTCCTACACGGCGGGGTTAGCGTGACGCTGGCGGAGTCGGTGGCGACCGTCGGGGCGTGGCTCAACTGCGCGCCGGGCAAGGGGGCGTTCGGTTCGGAGATAAACGCGAGCCATCTGAGGCCCAAACGCTCCGGGACGCTCACCGCGGTGGGGAGGCCGTTGCACAGGGGGAGGAGCAGCCAGGTGTGGCAGGTCGAGATCCGGGACGAGGACGACAAGCCAGTGTGCGTCTCGCGCTGTGCCCTGGCTGTCGTGGACGCCCCGGGTGAGTGAGGGCGTCGTGGGAACCAAGGGCGAGAGGACGCGGCGCAGGATCGTCGAGCGCGCCGCGTCCGTCTTCAACACCAGGGGATATTTTGGCTCCTCCATGGGCGACATAGTGCGCGAGACGGGACTGGAGAAGGGCGGCATCTACAACCACTTCGGCAGCAAGGAGGATCTGGCCCTCGCGGCCTTCGACTACTCGGTCGGCGTGATGCGCGAGCGGTTCGAGGCGGCACTCGGAGGCCGGGAGGGTGCCCAGGAGAAGCTCCGCGCCATCGTCGGCGTGCTTGCGAGTACCGCCGAGGACCCGCCGGTCAGGGGCGGCTGCCCCGTGCTCAACACCGCCGTCGAGGCGGACGACGCGCACCGGGCGCTAAAGGAGAGGGCTCGGGGGGCGGCGACGGACTGGCTCCGCCTCATAGGGAGCACCGTCAAGGAGGGCGTCGAGAACGGGGAGCTGGACGACCGCACCAAACCGCGGGAGGTGGCGAGCGTGATCGTATCGACGCTGGAGGGCGCGGTGATGCTCAGCAAGCTCGACGACGACCAGGCGCACATGGAGAGGGCGGTGAAGCACCTCGAGGGGTACGTAGCCTCGTTCGCAAGGGGCTGAAGGAGGGGCGGTCTTACCGGTGGATCACGCCGGTTCGTGGAGCAAGATCGGTACGCAAAGGAAGGTTGTTTGCATGGACGAGATCGGCGTTCGCACCCGAACCGTGAGCTGGCAGGACCCGCTCCCCGGGGCCGAGGCGGCGAGGGGGATGAGCGGGCTGGAGTACCTTCGCGCCATGGGCCGGGGAGATCTACCGGGGCCGCCGATAGCGGAGCTCATGGGGTTCGGGTTCGCCGAGATCGAGGAGGGCAGGGTCGTCTTCGAGTGCGTCCCCGCCGAGTACCACTACAATCCCATCGGTACCGTCCATGGCGGCCTCGCCTGCGCCCTCTTCGACTCCGCGATGGGATGCGCGATACATACCGCCCTCCCGGCCGGGGTCGGCTACACGACCGTCGAGCTCAAGGTGAACTTTCTCCGCCCCATCAGCACGCGGACCGGGCGCGTCGTGTGCGAGGGGAAGACCATCCACGTCGGGGGACGCATAGCCACCGCGGAGGCGAGGCTCCTGGACGGGGCCGGCAAGCTCTACGGCCACGCCACGACTACCTGTATGATCCTGCGTGGTGGAGGGGGCGGAGAAGCCCGCAAGGACGCGGGAGCCGTCGGCGAAGGGGGAGCAGATTGAGCGAGACGATGAGGGCTGCGATCGTGAGGGAGTTCGGCGGACCCGAGGTGCTGCGCGTGGAGGAGGTCCCGCGCCCCGAGCCCGGGGAGGGCGAGGTCCTCGTACAGATCGAGGCCGCGGGCGTGAACCGGGCCGACGTCCTCACCAGGGGCGGAGGCTACCACGCCGCCGGCCAGCCCCCGATAGTGCCGGGCTTCGAGGGCAGCGGCGTCGTCCGGGAGGTCGGCGCCTCCGTGACGAACGTCGGCGTCGGGGACCGCGTCTTCGCCTTCGGCGGCAGGCCGGGCTTCTACGCGGAGTACGCGGTCGTCCACGAGGGGCGCGTGGTCGCCGTGCCTGACGGTCTGGGCGCGGACTCGGCGGCGGCGCTCCCCGTAGCCCCGCTCACGGCGTTCTACTGCCTCCGGCGCCTGGCCCGGGTCGAGCCGGGGGAGACGGTGCTCGTGTGGGCGGCGGCCAGCGGGGTCGGGGACGTGGCGGTCCAGCTCGCGAAGGCGGCGGGGGCGACCGTGATCGGGACGGCCGGCTCGGACGAAAAGGTCGCCTGGTCCCTCGAGAACGGCGCGGACCACGGGATAAACCACTCGGGCGAGAGCGTCCTCGACCGGGTCGCGGAGCTCACGGACGGGGCTGGAGTGGAGGTCGTACTCGACACCGTCGGCGGTTCCCGTTTCGGCGAGAGCCTGAAGGCGGCGGGCCACGGCGGGCGGGTCGTCTCCCTGGCGAACGTGGCGCTGGAGGGGAGCACGATAGACACCCGCGACTTCTACCCCAAGAACGTGACGATCTACGGCTTTCAGGTCACCAACCTCATGCAGCGCCTCGGCTACGACCCGAGGGGCGACCTCGCGGAGCTTGCGGACAGCGTCGTCGCCGGCGACCTGAAGGTCCACGTCGACCGGGCCTTCCCCTTGAGCGAGGCTGCCGAGGCCCACCGCCACATCGAAGGGCGCCTCAATCGGGGCAAGGTCATGCTGCACCCCGGGGAGTGAGCATGAGCGACCCCCTTGCGGAGTTCCCGAAGCCCTCGCCGACGCCCGCGCCCGTAGCCGACGACCTCTCGGGCTTCGAGGGCCGCGTCGAGCACCGCTACGCCGAGAACGGCGGCGTACGCCTGCACTACGCGGCCCTCGGGGAGGGGCCGCTCGTCGTCATGCTCCACGGCTTCCCGGACTACTGGTACACGTGGCGCCACCAGATGGCGGCGCTGGCCGACGCAGGCTACCGCGCCGCCGCCCCGGACCTGCGCGGCTACAACCTCTCCGACGCGCCGGAGGGGGCCGGGAGCTACGGCATGAGGGCGCTGCTCGGAGATGTGGGGGCCGTGATCCAGGCCGAGGGCCGCGAGCGCGCGATGGTCGTCGGGCACGACTGGGGCGGCGCGGTAGCCTGGCAGTTCGCCGCGCGGGTCCCGGGGATGACCGAGAAGCTCGCCGTTCTCAACCTGCCCCACCTCTCCGGCCTGACCCGCGAGCTCGCGGAGAACCCCGAGCAGTACGAGGCGAGCGCCTACACGCGCCGCTTCCAGGAGGAGGGCGCTCACGAGGACCTCGACGCCGAGGCGCTCTCCCGCTGGGTCTCCGATCCCGAGGCCAGGCCCCGTTACGTCGAGGCGTTCGAGCGCTCGAACTTCCAGGCCATGCTCCACTACTACGGGCGCCACTACCCGCGCGAGCCGTACCGGGCGGCGGGACCGCCGGAGGCTCGGGTGGGCTGCTCCGTGCTCGTGATCCACGGCCTACAGGACCCGTACCTGCTCCCCGGAGCCCTGAGCGGGACCTGGGAGTGGGTGGACGGCGACCTGACGCTCGTCACCATCCCCGGGGCTGGACACTTCGTCCAGCAGGACGCGGCGGACCTCGTGACGCGCACCCTATTGAGCTGGCTCTCCCGGTGAGCCCCGGCCTGCTTGCGTGACCCAGTTTCTTGATCCCCACCGCAGACGCGCCCTCAGCACCCGGCCCCCGACCGGTGGCATGAGCGGCCGAAAGCTCGGGACCGGAGCTAGGGGGTGCTCCGGCAACCCGCTATCAGGCCCGGGCCTCCGCGCGTTCCAGGTACGGGACGGTCATCGGGCCCTCGGGCAGGACGGCGATGGGGGCATCCGGGCCGATGCGTTCCAGCTCCTCCTGGATGCGAGCCGTTATATCGGCGACCGGCTCGATGTGGACGCGGCGGACGGCTTCGGCCTCGATCTCGCTGTAGAGGCCGACGCGGGCCTTCTGGAGGATCAGGGCGAAGAGTTGCACCTGCCACTGGTCGTACATCGAGAAGCCGGGGGCGTGGATGGTCTCAAGCATCGCCTCGGGTGAGTCGTGCTCGAGGAGCATCTTGCGGAAGTTGCCGTGGTCCGGGAAGCCGTCGTTGCAGCGGGAGGCGACGAGGATCAGGCCGCCGTCGGAGACGATCTGGGCCGCCGCCGACATCCCCTTCACCGCTTGGTAGAGGTTCTGGTCGAGGGGATAGCCGCCGTTGGAGGTGACGACGATGGGGTACTCCCGCTCGCACGCGACCATGACGGTCCTCAGGGAGGACTCGCAGCCGGCCGCGTGGGCAGCCAGCGTCTCGCCGCAGAAGAAGCCCGTGATCTCGCGGTCGCCGTTCTGCGTCACGTTTATGCAGAAGTCGACGGGCAGCAGCGCGCCGTTCGCCCTTATGCGGTCCTGCGTCGGGTTGTCTTCGAGGACGCCCCAGTTGCTCCTTGCGTGGCCGATGATGGGGGCGCTGTGGTAGTCCATGATCGAACCGATATCCGCCACCGCCGGGAAGATGCCCTTGTATCCCCCCGAGAACCCGGCCATGAAGTGCGGCTCGATAAAGCCCATCACGATCCTGCGGTCCGCCTCGACGTACTCGCGGTTCATGTAAACGTCCCGCCCGCTCACCGGCGAGGAGCCCGCAAGCTCCATGGTGGATGGGTCGTGGGCGTTGTGGTTGACGACGCGGTACCTCGCGTAGACCTCGGGCCCGACCATCACCGCGAGCTCTTCCTCCGTGTTCGCGCGGTGGGAGCCGGTGCCGTTGACGATCACGACGTTCTCCGGCGGCACGTGAGAGAGCTCCTCGAAGAGCCACGGCAGGAGGCGCTCGCGGGGGAGGGCGCGGGTGCCGTCCGGTATGACCACGGCAAGCTTCTCACCGGCCCCGACGATCTCCTTCAGCGGACGGGAGCCTATCGGGCTCCTCACCGCCTCCAGGAACGCCGCCCTCTCGTCCGGCAGCCCCGGCTCCGGCCTCGGCGTCAGGACCGTGACGTCGTCCGACGGTATCTCTATCCCCAGCTCGCCTCCACCGTACTGCAGATGCGTCAACATGATCCGTGTACCTCCTCGCGGCGCTTCCGTGCCCGTAACTCGCCCTCTCCGGCCAGGCTTACGGCGCATTGTGCATCAGGGCGCGCTCACGTACACGACCCCGGGGTTTCGGCGGGTTAAGATGGCCCCTTTACGAAGGAGAGGTTTCTTGCAGAAGGCGGTTGGCGGGCGGTTCTACTACGGCTGGGTCGTGGTCGGGGTGGTCTTTCTGGCGCTCCTCGTCTCGGCGGGGGTGCGCGCGGCCCCGGCGGTGCTCATCAACCCTCTCGAGACGGAGCTCGGTTGGAGCCGGGCTGCGATCTCCTTCGCCGTCTCCATCGGCCTTCTCCTCTACGGCCTCTCGGGTCCCGTGGCCGGCTGGCTCATGGACCGCTTCGGCCCGACGAGGGTCGTGCTCTTCGGCCTCGTCGTGATCGGGGGCAGCACCCTGGCCGGCGCCGCCATGACCGAGCTCTGGCAGCTCAACCTGTTCTGGGGCGCCCTCAGCGGCATCGGCACCGGCGTCGTCGCCCCCGTCCTCGGCGCGACCGTCGCGAACCGCTGGTTTATCGAGCGCCGCGGCCTCGTCCTCGGCATCCTCGGGGCGGCGGCCTCCGCCGGACAGCTCCTCTCCGTCCCGGCGCTCATGTGGCTCGTCGTCGCCGTCGGCTGGCGCGAGGGGACGGTCTACCTCGCCGTCGCCTCACTCCTCGTCCTCGCGCCGGTCCTACTCTTCATGCGCGACGACCCGGCCCGCATGGGGCTACGTCCCTACGGCGAGCCGGAGAAGAACGCCGCCGAGGAGAGCCCGGCCCCCGAGCCCGGGACCGCCGTCGCGGACGCCGGGCGCGAGAAGGGGGAAGGGGTGTTGAGACGGGCCGTGAGGGCGCCGGAGTTCTGGCTGCTCTCGGGGAGCTTCTTTATCTGCGGGGCGTCGTCCAACGGGATCATCGGGGTCCACTTTATCCCCCACTCCATAGACCACGGCATCCCGGAGGTGACGGCCGCGGGCGTCCTCGCGCTCATGGGCGCGATGAACTTCGTCGGGACCATCGCCTCGGGCTACCTGACGGACCGCTACGACCCCCGCAAGCTCCTCGCCGTCTACTACTCCCTGCGCGGCCTCTCGCTACTGCTGCTGCCGTTCGTCGATGCGTTCGCGGGCCTCGCCATCTTCGCCGTTTTCTTCGGGCTCGACTACATAGCGACGGTGCCCCCGACCGTGGCGCTCGTCGCGGACAGGTTCGGCCGGGCGCACGTGGGTACGGTCTTCGGCTGGGTCTTCTTCGCCCACCAGCTTGGCGCCGCCCTCGCCGCCTACCTCGGCGGCGTCGCCCGCGACTCCCTGGGCGACTACACCGCAGCCTTCCTCGCGGCTGGCATCCTGGCTATTCTGGCCGCCCTCATGGCGAGCCGCGTGAGCCGCTCTTCGCTCCCCCCGGCCGGGGCTCGTGGCGCCGTCTGATCCCGGCGGTAGACTAGCCGGGCGGCGAACCCTGCAACTCGACTCGGAAGGAAGAACGGACGCGATGGAACTCCTGACGCCCGAAAGGTTCGAAGACCCCGGGGTGGCCTACGCCTACCAACGGGCGGTCTTCGAGGGCGTCGCCTCCGGCGAGAGGCCCCCGACGGTCTCCATCACGCCCACCACGCTCCACGTGGGCGTGACGAAGCGCGACACGCGCAGGCCCGGTTTCGAGGGGGCGGTGCGCGCGGCGAACGAGGAGGGCTACCCGGTCCTCGTCCGGGGCGCGGGCGGCGGCGCGACCGCGGCCGGTCCCGGCACGCTGGGGTTCTCCATCATCCGTCCTTCGAGGCCGGAGGAGGCGCGGCGCGGGGTCGGGGAGCGCTACGACGAGGCGGCATCGTTCGTGCTCGCGGCGTTTGCCAGGCTCGGCTTCGACAGGGCGGAGGTCGGTGAGGTGCGGGACGAGTTCTGCCCCGGCGACCACAGCATAAGGGTAGGCTCTTTTGGAGAAGGGATGAAGCTCGTCGGGATCGCCCAGCGCCTGACGAGCCGGGCCGCGAGCGTCGGGGGAATAGTGCTGGTGCACGGCGAGGAGGATCTGGCGCGCGTACTGGGCCGCGTCTACGGCGCCCTCTCCCTCCCCTTCCGCGCCGGGAGCGTCGGCAGCGTGCGCGCGGCCGGGCACGGCGCGAGCGTCGAGGACGTGGTGGAGGCTCTCGCGGAGGAGGCCAACGTCCGTTACGGCGCCTCCCGCGCCCCCGTCGACGGGCGGATCATGGATCGAGCCCTCGCGGGACGGCTGGACCACCTCGTGCGTCTGCCCGCGTGAGGAAGGAGTGAGCGCGCCCTTGCAGGGGGCGACGGAGCCTTCGAGGCCGGGGGCCGCATCGATAGGCCTCGTGCTTGGCTCGGTCTGTTCGGTCCAGATCGGGGCGGCGATCGCCAAGGGACTCTTCGAGGACCTCGGGCCAGGCGGCACGGTCTTCCTCAGGACGGCCTTCGCGGCGCTGGTCCTGATCGCGCTGTGGCGGCCCTGGCATGCCCTGCGCACGTCCCGCCTCTCCCCGGACCCCGCCGAGCGCGGCTCCATCCTGCTCCTTTTCGCGTTCGGGCTCGCCCTGGCGGTGATGAACCTCTGCTTCTACGCGTCCCTGAGCCGCATCCCTCTGGGCATCGCGGTGACGCTCGAGTTCACGGGACCCCTGGCCGTCGCCGTCGCGGGCTCTCGCCGCGCTCTGGACGTCCTGTGGGTGGTGCTGGCCGCCGCCGGGATACTGCTGCTCGCGCCGCTCGGCAGGCTTTTCGGGGAGTCGACCGGCGGCGTGGACCCCTTGGGCGCGGGCCTCGCGCTCCTCGCGGGGGCGTTCTGGGCGGCGTACATCCTGCTCTCGGGGCGGACCGGGCGCGCATACCCCGGAGGCACCGGGCTCGCGCTCGCCATGGGCATCTCCACGCTCCTGCTCCTGCCGGTGGGGGTGTGGGACGCGGGCTCCGCCCTGCTCGATCCGGTGCTCCTCGCGGCCGGCTTCGGCGTCGCGATGCTCTCGTCCGCGATCCCCTACTCGCTCGAAATAGAGGCCCTGCGCCGCCTCCCCGCCCGCGTCTTCGGGGTCCTGATGAGCCTGGAACCGGCCGTGGGGGCCGCGGCGGGATTTGTCGTCCTCGGCGAGGTCCTGAACGCGAGGAGCGCCGTCGCCATCGCCCTCGTGGTCGCCGCGAGCGCCGGTGCTTCCCTGGTCCGCAGCAAGCGGCGCGGCCCGAAACCCGGCTAGGTGGCCGGCCGTGCTCCCTTCTTCTCCAGCAGGAACTTTCTCGTCTCCTCGTTGAACGCCTCGGCGCGCTCGTCGTGGGGCAGGAGCGAGGCTTCCCGGAAAACCCTGAGCTCGGTGCGCGGGTTGGCCCTGGTGAAGCTCTCGGCCTGGCGCAGCGGGGTCGTAGTAGCCTCCTGTCCCCACGCCACGATGGATTTCTGGGGCACCCGCGACCAGTAGCCCTTTAGCCCGAGGTTGAGCTTGCCGGAGACGAACGCCGCCGCGAGATGCTTCGCCCCGGGCTGGTGTCCCGTCCGGTAGTACCCCTCGACGAGCTCGTCCGTCACGAGGCCCGGGTCGTGGTACGCCATATTCCCCAGGTAGTACCGGATCCCGGCGCGGGAGACGATCGCGTTGTACAGGGAATCCCCGATCACCGGCGCCCGGAACAGCGCGTAGATCGCGTCTCCGAGCCTCCCGCTCGGCCGGTCCAGGCTCCCGAACCCGGTCGGGCAGATCAGGACGAGCTTCCCGAAGAGCCTCGGGGACCGCACCACCGCGGGCACGACGAGCGCCGCCGAGAGCGAGGAGGCGACCAGGTGCGCCCTCTCCCCGATCACGTCGCTCGCGAAATCCTCGACCTGCGCCGCGATGTCGTCCGGCCCGTAGGCCCGCTTCGGCTTCTCCGAGGCTCCGCAGCCCAGGAGATCCAACGCGTAAACCCGGAAGTCCCGAGAGAGCGCGGAGAAGTTCTCCCTGAACTCGAACGAGGAAGCCCCCGCGTAAACCCCGTGGACCAGCAACACGGGCGGAGACCCGACCTCCCCGCCGACGGTATACGCGAGCTCACCACCCCGCCACGCATACCGCCCCTCCTCGCCCCCGAGCCGCGCCGGCTCCCCGACCTTCTCCAGCCCCCGGTTCGCCACCGCGAGCCCGCCAGCCACGAGCCCCAGAACCCCCAACGCTCTCCGTAATCTCATGATCCCGCCCGAACCCCCTCGCCCTCGCCCGAAAGTATCCAAGGACACCTACCGACCCGGACCCAGATGCTAGAAACCAACAATCCCCACATCTTAGCCGTTGACAATCCTGCTTTTTTTAATAACCTTTAAGCAATTTAATTAAGCAGGTTAAATACATAGGAGAACTGCTTGGATCGTGAACGGTTGGTGGATGAGATCCTTATGCTCTTGCCGGTGCTGGCGCGCGGGCTCGGGCGTCCGGACCATCTGGAGATAGGGGAGTTGGAGAAACGGGGGATCCCCTTCGATGCGACGCTCTCGCCGGGACACGTGCAGGTTCTTATAGCTCTCGGGCGCGGCCCGCATTCCATCGGGCGCCTGGCGGAGGCGGTGGGGGTCTCGCCGCCCGCGGCGTCGCAGCTTGTGGACAGGTTGTCCGAGCACGGGATGGTGGAGCGAAGGCCGGACCCTGCCGACCGCCGTGTGGTGCTCGTGGATTACGTGCCCGGCATGCAGGACATCGCGCGCCGGATGATGGAGGGCCGCGCCCGGAAACTCAGGGAAGCGCTCGGCCGTATGACGGACGTGGAGGCCCGGGCGCTGCTGAAGGGCCTCAAGCTGTTGGTGGAGAGCTTCGAACATGCGCGGGAGGAGAAGCATGAGCCGCATCGTTAGCTGGTGTTTGAGGAACAAGTCCGTCGTCTTCCTGGCGACGCTGCTGCTCATAGCGAGCGGCATCTTCGCGACGACGCGCCTCAACCAGGAGCTACTCCCGGACATCGAGTTCCCCATCATCACCATCTCCACCCCGGTCCCCGGCGCCGGTCCCGAGACCGTCGACGAGCAGGTGACGCAGCCTTTAGAGAGCGCCATCACGAGCGTCGAGAACCTGGAGACGATCCAGGCAAACTCCGCGCAGGGCTTCAGCGTCATCATCGCCGGGTTCAGCCTCGACGCCGACACCGAGGAGGCCGAGGCGGAGCTCCAGGCGGCCATCGAGAACGTCGGGCTCCCGTCGCAGGCCGTCGAGCCCGAGGTCAGGCGCCAGTCCGCCTCCGAGTTCCCGATCATGAACGTCTCGCTCGCCGCCCCGGACGGTAACCTCGCCTCCCTGACCTCGTACACCCAGGACGAGGTGGTCCCGCGCCTCGAAGAGGTCGACGGCATCGGCCGCGTGGACGTCGTCGGCGGCTCCGAGGAGCGCGTGGAGGTCGAGCTCGACCCGGCCGCCCTCGAAGAGAACGGCCTCCCGGCCGCCGCCGTTATAGGGGCCATACAGGGCGCCAACGCGAACTCCCCCGTCGGCTCCGTCGAGATCGAGGGTCTCTCCACCCCCGTGCGCGTCGCCAGCGAGGTCGGGGACGTAGAAGCCCTGCGTAACCTCCCGATAAGCGCAGCTTCCGCGGCGGGCGCGGCCCCTGGCGGCGCTCCGGGCGGTGCCCCTCCGGGGGTGGATCCCGCGGCGGCGGCCGGGGCCTCCCAGTACGCGGCCGCGCCGCCGGCGCCTGTGACGCTCGGCGAGATAGCGGAGGTACGGGTCGCGGACGCGAACCTCTCCGGCATCGCGCGCACCAACGGCGAGTCGAGCCTCGGGCTGAACATAACCAAGGCCCCGGACGCGAACACCGTCGACGTCGCCGCGGACGTCGAGGAGGCGCTCGTCGGGGCACGCGAGGAGCTCGGGGAGGAGCAGGTCCAGGTAGTCTTCAACTCCGCCGAGGACGTCAAGGAGTCCATCAACAGCCTTATCGAGGAGGGCGTCATCGGCGCCCTGCTCGCGGTACTCGTGATCTTCTTCTTCCTGCGCTCCCTACGGGCCACGCTGGTGACGGCGGTTAGCTTGCCGACCTCGGTCCTGGCCGCGCTCCTGTTCTCGTGGGGCTACGACCTCACGCTGAACATCCTGACCCTCGCCGGTCTTACCATCGCCGTCGGGCGCGTGGTCGACGATGCGATCGTGGTCCTGGAGAACTCCTACCGTTACGTGCAGAAGGGCTACGACCCCGAGGAGGCGGCTTTACGGGGGACCACGGAGGTGGCGAGCGCCATCACCTCGTCCACGCTCACCACCGCGGCCGTCTTCCTGCCGCTCGCGGTCGTCGGCGGGATCGTCTCCAAGTTCTTCGTCCCGCTCTCACTCACCGTCGCCCTCGCCCTCTTCGCCTCCCTGATCGTCTCCGTCACCATCATCCCCGTCCTCGTGAGCGTGTTCATCAAGCGCGAGACTTCCCGGGAGGACCCGGGAGAGTACGCTTCCCCGTCCTCCCGAAACGTCTCCAACGAGGATGCCCCCGATGCCCGCCCTGGCAGCCGCCGGGCGCGCAGGGCCGGGAACAGGGGCGGAGGCGGGCTGGTCCGGGTGCTCGTCGGCGGCCTCGTCCTCCTCTTGGCGTCGGCGGTAGCTTTCGTCATAGCGGCCCGGGCCGGCCTCCTGGACGGCGTTCCGGGCGTACCGGCGGGCCTGCTGGACGCCGCGACGGGCCTCGACTTCACGTCGCCCGCCGTGATCGCCGCCGCGGTCCTCGGGGCGCTGGTCGTGCTCGGCATCGTCCTGCTCTTTGTAAGGGCTTCCCGTGGGGCCTCGGGCCGCTCCTCCGGGGGCGAGGAGGACGGGTTCCTCGTCAAGCTGTACACGCCGATGCTCCGGTGGGCGCTCAGGCACCGGCCGGTGGTGATGGTGCTCGCGCTGGTGGTCTTTCTCGCGGGGCTCGCCACGATACCCTTCCTGCCCGTCAGCTTCTTCCCGGCCGGCGAGGAGAGGATCGCGCAGGCCAGGATCGAGCTAGCCTCCGGCGCCGGCCTCAACCAGACCGACGAGGCGGTCCGTCCCTTCGAGGATTTCCTCCAGGCCGACCCGGACGTGCGCAACTACCAGATCTCCATCGCCGGCGAGGACAACTTCGACCCCAACTCGCCCATCCGCTCGGCCAACCAGGCCCAGGCGTTCATCAACATAGAAGAGGAGGCCGACCCGCAGCAGACCATCCAGCGCATCAGCGCCGAGGGGCGTGAGATCTTCGGCGAGGAGGCGTTCCAGGCCGAGATCCTCCAGAACGGCCCGCCCCAGGGCGAGCTCCAGGCGATCATCACCGGCGGCACCGAGGGCGAGCGCGAGGAGGCCGCCGGGATAGTCTCCGACGAGATCTCCGGCATAAACTCAGTCATAAACGTCCGAAGCGACGTCTCCGGCGGCACCCCCGAGATCGTCGCCGAAGTAGACCCCGAGCGCTCGGCCCAGGCCGGCCTCTCCCCCCAGACGGTCTCCGGCGCCCTCGCCACCCTCCTCGGCAGCGGCGCCCCAGGCGGCGGAGCTCCCGGCGGTGCCCCCGGCGGCGGCGCCCCGGGTGCTCCCGGCGGGACACCGAGCATCGGCGACTCTCCGGTCTCCGTCAGCTTGCCGCCCGACGCCATCGACTCCGTGGACGAGGTTCGCGCCCTCTCGCTCGCGCCCGGCCTGACCGTCGGGGACGTCGCCGAGGTAAGCCAGGTCGAGGCACCGGCGGCGAAGAGCCGGGTGGACGGGGAGCCCGCCGTCACCGTGAACGCCCGCATCGTCTCCCAGGACACCCAGACCGTCTCCGCCGAGGCCCAGACCGCGCTGGCGGGGCTGAACCTGCCGGGCGACGTCGAGGTCAGCGTCGGCGGCGAGAACGAGGACATCGAGGAGAGCTTCAGGAACCTCTTCTACTCGATCATCGTGGCGCTCGCGCTCGTCTTCCTGCTGCTCGTGGTCTTCTTCGGCTCCGTCCTGGTGCCGCTCGTGATCCTGCTCGCCGTCCCCCTGACCACCGCCGGAGCCTTCGGGGCCCTGCTCCTGACGAACACCGCCCTGAGCCTCCCGAGCCTCCTCGGCATCCTGCTGCTCATCGGCATCGTCGTCTCCAACGCGATCCTGCTCGTGGACTTCGCCATAAAAGCCCGAAAGCACCACGCCGACGCCGACGACGCCGTAATAGAGGCCGGGCGGGCGCGCCTCCGGCCCATCCTGATGACCGCGCTTGCCACCATCTTCGCCCTCCTGCCCCTTGCCCTCGGCCTGGCGGGCGGCGGGAGCGGCCTGATCTCCGCGAGCCTCGCCATCACGGTCATAGGCGGCCTCGCAACCTCGACCTTCCTCACGCTGCTGGTCGTACCGGTGGGCTACTCCCTTCTGGAGAGCGCCCGGAGCCGCCGCAAGAAAAGGCGGTACTCTTGAGGTTCTGCCGAACAGGCTAAAAAGGTCGCGCCCCCGGAGCCCCGCGCTCCGGGGGCTGCCGACGCGGAGGAAAACGTGGGGGACGAGGGGAAGACGCTACGGACCAGGCCGATACTGGCCCTTGTCTTCTCCACCTTCGCCAGCATCGCCGGGTTCCACCTGCTGCTCTCCGTCGTGCCGCTCTACGCGGACGAGGTAGGGGGCGGTAGCGCGGGGGCGGGGCTCGCGACGGCGGCGTTCATGCTCTCCACGGTGCTCGCCCAGACCCAGATGCCCCGCGCCCTCGCCCGCTTCGGCTACCGGCCGATACTCGCCTCCGGCCTGCTCTTTCTGGGCCTCCCGTCGTTCCTGTACGCCTTCACCACGGGCCTGACCTCCGTGCTCGCGGTCACGCTGGCGCGCGGCGTGGGCTTCGGCATCGTCACCGTCGTCTTCGCCGCGCTCATCGTCGAGCTCGCGCCGGCGGAGCGCAGGGGAGAGGCCCTCGGCCTCTTCGGCATCGCCATAGCGCTCCCGACCATCTTCTCTAATCCGTTCGGCCTCTGGCTCGTGGACGGCTACGGCTACGGGTACGCCTTCATCCTCGGCGGCGCGGCCCCCCTGCTCGGCTTCGCCTCCTTTCTCGGTGTGGGATCCACGCGGGGCGGCGGACATGCGAACGGAGCCGGGTTTCTACAGGGTCTCGCGCGCGGCCCGCTGCTGCGGCTGGTCCTGCTCTTCGCCGTCTGCACCATGGTCGGCGGGGTGATCGTGACGTTCCTGCCCCTCGCGGCCCCCGGCGTCGGCGCCTTCTCCGCCGCTACCGCCCTCCTCGCGCTCGGAATCGCGACGGCCGCCGGGCGATGGTGGGCAGGACGCTTCGCCGACCGTAACGGCCCGCGGGGCCTGCTCGCCCCCGGCCTCATCCTCGCCGCGCTGGGCGTGGCGACCCTCGCGCAGGGTGGCCCCGCCCTCCTGGCCGGAGGAACGCTCTTCGGGCTCGGCTTCGGGGCCCTACAGAGCGCGACGCTCGTCATGGTCATGGCCCGCGTCTCGAAGGACGAGTACGGGCTCGGCAGCACCCTCTGGAACGCCTCCTTCGACGCCGGGACCGGCCTCGGGGCCTTCCTCTTCGGTTTCGTGATCGAAGCGAGCGGCTTCTCAAGCGCCTTCTATCTCTGCGCCGCGCTCCTCTGCGCCGCCCTCATCATCGTCAGGCTCGACCGCGCCGCGACCGGACACGCCTAGCGGACCCGCACGGCGAGGTTACACCCAGAAGATCTCGCTACCCCTCCAGCCGCACCGTCCCGGCCTTCTTGCTCCTGACCTCCACCGAGACCGGACCCTCCCCACGCACCATCCACGTCGCCCGCGCCGCGTAGGCCGAGGGCAGGCCCGCAAAGAAAGCCGGGCTCTTCCACGAGTTGCCCCCGAGCGCGGAGCGTCCCGCGAGGTGGCCGAGGTCCACCCCTGTCTCGCCCGAGACCAGGCTCGCGCCCTCCGGTAGCGTGATCTCCGCCTTCACGGGCTTCGTAACGCCCTTCTCCTGCGCCATCTTCGTCACGTTCGTCGGCAGGTAGCCCGTGTTCCTGACCCGAACCTCGACCCTGCGCAGGCCGTCCGAGAGCCCTTCGACCTCCAGCTCCGCTTCGAGGCGCGGGGCGCAAGCTGCGTGGGCGAGGGCGAAACGGGTGAGCTTCTCGCACTCGGCCTCGAGAAACGACGGGGGCGGGTTCTGGAAGGTGAACTTGGTCTTCCAGCCCCCGATCTCGACAATCCCGAGCTGAGGGTGCTTGAAGGTTTTCCAGTCGACGAACCCTTCGCCCCCCAGGGCCTCGTCGTTCCAGCGCAGCATCGCGAGGGAGGCCTCCTCCGGAGGATCGCGGAAGAACGAGATGAAGTCTTTTACCTCCACGCCCGCCGCCCTCGCCATCGACCAGAACTCGATCGTGTACGCGAAGACGCCGTAGGCGGAGTACGCCCAGTCGTCGAAGGCTCCGGTTATGACCTCGTTCGGGGCGTAGCGGAAGTCGTGGTAGACGGAGATGTTCGGGTAGCCGGTCAGCTCCGTCCCCCGTTCGCCCAAGGCCTTGAAGACGGCGAGGTCGTGCTCGGGCATCTTCTCGTCTTCCTTGTCCGAGAACGGGCGGAGGATCGCGCCGCAGAACGTATGGTAAGTGTGGATGGAGAAGACGTTCTTCCGCGCCAGGACTGCCTCCACCTGCGCCCTCGACTCCGGCTCGGAGAGCGGATACGGACCCGCGCCCCGCTGCTCGTGGTCCTCGCGCCAGCCGTAGGGGTACTGGCGGTTCATGTCCAGGCCGTACAGGGGGCGCGCTATCTTCCGCTCGAACCCGTCGTAGTCCTTGAAGCGACCTTCCTTGTAGACGCGGTAGTAGGTTACTCCGGGCTCCGACTCGTCGGGGCGTCGCAGGACCATGAGCCGCGGGTCCTTCTCGGAGACGCGCCACTCGCCGTCCTCGTCCTCGACGCGCATCTGGACGATGCTTCCGTCGCCGTCGAGGTCTTCGGGCTGGAGGCCGGGCTCCTCCTCGGGCTCGGGCCAGGGGCGCGTGCTCGCACGCAGGGTGTGGGGGGTGGTGAGGTAGCGTTCCGCGCCGTCGGGGGAGAGGCGGGGGAGGACGTAGAACGTCCCCTCGTCCAGGAGGCGGGTGACGCGGTCGTCCGTATCGTGGCCTTGCAGCAGGATCTGGATCAGGTGCAGCGCCGCCATCGAGCCGGTGACCTCGCCGGCGTGGGTGTTGCCGTCCACCCAGAAGGCGGGTTTCTCGGAGGCCGGGCCGGTCTCGCGGTTGGTGATCTCGGCGAGCAGTATCTCCCTACCCTCCCTGCTCTTCCCGATGGACACCACCTCACACAGCCCGGGATGCTCCTCCGCGAACCCCCTCAACACCCCCACCAACTCGTCGTAACCCAGGTACCGATCGAACCTCAAACTACCCCTCCTCCATCCCTCCGTCTCTGGACTGGACCATTATGCGCGACGCCGGGGCCGCCGCGCAGACCCTCCAAAAGCCGCAGCAGGACCGTTTCGGGTACCAAATGTTGCGGCTGTTTTTGCTAACCTGCACCATGTTGAGTACCAGGACGGTCGCCGCTTCCTTGCCGTGTGTGGCCGCTAACAAGGGATATATAATTGCTTTTCGGGGACAGAACCATCGGAGGTGATGAGGCGCTGGACGCCCAGGTTGGAACCGTCCTAGGCGGACGTTACAGGATCCTCAGCACTTTGGGCACGGGTGGCATGGCAGTCGTCTACAAGGCGGAGGATGCGGTCCTCGGCCGTCGCGTTGCCCTGAAGACGTTGCATGAGAGGTACGCCGAAGAGGACTCCTTCCGATCTCGCTTCAAGCAGGAGGCGCGGGCGATGGCCTCCCT
This sequence comes from uncultured Rubrobacteraceae bacterium, assembly GCA_902806105.1. The sequence continues at coordinate 23,128 of CADCVI010000125.1, forward strand.
CGACCACGAGAACGTCGTCAGGGTCTACGACATCTCCCAGGACGGGGAGGTCCCGTTTATCGTGGCGGAGTACGTGGGTGGCGGCGACGTGGGGGGGCTGCTCAGGCGCGCCCCGGGCGGCCGCCTGGACGTTCGCTCCGTGCGCGAGATCGCGGGCCAGCTTCTCCGGGCCCTCGCCTACGCGCACCGGCGCGGGGTTATCCACCGCGACGTGAAGCCCTCGAACATCCTCCTGACGGAAGAAGGCAAGGTCAAGGTCGCGGACTTCGGCATCGCGCGCATCGTGGAAGAGGAAGAGTCCGCCGGGAACCCCGGCGAGATTATCGGGAGCGCCCGCTACATGTCCCCGGAGCAGCTCCGGGGCGACGAGACGACCCCGCGCAGCGACATCTACTCCGTCGGCATCCTCCTCTACCACTGCCTCACCGGCCGCCCCCCCTTCTCCGGGGACGCCAGGAGCGTCGCGCGCCAGCAGATGCACGACGACCCGACGCCGCCGCGCGACCTGAAGATCGCGATACCGGCCGAGCTTGAAGCGATCATCCTCAAGGCCCTCTCGAAGGACCCCGGCGACCGTTACCCCTCCGCCTCGGCGATGCTGGAGGACCTCCAGCGCAACCTCCGGGAGACCGGCTCGCGCGCGGACAGGGGCCCGCGCCGGGTCCGCCTCGGGGCCTCCGGCCGGGGCCGCAGGAGGGCCCTGCTCGCCTCCGGCGTCCTGGCCCTCCTGCTCGTCTTCGGTATAGGTACTGCCTCTGCCCTGGGCTACGTGGACCTCGGCTCCCTAACGCCGGGCGGAGGGGCCGACGAGGCGTCTGCACCTTCCGGGCAGGTCGAGCAACCTTCCGCGAACCTGGAGGCACCCGAGCCCCCCGCGGAGCCGCAGACCGCGGGGGACGAGTCGGCCTCCAACTCCGCCGCCCCGATCCCCGAGGCCACGACCACGCAGCAGGCTCAGGTCAGCGTGCCGGTGCCCAGCGTGGACTCGTACTTCGACTACTATGCCAGGGACCTTCTGCGCAGCCAGGGCCTGAGGGCCAAGGTCGTCCGCGAATACCGCGAGGGCTACGCCCCGGCCGGCGTGGTCTGGGGCACAGACCCGGCCGTCGGTACCCTCGTCCCCGCGGGCTCCGTCGTCACCGTCTACGCCACGCCCAAGGACGAGGCGCAGGTTCCGGAGGTCGTCCTTCCGGATCCCTAGAGCGTACGGCGGGGACCTGCCGGCGCTTCGACTACCCGAAGGCCCGTGAGAACGGGCCGATCCGGCTGCGGAGCTTCGGGGAGAGGGGCCGGCTTCTAGCCGAACCTGTGGTACTTGTCGACCAGGTCGGCGACTACCGGGTAGCGGTAATCAACGCCCTGGTTCACCTTGTAGGCCGCGTAGCACTGGTGCACGACGGGGACGACGGCCAACAAGAACGCCAGCGGCACGAGCACGACGGTGGCCAGACCCAGCGTTATTATCGACAACACCAGGGTCACCAGACCGTAGACGGCGAAGATCCCGAGCCACGCCACCTGGTACCAGAGCGATTGCAGGGCGTGGAAAGAAACCCTCTCGGAGCGCTCCTTGTAGACGAGCCAGATGACGAGGGCCGCGACCGGACCGCCGATGCCGGAGATGAGGCTCAGGAGGACGCTCAGGTGCGAGAGCAGGGACCAGGTCTTTTCGTCCCCGACGCTCATGCTCGGGGCGCCGCCCGCCATCGGGCCGCCGCTACTGCCGAACGTCTTGGGGCCCGTGGCGTCGCTCCTGGTGCCGCCCATGTCGTCCTCGCCCCCGACCCTTATCCGGCGGAGCCGCGACTCTTCTTCGCTGCTGTGTCTCGGGTCTTGCTGCATGGGCCACTCCTTCGCTCGCTGTTCAAGATACTATACGTACAATCGTCCTCGAACAAGGCCTTTCTCGCGGCTCAAAAGGCCGCCCGCCGGATCGCCACGTTGCGGTAGAGCAGAAAGACCGCGACCGCCAGCGCGCTGCCGGCGCCTCCCGGGAGGGTCGCCGTGTAGCTCCGGCCTGCGATGCCGCCGGAGAGGCTCACCCCGTCTCCGGCGGGTTCGGGCCCGCTTCCGGGCGCGTGTGCGGTGAGGCGGCGCGCAATCGACGTGTTGCGGAGGACGCTGGTCTCGGCCTCGTAGGTCTTGCCGCCGCAGAAGATCCTGAGCGGCTCATCCGGTCTCTCGGGCCCCGCTATAAGAAACGGGGCGCCGCCCGTCCGCATGCGGTAGCGCGCCCCGAACTCGCCGGTGCGTTCGATCTCCGAGGCGGTCTCTCCGGCGTGGATCTCGGCGGCGTACGAGCCCAGCATCCTGAGCTGGCCCCATTCCTCGCCTCCGCTGTCGAGGAGGGCGAAGCGCGAGCCGAGAAGGCCGCGGGCCCGTGCCCTGAAGGAGCCGTCGAGTCTCAGGGCGAGCGCGTCCCAGGCCGCCGTGGGTGAGGAGGTTCGCGCTGCTCTGTCCATGTGCTCTCATACGCCCACGGGCTCGTTGAAGTTTCGCGCGGCGGGGTAGTACATTAGGGCGTCAGGTTATCGAGAGAGCGAGGGTCCGTGGAGCTCAGGAACAAGGACGAGTTGAAGACCGAGATCCTGCAATCGTGGTTGAGGAGCGCCTGGGTCTACCCGATGCGCGGCCCCGAGGGCTCCGAGCAGGGGGTCTACATGCGTCTTACCCCCGGGGGCCGCCTGAAGATGCGGCGCGGCATCGGAGAGCTGGAAGCCAAGCTGGGGGTCAAGGGCACCGAGCTCGCCGACCAGGAAGAGGCAGGCACCCTGCCCGCCGAGCGGGACAAGCTGGAGCTCGCGATGATGGTCCAGGCCTACACCTCCGAGCGCCGCTTCATCGAGAGCCAGGGAACTTCCCTGGGCACGGCGGCCGTCGGGATCGAAGAGGCGTCCCCGGAAGGTCCTCTCGACCCGGCTGCGTCGAGCGGGGAATGACCTCCGGGAGCAGGTGGCGTACGTGTCTCGGAGCGGGGCCGCAACCGGCCTTCGATGAGCGCGGTTAAAGCGCCCGACCCCCCCGGCCGATAACTAGATCATGCAGGGGCTCGACGACAAGCGGTTCACGCTCGGTGGCGGCGGCATGGCCGAGGTACTCGGGATGCTTGCCGGCGTGGGGGAGGATGTCGTCGCGGAGCCTGAGAACCTTGAAGGTGCCCTGTGCAGGTTGGTCGAGGGGCTGCGGGACCTGCTCGGGCTCCGGGCGCTCTCGCTCTCGGCCTCCGTCGGGGAGGGGCGCGAGGTCTCCGCGGCGAGCGGTATCGCGGGCGGGGCGGCGTTCGAGCTGCCCATACGCCGCGGCAAGACGCGCGTGGGAGCGCTTCTTGCCTATTCCGGCGAGCTCGGAGACGGGCAAAAGGAGGTGCTGAGGGCGGCGGCGAGCGTGGCCGCGCTGGCGCTCGACGCCGCCCACGCCAGGGAGGTCGCCGCCCAAAAGACGGCGCAGGGGAGCGTCGTCCAGATCGCCTCGGAGGCGCTCGGCGTCATCAAGGAGGAGAAGGACCTCTACCGGACGGTGCTCGTCCTCACCCTGGAGCTTCTGGATGCCTCGGGCGGGGCGATCCTGCTCGGCGAGGGCGGCGTCGTGTCCCTGGGCTTCGAGGGTTCGGCGGAGACGCTCGAGGCGCTCCGCGAGATACGCTTTGTGGGCCGCAGCCCCTGGATAGGCCGCATGGGCGGCTACCACCTCGTCGGGATCGGTCTCGGGGACGGCGGGGCGGTCTTCCTCGCACGCCCGACGCGGCCCTACACCGAGGCGGAGGGCGTCTCGCTCAAGCTCGTGGGGCGCCAGCTCGCCCGCGCCCGCGAGCGCAGCCGCCTCTACGCCTCCCTGGAGCGGACCATTACCGAGGCCATCTCGGCGCTCGCCGCGGCGCTCGAATCGCGCGACGATACCACCGGCGAGCACATCAGGAGGACGGAGGTCCTCGCCGGGGAGGCCGCAAGGGAGATCGGGCTCGGACCCGAACAGGTTCGCGTCGTCAGGTACGCTTCCATGCTGCACGACGTCGGCAAGATAGGAATACCCGACGCCATCCTCAACAAGCCCGGCGGGCTCACGCCCGAGGAGTGGCGGATCATGAGGCGCCACCCCGAGATCGGGGCGCACATCGTAGGCAGGATCCCAGGCTTCGAGGACGTCGTCGAGGCCGTCCTCGCCCACCACGAGCGCCACGACGGGAAGGGCTACCCGGCTAGGCTCGCGGGCGACGAGGTGCCGATCTCGGCCCGCCTGATCTCCGCCATAGACGCCTACGACGCCATGACGAACGACCGCCCGTACCGCAAGGCGATGACCCACGAGGAGGCGCTCGCCGAGCTCGAACGAGGCTCGGGGTCCCAGTTCGACCCCGTTATAGTAGAGGCCCTGAAGACCGTCCTATCCGACAAGCGAGAGCGAGACCCCGAATGACCGAAGCGGTACCCTTCACCGAAACGCAACAGATAAACGTCGGCGCGCACGTCTGCGCGATGCACCAGTCGCCCGACGCCGTGCTCGGCGTCCTCGCCGAGACCTTCGCCGCCGGCCTCGCGCGCGGCGAACGCTGCGTCCTCGCCGCCCCCGAGGTCTCGGCTGCGGAGGTGCGCCGCCTCCTCGGGGAGGGTGGCGTGGACGTCGGATCCGCCGAGGGCGAGGGCCTCCTGTTTCTGACTGATCGGGACCCCCTGCTCGCCGAGAACGGGACCGAATTCGACCCCGACCACCTCATAAGCGCCATCGAGGGTCTCTTCACGGCGACGATCGAGGCGGGTTACAAGGGTATGAGGCTCTCCGCCGACGTCCCGTGGCTCACCCGCGACGTCCCCGGCGGCGAGAGGGCTATGGAGTTCGAGGCCAAGGCCGACGGGCTCGTGAACGTCCCCGGCGTGCCGCTCCTCGCAATCTGCCAGTATCGTCTCGGTGACCTCGACCCCGAGGACTCCCTCGCGATCCTGGAGAACCATCCGCTCACGCTCGTCGGCGGCCGTGTTCACGAGAACGAGACGTACCGGCGACCCGATAGCCACCTTCCGTCGTAGCCGCGACCCCCAGCCGGAGCATGCGGTAGAGCTTCGCACACCCCGCTTCCGCGAGGCCGTCGAGAGCCCGCGGAACCTACCCCGCAAGATCCTCCAGCAAGATGTCCCGCTCGCGCTCCAGTTCTCAACTACTGGCGCCTCGAAGATCAGCGAGCCCGGCCTCGGCTAATCTGCGGCAGTATTCCAGCCGTCAAAACGATCCCCCGATCTCCCCAGAGCTCGCGAGTCCTATGTCCCCGCGCCCGCCTCCAGAAACCTCGGGTGGATCTCCGCTCCCCGATGGAGGTTGGCACCAGGATAGATCGGGACGGGTTCGCCTGGTGCAGAGATCCCGGACCAGCCTCCGCGCGCCCTCGTCGGGCAGGATAATGTCGACCGGGGCGACCCCTATACCGCCGTGAGCTATCTTCTTGGGGACCGAGGTCATGGAGGCGACCTCGGGGACCATGCCCACGTCCACGAGGTAAGAGGCGGCCGGTGCAACGCCTGGTGGGTACTCCACGGACACGGTACGAACGTTATCCTGATGTGAGGAAACCGTAACAACGATCTGTTGGCTAGCAGGACTTCCCGATCAGTGGGCAGAATGAGGCGGATCGCCGACCATCTTCTCGGGCTTGCACCTTGGAACGTGAGGCAAAGCAGGGCTAGCGTACCCAATGTCCAATGCTTTTGTGATCCATCTAACACGAGTTAGGCCGGCTGGATGATGCATATAGGCTTGCGATGGGTATAGAATCCGACACAGGGGTTACGCGAGATAGGGAGCACAATTCATGTCGGAGAAGAAAGAAGCTGTATCCGAGCCGTCCGGGCTATCCAGAATGAATAACTCGGACACCAGCGGCGAGTACTACGTCCCCGATTACGTGATGCGCGACTTCGGCGAGCCGGAGGATGGCTCCTCTTCGTCGGGCAGGGCATCCGGTATGCATTCGAGCGTCGATCTCCTGCTCTAAAATTGCCTTTCGGTGTTTATAGCAGCTCAGGCCGGGGCCTCGCCGCCCCGGCCTTTCTCATTCTCGTCCTTCGCCTCGCGGGCGCGGCGCATGGAATCTGCCACATCCTCGACCCGCTTGAGCCCTGATCTCACGGCGTCCCGGACGTCCGTCGCCCCTCCCCGGGATTCGGATGCCTCGCGGTAGGCCCGGAGGAGCTTCTCGAACTCCGGGTGTGCCCTGAAAAGCTCGATCGCCTCTTCGTGGTCCTCCGGCGGGACGAGGTACTCCCGTTGCAAGGACACGGGGTGGATCCAGGTGAAGCTACCCCTGGGATCCGAGTACGTGAAGTTCTTGTGCATAAGCTTCTAAGGTAGCATGCGCGCCATCTTCGCGTGTCTCACCCGACGGCGGTCGCGGGCAGGTCGTACAGCACGCGGTCGTCGGGGGACGAGGAGCGGCTAAGGGCGGCGCCGCGGTCGTCCAGGAGGGCGGAGGCATCCTCGGGCGTGGGGATGCTCTCCGTGCCCCGGATAAACACCGCTACCGGGCGCCGCTTGTCGCGCAGCTCGAACATGCACTCGCCGCTCCCGGGGTCGCGCGCGAAGAACGCGATGCGGTGATCGCCGGACTCCGCGAGGAGCGGTACCACTTCGTTGTCCAGGCGCTCCGGGAGCCACGGATCCCAGCCCCTCTCCTCGAAGGTCTCTCGCACCTCGTCGAAGCACCGCCACGCCTGCCAGTCCCACATCATCCGTCCGACCTCCCTCCGCGAATCTTCGCGCTGCTCTACCGTGAGAACACCATCGTAGGCGGTCGAGAACGGGCGGCGCCTCGGACGGGGGGCCAGAGATCCACCCTCTCGGGCGTGAGCGGGTAGGCCGGATACACAGCCGTCGGGAGGAGGCCCGGTACAATGTGTCGCGTCGAGAACGTATATGTTCGGAGGATTGATGCCCGAGACGATAGAGCTCTACTACTGGCCCACCCCCAACGGGTGGAAGGTCAGCATCGCGCTGGAGGAGCTGGGCCTGCCGTACAACATCGTGCCCGTGAACATCGGTGCGGGCGATCAGTTCGAGGCGACGTTCCTGGAGATAAGCCCGAACAACAAGATGCCCGCCATCGTCGATCCCGACGGCCCGGACGGGGCGCCCATCAGCCTCTTCGAGTCCGGGGCCATTCTGCTCTACCTCGCCGAGAAGACCGGCAAGCTCTTCCCCAGGGAGCCGCGCGCGAGACACGAGGCAATGCAGTGGCTGATGTTTCAGATGGGCGGGGTCGGCCCGATGCTCGGACAGGCCCACCACTTCCGCCAGTATGCCCCCGAGACTATCCCCTACGCCGTCGACCGCTACACCAACGAGGCCGCACGCCTCTACGGCGTGATGGACCGTCACCTCGCCGAAAACGAGTACTTCGCCGGCGACGAGTACACGATAGTGGACATCGCCGTCTACGGGTGGGTGGTCCCCCACGAGAATCAGGGTCAGGACCTGAATGACTTCCCGAACCTCAAGCGCTGGTTCGACGCCGTAAGCTCCCGCCCGGCCGTGCAGCGCGGCCTCAAGGTAGGCGAGGAGCTAAGGTACTCACTGAACGAGCTCGACGAAGAGTCCCGCAACAAGCTCTTCGGCAACAAGCCCTCCGGGTAGCCGGGAGACAGCCGCGCAGGGGACGCCGTCTCGGGGACGCCCCCTGCGCGGCTCTGCGGTCCAGGCGTTCCAGGCCGCTCACCAGGTAGATCAGGGGCAGGCAGATCCTTGAATAAAGGCATCCTGGCGATTCGTTTGATCGTCTTTCTCTCGTTGACGGCCGAGCAAGAAACGAAGGAGGCCACCCTCAACATCGTGGGTGGCCTCCAGGTAGTTGGTTCTTCCGTTCCGGTCTTAGAGTACGCTCCGCGCGCCAACGTAGCCCGGAACGTTCTCGATGGGCGTTTCGGTGACGTAGCCGTAGTAATCCGACGAGTG